>JBFXKH010000050.1:0-22494 GCA_050173995.1 Lysobacterales bacterium | reverse complement strand
GCCTGGATCCCGCTCAATCTGCTGATCGCGCACAAGCGCATCTACCGCCAGGGCTGGTTCTTCACCCTGCTCAAATTCAGCGCGATCGGCCTGTGCTACACCGTCTTGCTCAGCCTCGGCATGGTGTTGAACGTAGTGCTCAGCCTGGCCACGCTGTGAGGCAGCAGGCGGCAGGCGGAAAAGTAGGGTGGATAAGCGCAGCGCATCCACCATTCAGAGGACGGAGGACGGAGGACAGAAGACAGAAAGAACCGTCGCCCCGGCGAACGCCGGGGCCCAGTCTTGGATACGACGGAAATGCCAAAAGCCCTGGGTCCCGGCGCGGCCGAAGCTCGGCTTGTCCTGAGCCTGTCGAAGAGCCGGGACGACGACGCTTCCCGAGGACGCAAGTAGGGTGGATAAGCGCAGCGCATCCACCATTCATCCGCCTGCCACCCTGCCCAAAACGGTGGATGACCGGCTCCGCCGTTGAAAACCGCTGCGCTTATCCACCCTACTTCCGCTGCGCTCCATCGGGTTGATGGGTTGACCGGCTGCGCCGTTAAAAGCCGCTACGCTCTACCCATCCTACGCTCGCTCGGTGCCGTCGTAGTGCAGCAGCAGCCGCGCCAACGGGGTGAACGCGGTCGCCGCGCCCAGCGCGACGCCCAGGGTATTGGCCAGAAAATCCCGCCATTCCGGCAGGCGATCCGGGGTCAGGCCCTGCACCAGTTCGAGCGCACCACCGAGCCCGACCAGGGCCAGGGCCAAGCCGGCCAGTGCCCGCCCCGGCGGCAGCAGTTGCGCATACCAGCCGGCCACGGTCGCATAGGCGAGCAGGTGGCCGGCCTTGTCGCGCCAGTCCGGTGGACCGATTTCCGGCAAGGGCAGCGGCGCGGCCAGCGACAGCACGATCACCAAGGCGATCAAGGCCCAGCCCAAACCCCGCCACCAATGCAGGTGGGCGAGCGGACGGTAATTCATAAACGATGCCGCTGGTCGCAAGCGGTGAACGCGGCCGGCACGCGGTCGATGCCGCGGGCGAAACTCATCACCTTGAAGCGCTCGCCCATGCTGCCGGGCAGGGTCAACTGCTTGACCTGCTGGCTGAGCGCGTAGCGGCCGGTCTCGTCCTGACCGGCCAGGGCTTCCTGCATGACTTCCGGCAAACCCGCGGCGAGCAGGAACTGCGCCTGCGAATTGAAGCCGGCGAGCGGCAGTCGGATCTGCGTTGCGGCCTCCGCCAGCGCGGTGAAATCGACCCAGGCGGTAATGTCCTGCAAGCCCGGCCAGCGCAACGCCTGGTCGTGCGCACGGTGCCGGTAGTGACAGGTCAGCGTGCCCTGGTGGCGCTCCGGCAGGTAGTACTCGCGACGCGGATAACCGTAATCGACGAACACCGCCATACCGGCTTCGAGCGTGCCGCAGACCGCGTCGATCCAGTACGGCAGTTGTGGCAACAGCTCAGACTGATAGCCGTCGGCGAATCCGCTGTCCAGGTCGCCTGCGACGTGGGCGACGGCCGCGACCAGCATCGCGTCGGCCTCGCGTTCGACCGTTTGCAACTGGCCGTCTGCGTCCAGTGCCACGCATAGCTCGCGCGGCCCGTCGGCGCGCTGCACGAAGCGGTGTACCGGCAGCGCGTCGATCACCTCGTTGGCGAACAGCACACCGCGCCAGGCCTGTTCCGGCGGCCGATCCAGCCATTCGACCCGGTCCAGCAAGTCGGGTACCGCAGCCGCCAGGGTGGCGTGCTGGCGTTCGCGCAGCTCGGCGCTGCGATCGAGGATGCGATAGCGCGCCGGTAGGCAGCCCAGCCGCGTCCACTCGGCCAGCGCCGCGGCGGCGAAGCGGCCGCTGCCGCCGCCGACCTCGATGAAATCGCTGTCGGCCCCGGCGCGCAGTACCGGCGCCAGCGCGCGGGCCATGGTCAGCGCATACAGATCGCCCAGCTCGGAGGCGGTCACGAAATCGCCGGCCGCACCGAACTTGGTGCGGCCGGCGCTGTAGTAGCCGAGCCCCGGCGCGTACAGAGCGTGCTCCATGAACTGCCAGAACGGCATCGGCCCGGCGCGGCGGATCGCGGCGCGGATCAGATCGAGCAGCCTGGCGCTATGCGCCAGTTCGTCGGCGCCGGGCTCGGGCAGTCGGCTGCCGGGGTGGTGGCTGGATAGCTGCATCAGGGGACCTTGGGTTTCGCCAAGCGGTCATGGTATCGGCGACAATACCCGACGGGCAGCAAGCGCCCGGGCACTGCGGAGACTGCCATGGAAAAAGCCGCGAATCCGCGGGTATTGGTCACCGGTGGCGGACGCCGGATCGGTGCGGCGATCGCCGCGCGCCTGCACGGCGCCGGCTACGATGTTGCCATCCACTACCGTCATTCCGGCGCGGCCGCCCAGGCGCTGGCCGCGCAATGCAACGCCGCCCGCCCCGGCAGCGCCCAGACCTTCGCGGCCGATCTCGACGCCGATGCGGCCAGCGACCGGCTGATCGAAAGCGTGCTCGACCAATGCGGCCGACTCGACGCCCTGGTCAACAACGCATCGCGATTCTTCCCCACGCCGATCGGCAGCGTCGGCGCGGCGCAATGGAACGAACTGTTCGCCAGCAACGCGCGCGCGCCGTTCTTTCTCGCCCAGGCGGCGGCACCGGCACTGCGCCAAAGCCGCGGCTGCATCCTCAACCTGATCGACATCTACGCCGAACGTCCGCTGCGCGGGCACAGCGTCTATTGCATGGCCAAGGCGGCACTGGCGATGATGACCCGCAGCCTGGCCCGCGAACTCGCCCCGGACATCCGCGTCAACGGCATCGCCCCGGGCGCGGTGCTGTGGCCGGAAGCCGGAAGCACCGAATCCGACCAGGCCGCCCTGATCGCGCGCACCCCGCTCAAGCGCTGCGGCCACCCCGAAGACATCGCCAGCGCCGCCCTGTTCCTGCTGCGCGACGCGCCCTTCGTCACCGGCCATATCCTCGCCGTGGATGGCGGGCGCAGCTTGTGATTGGCGTGTTGCTGCAAAGCCACACCGAACGGCTTGGCGCGCATGCCGCCTGGTGCGCTAGCCGACCGGGACCGCCGCAGCCCGGCGCAAGCAGCAGGTCGGCTCAAGCCGCGCAGCGGTGGAGCCGACATTCCGGCAGCGCGGCAGTGTTTGGGATTGTCGGGTCCACGCCTGCGGCGTTTGACCCGACCTACTGTCGGATCCAACTCAAGCGGCCCGACCGAGTCACTCACCGCCAATCGAGATCGCCACGAATCACCATCACGCTGTGTCCGCCGATCCACACCTCGCCCTCGGCATCGATGTGCAGGTACAAATGGGCATCGCGGCCGAGTTCACGGCCCTGGCTGACCCGCAGTTGCTGCGCCAGCCGTTCTGATAGCGCACCCTGTGGTTCGGCCTGACGGATGAAGGCTGCGATCAGGCCATTGGCGGCGCCCGAGGCCGGGTCTTCCTGGATGCCGACCCCGGCCGGAAAGGCGCGCACGACCAGATCGACAGCGCGCTCGCGACTGCGCGCAAACACGCACAGACCGAGACTGTCGCTGGCCAGGGCCAGTGCACGGATCGCGGTGTGATCGGGCTGCCAGCCGCGCAGCCGGGCTTCGTCGGCCAATTCGGCCAGCCACCAGCGGCGGCCGCCGGCAATCAGGGCCACGCCCAGCGCACCGAGCGGCAGCCCGGCCAACACCCGTTCGATCATGAGCGCGTGCGCAGCCTCGATCGGCAGGCGCTGCGCGCTCGGCACCCGCACGCTGAGCCGCCGGCCAGGCCCGCTTTCCTCAACCCGGATCGGCAACAGACCAGCCTGGCACTGCTGCCAGAGCTGACCATCCCGCGGCACGGCGAATCCCGCGGTCAGCGCCGCCTCGGCTGAACCGATACTCGGATGCCCGGCGAAGGCGATCTCGCGCTGCGGCGTGAAGATGCGCAGTCGGTAACTCGCTTGCGCATCGTCCGCGCGCAGCAGAAACGTGGTCTCGACCAGATTGCTCCAGGCCGCAAACGCCTGCATGCGCGGTGCCGACCAATCATCGGCACCCAGCACCACGCCAAGCGGATTACCGCCCCCGGCCCGTTCGGTGAACACATCCAATTGGAAAAATTGCGCGCGCGGCATCCGCCCAAACTAACCGAGACCGCGCCGAGCGCGCAATCCTGGTCAGCGTCCGCGCCCGGCAACCAGCGCACCCGGCCAGGTCCAGCGCAGGCCACGCCGATAGGCAAGCGAACGCCTGCGAGCCATCCGACCAAGCGCGACGAATGCGGCACTTGGCGCTAGCATTGGCGTTTGCCCAAGCACCGGCCACCAGCGAGACCCGCACATGCTGTTGATGATCGACAACTACGACAGTTTCACCTACAACCTGGTGCAGTACCTGGGTGAGCTGGGCGAGGATGTGCGGGTGTTTCGTAATGATGCGCTGGAGGTGGCGGCGATTGCGGCTATGGCACCGGCGCGGATCGTGATTTCGCCGGGGCCGGGCACGCCGGACCAGGCCGGGGTGTCGCTGGCGATGATCGCGGCGCTCGGCGAGCGTATTCCGATTCTCGGCGTTTGCCTCGGCCACCAGAGCATCGGCCAGGTGTTTGGCGGGCGGGTGGTCAGGGCGCGCAGGATCATGCACGGCAAGACTTCGCTGATCCATCACCGCGGTGACGGCGTATTTACCGGCCTGCCGCAACCGTTCGAGGCGACCCGCTACCACTCGCTGGTGGTCGAGCGCGAGAGTCTGCCCGATTGTCTGGAGGTCACCGCCTGGACCGAGAACGAGGACGGCAGTTTCGACGAGATCATGGGCCTTCGCCACCGCAGGCTGCCGATCGAGGGCGTGCAGTTTCATCCGGAGTCGATTCTGACCCGCTGCGGGCTGGAGTTGCTCGGTAATTTCGTTGGCGCGCGTCGGCGCGCGGCCTGAGTCGGTCATGGCCATTGTTACCGCGTTGAATATTTTGGTCGAAGGCCGCGATCTGAGCGCCGATCAGGCCGCCGCCGCGATGCGCCAGATCATGGCCGGCGAGGCCAGCCCGGCGCAGATCGGCGCCTATCTGGTCGCGTTGCGCATGAAGGGCGAGACCGCGACCGAGATCGCCGCCAGCGCCCAGGTGATGCGCGCGCTGGCGCTGGCGGTGGAATTGCCGCGCGAGCGGCTGATCGACATCGTTGGCACCGGCGGCGACGGCGCGTCGATTTTCAATGTCTCGACCGCGGCCAGTTTTGTCGCCGCAGCGGGTGGCGCGCGGGTGGCCAAGCACGGCAATCGCTCGGTCTCGTCGAAGTCCGGCAGCGCCGACGTGCTGGAGGCGGCCGGGGTGAACCTGGCGCTCGACCCCGAACAGGTCGCCGAATGCGTGCGCCGGCTCGGCGTCGGATTCCTGTTTGCGCCGCGCCACCACGGGGCGATGCGGCACGCGATCGGGCCGCGCCGCGAACTCGGCCTGCGCACGCTGTTCAACCTGCTCGGCCCGCTGACCAATCCGGCGCGGGCGCCGCGCCAGGTGCTCGGCGTCTACGACCGGCGCTGGCTGCGGCCGCTGGCCGAGGTGATGCGCGAACTCGGCAGCGAGCATGTACTGGTGGTACACGCCGAGGATGGCCTGGACGAGTTCTCGATCGCCGCCGCGACCCGGGTCGCCGAACTGCGCGACGGTGAAATATCCGAATACCCATTCAGCCCGGAGCAGGCCGGCATCGACAACGGCAGCCTGGCCGGGCTGCGGGTCGCGGATGCGGCAGAGAGTCTGGTGCTGCTGCGCCAGGCACTGGCGGGTTCGCCCGGCCCGGCCAGCGACATCGTCGCGCTGAATGCCGGCGCCGGGCTGTATGTCGCTGGGCTTGCGGCCTCGATCGCCGCCGGTGTGGCGCGGGCGCGCGAGGTGATGGCCGACGGCGCAGCGGTTCAGCGTTTCAATGATTTTGTTGAGTTCACGGGACGGCTGCGTGGTCGGGCATAGAGCTTGCGTTGCCGCTGCGGGGAGATGCTTCCTGAATCGGCGCCGCAAGCAGGGCAGCGGCGCTTTTTTGCGTTCGCCCAAACGGAAGGACCTGGACCATGACTGACATTTTGCAGCGTATTCTGGCGCGCAAGGGCGAAGAAGTGCGCGAACGCGCCGCGCGGGTGCCGCTGTCGGCGCTGCGCGAACGTGCCGCCGCGGCGGATGCTCCCCGGGGTTTCGGTGAAGCGATCGAGAAAAGCCTGTATGCGAAGCGCCCGGCGGTGATCGCCGAGGTCAAGAAAGCCTCGCCCAGCCAGGGCGTGATCCGCGCCGATTTCGACCCGGCGGCGATCGCCAAAAGCTATGCCGCGGCCGGTGCCAGTTGTCTATCGGTGCTCACCGACTGCGATTTCTTCCAGGGCTGCGACGACTATCTGGCGACGGCGCGCAGCGCCTGTGCGCTGCCGGTATTGCGCAAGGATTTCGTGATCGACCCGTACCAGATCGTCGAGGCGCGCGCGCTCGGCGCCGATTGCATCCTGCTGATCGTGGCGGCGCTCGACGAGGTGCAATTGGTCGAGTTCGCCGACCTGGCCATGGAGTTCGGCATGGATACCCTGGTCGAGGCGCACGACGGCGCGGAACTGGAACGCGCGCTGGCCACCTCGGCGACCCTGATCGGCATCAATAACCGCAATCTGCGCAGCTTCGAGACCGACCTCGACACTACCCTCGGCCTGCGCGATCGCATCCCCGACGACCGTATCCTGGTCACCGAAAGCGGCATCAGCAGCCGCGAAGATGTCGCGCGCATGCGTAGGGCCGGGGTACATTCGTTCCTGGTCGGCGAAGCCTTCATGCGCGTACCCGATCCCGGCGCGGCGCTGCGCGAGCTGTTCGGTTTGTAGTTTGCAGCCCGGAAGAAGCGCGTAGCGCGTAGCCCGGAAGAAGCGCAGCGGATTCCGGGGAACCCAGCGGAAGTAGCCCGGATGAAGCGCAGCGGAATCCGGGAGAATCCAGCGGAAGTAGCCCGGAAGAAGCGCAGCGGATTCCGGGAGAATCCAGCGGAAGTAGCCCGGAAGAAGCGCAGCGGATTCCGGGAGAATCAAGCGCGTGGCCCAAACCGGTCGGCGGCAATGTGACGCGCCGCGCTTTCGCCCCGACATCCCGGATTCCGCTGCGCTTCATCCGGGCTACGCGCGCTACACTAGTGGCCTTTGCGCGCCGTGTTGGTGCGCGGTTCACTGGGAGAAGCAACGATGTCCGAGCCAGTCTTCGCAGCGCCGGCGGGCGGCGCAAAAATCACCATCAGCGATGGCAAGCTGAACGTTCCCAATAATCCGATCATCCCGTTCATTGAGGGCGACGGCACCGGCCCGGATATCTGGCGCGCCGCGGTGCGGGTGTTCGACGCCGCGGTGGCCAAGTCCTATGGTGGCCAGCGCAAGATCCACTGGCTGGAAATCTTTGCCGGCGAAAAAGCCAACAACCAGTTCGGCACCTGGCTGCCGGAATCCTCGGTGCAGGCCGCCCGCGATTACCTGGTCTCGATCAAGGGTCCGCTGACCACGCCGATCGGCGGCGGCATCCGCTCACTCAATGTGGCGCTCCGGCAGATGCTCGATCTGTATGTGTGTCTGCGCCCGGTGCGCTGGTTCGAAGGCGTGCCGAGCCCGGTCAAGCATCCGGAAAAGGTCGATATGGTGATCTTCCGCGAGAACACCGAGGACATCTACGCCGGCATCGAGTTCGAGGCCGGCAGCGAGGACAATCGCAAGTTCAACGAGTTGCTCAAAACCCATTTCCCGAAAGCGTTCAGCAAGGTGCGCTTCCCGGACAGCTCGGGCTACGGCGTCAAGGCGGTCTCCCGGGACGGCACCGAACGCCTGGTCCGCTCGGCGATCGAATATGCGATCGCCAATAAGCGCAAGTCGGTGACCCTGGTACACAAGGGCAATATCATGAAGTTCACCGAGGGCGCGTTCCGCAACTGGGGCTATGCCCTGGCCGAGCGTGAATTCGGCGCGCAGGTCTACACCTGGGACCAGTGGGAGCGCACCAAATCGGAACAGGGCGAGGCCGCCGCCAATGCCGAGCAGAAAGCCGCGCTGGCCGCCGGCCGCATCCTGTTCAAGGACGCGATCGCCGATATCACCCTGCAGCAGGTGCTGACCCGCCCGGACGAGTTCGACGTGATCGCCACGCTTAATCTCAACGGCGATTACCTGTCCGATGCGCTGGCCGCCCAGGTCGGCGGCATCGGCATCGCGCCCGGCGGCAACATCAATTACCTGACCGGCCACGCGGTGTTCGAGGCGACCCACGGCACCGCGCCCAAGTACGCCAACCTGGACAAGGTCAACCCGGGTTCGCTGGTGCTGTCCGGCGAGATGATGCTGCGTTACCTGGGCTGGACCGAGGCCGCCGATGCGATCATCCGGGCAATGGATAAGGCGATTGGCAGCAAGCGCGTGACCTATGACTTCGCCCGCCTGATGGACGGCGCGACCGAGGTCAAGTGCTCCGAGTTTGCCGATGAGTTGATCCAGTCGATGTAATCCCGGCCGCACCGGCATGCGCAACGCCCGCCGCGCAACCCGCGGCGGGCGTCCGCCGATCCGACGCCGCGAAGCCCATGCCCGAGATCGTCCTCGCCACCCTGAATGCCCGCTACGCGCATGCCGCCATGGGCCTGCGCTGCCTGCGCGCCAATCTCGGCGAGTGGCGCGAATCCAGCGTGATCGTCGAATTCGTGATCGGCCAGAAGACCGAGGAAATGGTCGAGCAGATTCTGGCGCTTAAGCCGCGCCATCTCGGCCTCGGCGTGTACATCTGGAACGTGACCGAATGCACCCGCCTGGTCGCGCAACTGAAGGTGGTGGCACCGGAGCTGACCATCATCCTGGGCGGGCCCGAGGTCAGCCACGAAATCGACCAGCAACGCATTTGCCAGCTTGCCGACTACGTGATCAGCGGCTGGGGCGATGTGAGCTTTGCCGACCTGATCGGGCAATTGCAGGCCGGTCTCGAGCCGCCAGCCAAGACCATCGCCGGCGTCCAGCCGCCGCTCGACCGGCTCGCCCTGCCCTACGCCGAGTACAGCGACCAAGACCTGGCCGGCCGCCATCTGTATGTCGAGGCATCGCGCGGTTGTCCGTTCAAATGCGCGTTCTGCCTGTCGGCCCTGGACCTGACTGCCTGGGCGTTTCCGCTGACCGGGTTTCTGGCCGCGCTGGAGCATCTGTACCAGCGCGGCGCACGGCAGTTCAAGTTTGTCGACCGCACCTTCAATCTCAAGGTGAGCAGTTCGATCGCCATCCTGCAATTCTTTCTGGACAAGATTACAGCCGCCCCGGACGATCCACCGTTCGCACATTTCGAGCTGATCCCGGACCATCTGCCGGAACGCTTGAAGGCGATGATCCGGCGCTTTCCACCCGGCACCCTGCAATTCGAGATCGGCATCCAGAGCTTCAATCCCGAAGTCCAGGCGCTGATTTCCCGGCGCCAGGACAATGCCGCCGCGGCCGCCAACATAGCCTGGCTGCGCAGCGAGAGCGGCGCGCATCTGCATGTCGATCTGATCGCCGGATTGCCCGGCGAAGACCTGGCCAGCTTCGCCGCCGGCTTCGATCGTTTGGTTGCGCTCGCCCCGCACGAAATCCAGTTCGGCATATTGAAGCGCCTGCGCGGCACGCCGTTGGCACAGCAGGCCGAAGCGCTTGGCCTGCGCTTCAGCCCGGACCCGCCCTACCCGATCCTGGCCAATCGGCTGATCGATTTCCCGACCATGCAGCGGCTCAACCGCTTCGCGCGCTATTTCGATCTGATCGCCAATTCCGGACGCTACCCGCTGAGCCTGCCGCTGCTGCTCGGCGACCGCCCGTTTGTGCGCTTTCTGGCCTTCGCCGATTGGCTGTACGCCGAAACCCGCCAGACCCACGCCTTCGCCCAGGAACGTCTGGTCGAACGGGTCTACCGGTATTTGTGCGAGCACGGCCAGACCCCGCCAGCCAGCGCAGCGGCAGCCCTGCTCGCCGACTACCGCGGCAGCGGCGGACGCAGCCGGCTGGGCTTCGAAGCGGCCGATTCGCTGCTACCCAAACCAGCACCGCGCCGTACCAGCAAGGCCACCCCCAGCCGCCAGTCGCGGCATCTGGGAGCCGGGGCGTAGTTCGTGAGGCGGGAGGCGGGAGGCGGCATAAGGAAAACGGCGTCGTCCCGGCCAGCCGAAGCCCAAAACATAGGTTGTGCTGAGCGCAGCGGTTTTTAACGGCGGAGCCGGTCAGCGCAACAACCCTTCCCGACACCGCGCTACGAATCGTTGCGCTTCGCTTCGCTGCGCTGCGCTCAGCACAACCTATTTCCGATCCCCATTCCCCGCTCCCCATTCCCCGCTCCCCATTCCCCGCTCCCCATTCCCCGCTCCCCGTTCCCCGCCTCCCCATTGCCCCCGAATCGGCGTAGTCTTGCCAGTTCGCACTCAGGCTGGGCAGAATCGGCCTTACGGTGCTGGCCCGCAGCCGGTGGCTTGACCCACATTCGAAAAGCCAAGCGAGGATTTGTGCCAGGCATACTTGTCGTAGAGCGATCGACCACCCTCAATCACCTGCTGCAACGCACGCTGCAGGCGGCGCAGGTCGGCAGTTGGGAAGAACTGAACAGCTTCGCCGATGCGCTCGACCATCTGCAGCGCGTCGCCGACATGGGGCAGAGCTACCAGTTCATCATCACTGGTTCGCCGCCACGCAGTTCGCAGGATTTCGAGGAACTGCTGATTTTTCTTCGCAATCCGCGTCAGGCGCGGATTCCGCTGCTGGTGCTCGGCCTGGACAAGCTGCCGGTGGTGGAGAAGCTGCTGGGCCAGCGTAGCGAGACCCACTTTCTGCCGTGGACGCAGTTTGCCCGCATCCCCGCCTTGGTGCGTCAGGTCATACCGGTGGTGGAACCGGCGGAAGAAACCGCCGCGGCGCCGTCCGAAGCAGCCGGCGGCATGGTCGGCGCGCCTTCGCCCGAGACCGCCTTGCCGCACCTGATCGCCGACGGCATTCGGGTTTTGTTCGTCGATGATTCGGCCAGCGTGCGCATTGCCTACCGGCAGTTACTGGACCGGCATGGCTATCTGACCGAGACCGCCGGCTCGATTTCCGAGGGCTATCTGAAGGCTGCCGGCGGTGCCTTCGACGTGTTGGTGATCGATTATTTTCTGCCCGATGGCAATGGCGACGAGTTGTGCCGCCGGCTCAAGCAGAATCCGGCCACCGCCGATGCCGCCATTTCGATCATCACCGGCACTTACCGCGAGGACGTGGTCAAGCGTTGCCTGGAAGCCGGCGCGGTCGAATGCACCTTCAAGAACGAAGCCAAGGAACTGTTCCTGGCCCGCATCGGCGGGCTCGCCCGGCACGCCGAGATGCGCCGCGCCAAGCGCGACGATGCCGAGCGCATGCAGCGCATCCTCGGCATGGTTGGCGACGGCGTGCTCGCGCTCGACAGCGAGGCCCGGGTCGGCTACGCCAATCCCGCCGCGGCCGGGCTGCTCGGCTACGTCCAGGCCACGGAACTGATCGGGCAACCGATCGCGACGATCTTGCAGGCCACACCGTCGGACGCCGACGACAGCCAGTCTGCCGCCTCGGATCTGCTGCAGGCGATCCATTCCGGCCAGGAACTGGCGGTGGCCGAACGCCCGATGTGGGACCGGTCCGGTCAGGCGCTTAGCCTGCAATGTGCCCTGCAGCCGACCGGCCTGGCCCGTGGCGAGCGCGGTTCGATCCTGGTGTTCCGCGACACCGCCGATCGCCACACGGCGGAGCGGCTGCACTGGGAATCTCTGCACGATCCGCTGACCGGCCTCAGCAACGCCCGGCATTTTTCCGAAGCGGTCAGCGCCGAGGTGGCGCACAGCCGCGAGCACGGCGGTTATGCCGCCCTTCTTTATATCGACATCGACCGCTACACCCACGTAGTCGATGCCGGCGGCCCGGCATCCGGCGAACAACTGGTGCTGGATCTTGCGCAGGCCTACAAGAAGCGCCTGCGCGAAGGCGACGTGCTGGCCCGGCTGGAAGGCGACCGTATGGCGCTGTTGCTGACCGGGGTCACTCTGGACAACCTGTTCACCATCGCCGACGGCTTTCGTGAACTCGCGCACCAGTGCAGCTACCAGGTCAACCGTCACGCCCGCCGGGCGACGGTGTCGATCGGGGTGGCGATCCTGTCGCGGGATACGCCTTCGGCCGAGTACCTGATCGAGCATGCCCGCGTCGCCTGCAAGGACGCCAAGCACCGCGGCCGCGACCAGACCCAGATCTATGTCGGCGAACACGACGCGCGGGTGGCGCGTGAGCTGGAAGCGGGCTGGATCGCGCGCTTCCGCGACGCCCTCGAACAGAACCGTTTCGAATTCGATGTGCAGCCGATCGTGGCCATGGCCAGCCTGCCGGAGACCGAGGACGGCATCAGCGAACAGCACGGCTGGCGGCTCGGCAGCGGCAGCCATGAAGCCCTGTTCGAGATCTTGATCCGCATGCGCGACCGGCGCGGCGAGATCGTCGCCCCCGGGGTGTTCGTGCCACTGGCCGAACGCGTCGGAATGATGCCGAAGATCGACTTGTGGGTAGTGCAGCACGCGCTCGACCTGTTATCCCGACTGAGCGCGCCCCTCGAGCGGTTTGCGTTCAACATCAACCTGTCCAACCAGACCCTGGCCGACGGCGAGTCGATGGCCCTGATCGTCAATGCCATCCGCGGTTCCGGGGTACCGGCACGGGCGCTGGTATTCGAAATTACCGAGACCAGCGAGATGACTTCGATGTACCTGGTGCGCAAGACCATGCAGTCCTTGCGCGAACTCGGCTGCCGCTTCGCCCTGGATGATTTCGGCACCGGCTTTTCTTCGTTCACCCATCTGCGCCACCTGCCGGTGGACTTCGTCAAGATCGAGGGCAGCTTCGTCGAAGGCATGGCCGACAACGAGCTCGACCACACCATGGTCGCCTCGATCGCCGGGCTGGCGCGCTCGATGAAGCTCGCCGTGATCGGCGAGCACGTCGACAACTTCGCCACCCTGCGCGCGCTGCGCAAATGCGGCGTCGAATACGCGCAGGGCAATTACCTGGGGGCACCGCGCAAGTTCGCCGAGATCGATTTCGCGGCCTTGCTGCCGGCGGCCTGAGCGCCAGCATGGCCGCTTCCGCGCCGGCGATCGCCCCGCCCGGCGGCTCGACACGGCCGGCCCGGATCGCCCTGGCCACGCTGTTGGCGCTGGCGCTGGCGGCACTGCTTGGGCCCGGCCTGGTCGGCTTCGCCCCCGAGCACAGCGACTGGCAATGGATCGACGCCGCGCCCGGATGGCGGCACGGCCACTGGCTGGGCACCGACGCGATCGGCCGCGACCTGCTCGCCCGCACCCTGGCCGCGCTGCGCGTGTCGCTTTTGGTCGCGGTCAGTGCCGGGTCGCTCGCCCTGTTGCTCGGCCTCGGCTACGGCGCGTTGGCCGGCACCCTGGGCGGGTTCGGCGAACGGCTGATGATGCGCGCGCTGGATGTGCTCTCGGCGCTGCCGTTCCTGCTGATCGTGGTGGTGCTGATGACCGTATTCGGCCGTCATGGCGGGCTGCTGATCGGCGCGATTGCGGTCTACGTCTGCCTCGATCTGGCGCGCATGGTGCGGGCCGAGGCGGCGCGCATCCGGGTGCTGCCGTTCGTCGACGCGGCGAGCGCGCTCGGTGCCGGGACCTGGTGGCTGCTGACCCGCCACATCCTGCCCAATGTGCGCGGGTTCGCCCTGGTCTATTTGAGTCTGGCGGTACCGCAGGCGATCCTGGTCGAGAGTTTTCTGAGTTTTCTTGGCCTCGGTCTGGACGAGCCGGCGGTCAGCCTCGGCACCCTACTCGCCGAAGGCGCTCAGGAAATCGCCGATGCGCCCTGGGTGCTGATCGCGCCGACCGTGGTGCTGGCCGCGCTGCTGCTGGCGCTTGGGGTGCTTGGCGACCGGCTGCGCGCTGCGCAACGCAGCCGCCACGGCGGTGCGGCATGAGCGCCCTGCTCGAACTGGAAGCGGTCGGCCTGCGCTACCACGGCGGCAGCACGCCGGTGCTGTCGGGCTTGAGCTTGCGTCTAGCCGCCGGGCACTGTCTGGCCGTGGTCGGCGAATCCGGCTGCGGAAAATCCAGTCTGGCCGCCGCCCTGATCGGGCTCGCTCCGGCCGCTGCGGAACTCTCCGGCCAGCTCCGCTTTGCCGGCCAGACGATCGGCTGGCGCGACCAGCCAGCCTGGCGGCGACTGCGCGGTCGGCGCATCGGCTTCGTGTTCCAGGATGCCGCCCAGAGCCTGCACCCGCTACTTCGGATCGACCGCCAGCTCGCCGAGCTGCTTCCGCTCGCAGCCGACCGGATCGCCGCCCTGGCCGAGGTCGGCCTGGACGCGGCGGCGCTGGCGGCTCGCTATCCGCACCAATTGTCCGGCGGCCAGCGGCAGCGGGTGATGATCGCGCTGGCGCTGGCGCTGGCGCCGGAACTTTTGATCTGCGACGAACCAACCAGCGCCCTCGACGCCGTGGCCAGCGCCGGGATTCTGCGCCTGCTCGGCGAGTTGAAACGCCAGCGCGGCGTCGCGGTCATCCTGATCAGCCACGATCTGGATGCGGTCGCCGGGATCGCCGACCAGTTGCTGCTGCTCGAACCCGGTCGGGTCGCCGCGCTCGGCGACTGCGCCTACGTGCTGGCACGCGACGATATCCCAGCACTGGCAAGGCTGCTGCGGCGGCGCCCACGCATGGTGGGGAACCACCAAAGCTCGGTTGCGCGCATGCCGGCCACCGCTGCGGGGCCGGGCGCGACTAGCGATGACGCGGCGATGCTCAGCCTGCGCGGCCTCAAGGTCGCCTATCGCGGCCGCAGCGCACTCAGCGATGTCGATCTGGAATTGACGGCCGGACAGGCGCTGGGCGTGATCGGCGCTTCCGGCAGCGGCAAATCGAGCCTGGCCCGCGCCCTGCTGCGGCTGCTGCCGGCCAGTGCTGCGCGCTTGCGGGTGGCCGGACGCGACCCGCGCGATCTGCGTGGACCGGCGCTGAAGCGCTGGCGGCGCGAAGTGCAGATCGTCTTCCAGGATCCCGCCACCGCGCTGGACCCGCAACAGACCGTGGCCGCGGCGATCGGCGAAGCGCTCGACCTGCACGGCCTGTGCCGCTCGGCGAGCGATCGCCGGCAACGCATCGCCGAGCTGCTCGGCGACGTGCAGCTTCCCGCGCAACTGGCCGGGCGTTACCCGAGCGAACTCTCCGGCGGCCAGCAACAACGCGTGGCGATCGCCCGCGCCCTGGCGGTCGGCCCGCGTCTGCTGGTCCTGGACGAGGCGGTATCGGCGCTGGACATCGCCACCCAGGGGGAAATCCTCGACCTGCTAACCGACCTGCGCGACCGCCATCGCCTGACTCTGGTGTTCATCGGCCACGACCTGGCGGCCGTCGCCGCCGTCGCCGATCGACTGCTGGTGATCGCCGATGGTCGCTTGGTCGAATCCGGCCCCACCGCCCAGCTGCTCGCCGCGCCCCAACACCCCGCCACCCGCGCCCTGATCGCCGCTCTGCCGGCGCGGCTGCGTTTGTCGCTTACCGGGTGAAAGTAGGGTGGATAAGCGCAGCGCATCCACCGTCCCTGCTTTTCGTAGGGTGGATAAGCGCAGCGCATCCACCATCGCCGACTTCCACCCCAGCTTCAGACCCGCCCGAATCCCCCGACACACCAACATCATCCCAACGCCGCTAACCTTACGCACCGCCTACGCCGCCCCGGAGACGGCGACCATGGCGGCGCTGAGGCCGGCTGATAGACGGTGGATGCGCTGCGCTTATCCGCCCTACTTCCGTTGTCCCGGCGAACGCCGGGACCCATTGCCGGGCGATGCCGGCAAGGTCGGGACTGGGCCCCGACGGTCGCCGGTGCGACGGCTTATCGGTCTGCTTTCCTCTGGCTCGCGCTCATCCACCCGACTTCCGGTTCCACCAGGGCCGGCCTAACGCCTACACTGCGCGGATGAATGCTGCGCGCGCCGATGACCACGCCGATCACCCCGCCGCCGACCCGGCCGCCGCGCGCATCGCCGCGCTGGCCGGCGCCTGCGTGAAGTGCGGGCTGTGTCTGCCGCACTGCCCGACCTACCGCATCGCCGAAAACGAATCCGAATCGCCACGCGGTCGCATCGCGCTCGCCACGCTCGTCAACCCGGACGCAGATGTACTCGCGCACCTGGACAACTGTCTGGCCTGCGGCGCCTGCGAGCGTGCCTGTCCATCGGGCGTTCGCTATCTTGATCTGATCGCCACCGCGCGCGCCCGCGATGGCGCGGCCGGGCGCGCCTCGCTCGGCCGTCGCGCGCTGCACTGGCTGCTGGCGCGGCCGTGGCTGTTGCTGCGCCTGACCCGGTTGGCCCAAGGCCTGCCGGTCCGCTGGCGACGCGGTCTGCTTCCCGACCTGGGCGAGCCATCGAGCGGCTTGGCGCTCGCCCGCGTCCCGCTCGATCTGCCCGACGACGATGCCCGACCGGGCCTGTTGTTGCTCCCCGGTTGCACCGGATCGGCGCTGGAATCCTCGGTGGTGCGGGCCAGCCGTGGGCTGCTCGATCGTGCCGGCTACCGGCTCAGCCAGGGCGCCGACCAGTGCTGCGGCGCCCTGGCCGCGCACAGCGGCAGCCCGGCCATTGCCGCCCAACTTGGCTTCGCCTTGCAGCAGCGCCTGCGCGGCCGGGCCGAGCGCTACTGCACCGGCATGGTCAGCGGTTGCGCGGCGCGTTACCGGGAGATCAGCGCCGGGCCGGGGCTGCCCGGCTACCGCGATCCGCTGGTGCTGCTCGCCCTGCGCATCGATACGCTGCACTTCGCGCGCTGCAATACCACAGTCGCCCTGCACCTGCCCTGCACCCAGCAGGCCGATAGCGAGGCGGTCGCCGCGACCCGGCAACTGCTGGCCGCGGTGCCCGGCCTCGGCGTGATCGAACTGCCGACCCGCGGGCACTGCTGCGGCGCCGCCGGCAGTTGGTCGGTCGATCATCCCGGGCTGGCCGAGGCATTGCTGGCGCCGCTGTTACAGGCGGTGCGGGCGAGTGGCGCCGAGCGGCTGATCAGTGCCAACATCGGTTGCCGCCTGCAGTTCGCCCGTGCGCTTTCGCTGCCGGTGCTGCACCCGCTGGAATTGCTTGCCGCCCAACTCGAACCGACCTGAGCCGCCATGAGCCCCAACCCATCGCTGCGCCGCCCGCACCCTGCCGATCGCCTGCCGCTCTTGATCGACGATTTTCTGCATGGCGCCAGCCGCACCCGAGCCGAACCGGCAGCCGCGCGGACCAACCCCGCCGCCGGCCTCGCCGAGGTGACGCTGTCCGCGGCCGAACGGCTCGATGTTGCCGGCCTGATGCGCATCAACCACACCGGCGAGGTGTGCGCGCAGGCGCTGTATCTCGGCCAGGCTGCGGTCGCTGGCGATAGCCGCACCCGTCGGCATCTGCTCAGCGCCGCCGACGAGGAACGCGACCATCTGGCCTGGTGCAGCGCCAGGCTAGGCGAACTCGATGCGCGCCCCAGCCTGCTCAACCCCCTATGGTATGCCGGTAGCTTCCTGCTCGGCGCCGGCGCCGCCGTGTTCGGCGACCGGGTCAGCCTGGGTTTCGTGGTCGAGACCGAACGCCAGGTCGAGGCCCACCTCGGCGATCACCTGGAGCGGCTGCCCGCGACGGATGCCAGGAGCCGCGCCATCGTCGCCCAGATGCAAAGCGAGGAAGCCCGTCACGGCGAACTCGCCCGCGCCGCCGGTGGCATCGACCTGCCGGCGCCGATCCCGCGGCTGATGGCGCTGGCCGCCGGCCTGATGAAGGCGATCGCGTATCGGGTCTAGTTTTTTGCCGTAGGTCGGGTCAAGCCGTAGGTCGGGTCGAGCGCCGCAGGCGCGGACCCGACATGCATGACGCTTGCCGAAACGCCACTCCGACCCACTCTGGCGTGCGGCACTACGCGCCGCACTCCATAAACGAATATTCGACTTACCGTGTGACCACGCTGCGGAGGACTGGTCATTGCAAAACAAAGGGCGCCCTTGGGCGCCCTTTGCACAGCGGATCGACACCCGGATCAGTGACGGCGTGCCTGCCAGCCCAGGGCGAGCATGCCGAGCAGCAGGGCCAATGCGGCCAGTCCAAGCACGCTGCGGCTGCCCAGAGTCGGAATCGCCACTGCGGGCAGAAGTGCGGTTCCAGCCGGGCAGGACAACTCAAAGGTCTGGGTGACCGGAGTGCCGTCCTGGTCCTCGGTGCAGATCAGGGTCTGGGTGACCAGGGCCGGGCCCAGGGTGCAGCCGCCAGACAGCGGTCCACCGCTGACCGCACCGGCGCCGACCGCGCTCACCACTTGACCGAAGCCGCTGAACGGCGCGCTGGGTGCGGCGCAAGTCGTAGTCGTGGTGCCGCTACCCACGCCGGGCGTCGCCACGCTGACCGTGATCGTGCCGGTCGCCAACGAGCCGACCGAGGTGCCGCCGACGAAACCGACGGTTCCGGTGGGTGCCGGGCTGTAGGCGAACACCGGCGGCACATTGCCGACGCCGGTGGTGACGTTCAGGGTCCAGTTGTTGATGCTGCCGGTGTCGCCTGCCAGATCGTCGGTGACGGTCAGGGTCCAGGTGCCGTTCGGGTCCTGCCCCAGGAAGGCCGACAACGCGCCCTCGGGCACCAGCGGGGTGGCGGTGACCAGGTTGGCGTAGAGCTGGTCGGTAACCAGACCATTGTTGGTGGTGTAGGGCACCTGGCCGCCAGGATTGGCCTGATCGTCCCAGGCAGTGCCGTTGTAGACGTCGTCATTGCCGGCACCGTTGTCGGTGCCCAGGGTGACGATCGTGCCGGCCGGCGAAGTCAGGGTGATGTCCATATCCGCCGCGAAGGTATGCTGGATCGCGGTCAACAGATCCACGCTGGTGAGCGTGGTACCGGCGCCGCTGACCACGATGGTCGAACTGCTGGCCGCCACGTCGGCGATCGGCACCGGGGTGTTGTTGCTGAACGCGCTGGTGGTCTCGATCGGTGCCGAAGCCAGGGTGAACACGTCCAGGGTCCAGGCATCGAGCGAGCCGCCGTCACCGGCGAGATCGTCGCTGATGGTGATCGTCCAGGTGCCGTTCGGATCCTCGCCGCGGAACGCACCAAAGGCCTCTTCGGGCACCAGCGGCGTGGCGGTGACCAGATTGGCAAAGACGTTGTCGCTGACCGGCGTGGTTGCCTGATCGTCCCACAAGGTGCCGTTGAACACGTTGTCGTTGCCAGCACCATTGTCGGTGCTCAGGGTGACGACGGTGCCGGCCGGCGAGGCGATGGTGATATCCAGATCGGCGGCGAAGGTATGGGTGAGCATCGTGGTCAGATCCACGTCCCACAGATAGCTGCCGGCGCCAGCGATGTTCAAGGTCGCCGAGACCACCGCCGGCCCGGTCGGAATGGCGAGCGGCGTATTGTTGGTCGCCGTGGTCGTGGTCACTACCAGACCCGGCGGCGCTGGCGGTGCGGCGCGCACCGCCTGGGCGGCGGCGGCCGCGGCAGCGTTGTTGGCTTCGCGCATGGTGGTCGGGTCATCGCCACCCATCGCCAGCTTCAAGGCATCGAACTCGGCCTGCAATTGCGCGCGGCGCTGTTGCTCGCCGGCCACGCCGCGCAGGCTTTGCAACTCGCCATCGAGCGCACGCATGCTGGCATAGGTGCCCAGTTTGTCGATATCGGCAAGCGCCGGCGCCGACCCGGCAAGCGTCGCCAGCAGCAGCGCGATCAAGTTCAACGGATTATGCAGTTTCATCGAATCCCCCAGGATCAAACAGTGGCCATCGACAGCAATGCCCGCAGCCGGCGCGGCGCAAACCGCCGCAGCCCGATCGGGTCGGCGCAGATTAGCAGTTTTGCCGGCGTGCGCAAGCACACCCATAGGGGTTTCGGTAGAGCGGACGGGAAACCGGCGTTTCCGGGGTGACCACGGTTACCATGCGGCGCCGCAGAACCGGCTCAGACCAGGTTGCGGCCGTGGAACAGCTCTTCGACTTCGCGCTTGACCAGGGCCTCGATCGCGCGCCGTTCCTTGAAGCTCAAGTCGCTGGACATGGTTTCGAACAGGTAGGTGTCGAGGTCGAAGTCCTTCACGTGCATCTTGGTGTGGAAGATGTTTTCCTGATAGACGTTGACATCGAACATTTCGTAGCGGCGGCGGATGTGCTTGGCCAGGTATTCCTGGATCGAATTGATGCGGTGGTCGATGTAGTGCTTGACGCCGCGCACGTCGCGGGTGAAGCCGCGCACCCGGTAGTCCATCACCACGATGTCGGATTCGAAGCTGTCGATCAGGTGGTTGAGCGCCTTGAGCGGGGAAATCACCCCGCAGGTGGCGACGTCGATATCGGCGCGGAAGGTACTGATGCCGGTATTCGGGTGGCTTTCCGGGTAGGTGTGTACGGTGATATGGCTCTTGTCCAGGTGCGCGACCACCGCATCCGACAGCAGATCCTTGCCGGCCGCGCGCTTGTCGATCACCGGCTCTTCCGAGATCAGAATGGTCACCGATGCGCCCTGCGGATCGTAGTCCTGGCGTGCGATATTGAGGATATTGGCGCCGATGATGTCGGCCACTTCGGTCAGTATCTTGGTCAGGCGCTCGGCGTTGTAGGCCTCATCGATGTACTCGATATAGCGTCGACGCTGCTCGGCGGTAACCGCGTAGCAGACATCGTAGATGTTGAAGCTGAGCGCTTTGGTCAGGTTGTTGAAACCTTGCAGTTTCAAACGGGGCAGGGGCTTGACCATGGAAGTGACGGCTCTCGGGCGCTGAACAGGGCCCGCAATTATGCGGCAAAACCGTTGCGCTTGTATGCGCAACCGTCATATAAAGCGGGGATATTTCCAAACCAGAGGTTGCTATGCCCGCACCCGTGACCGATCGTCTGACTTCCCTCGCCGAAGTTGTGCCCAAGAGCGTCGCGCCGCGCACCCTGGTTTTCGAAGGCAAGGCGATCGAACGGTTTCTGGCGCAGTGCCACCGGCGCCGCTATCCGACCCGGACCTCGGTGTTCATGGCCGGCGATCGCGCCGACGTGTTGTACTACGTCATCGAAGGATCGCTGAGCGTGGTTGCCGAAGACGAAGACGGCCGCGAGTTGATCCTCGCCTACATCAACAAGGGCGAGTTCATCGGCGAACTTGGCCTGTATATCGAGTCGCCGCGCCGCGACGTAATGCTGCGCTCGCGCACCCCGGTCGAAGTCGCCGAGATCAGTTACGAGCGCCTGTTGGGCCTGTTCGAAACCCAATTGCGCGACGAGTGCCCGCGCATTCTGTTCGCGATCGGCCAGCAGCTCACCCGGCGTCTGCTGCACACCAGCCGCAAGGTCAGCCGTCTCGCCTTCATGGATGTCACCGGGCGCATCTCGCGCAGCTTGCTCGATCTGTGCAACGAACCGGATGCGCTTACCCATCCGCGCGGCATGCAGATCCGCGTCTCACGCCAGGAGCTTTCGCGTTTGGTCGGCTGCTCGCGGGAGATGGCCGGGCGGGTGCTCAAGCAACTGGAAGAAGAGGGCAAGATCGCGGTGGCCGGCAAGACCATCGTGGTATTCGGCGCGCGCTGAATGGCCAGCGCCGCCACCCCACCGCCGGGCCTGCATCTGCGATTGGCGCGGATCGACGACGCCGCGGCGGTGGCGCGGCTGATCGAGGTGCTCGGCTATCCCTGCGACGAAGACGACGCCATGCGCCGCATGCAGACCATCAACCAGAGCCCGCGCCAGGCGCTGATCGTGGCCGAACTCGGCGAGCGCGTGGTCGGCCTGGTCGGTATCGACCTGATGTTCTACTTGCCAATTGGTCGCGAGACCTGCCGGATCACCGCCTTGGTGGTCGATCCAGAGGCCCAGAATCGCCGCATCGGCCACGCCCTGCTGCGCTACGCCGAGGCGATGGCGCGCCAGGACGGCGTGGCCCGGGTCGAACTCACCGCCGCCAGCCAGCGCAGCGACGCGCACCGCTTCTACCGCTCCTGCGGCTACACCGAGCAATCGCTGCGCTTCGTCAAAAACCTGAGCGATGCTTAGGTTTGGGGAATGGGGAATGGGGAAGGGGGAATGGGGAATGGGGAATGGGGAATGGGGAATGGGGAATGGGGAATGGGGAATTGGGTTTTGGGTATGGGGTATTGGGGATTGGGTAATGGGGAACGGGGAACGGTCGAAAAGGCGGCATAGCTTGTGCTGAGCGCAGCGAAGCGCAACAAGCCAAAGCCCGAAATAGGTTGTGCTGAGCGCAGCGAAGCGCAACAAGCCGAAGCCCGAAATAGGTTGTGCTGAGCGCAGCGAAGCGCAAAAAGCCGAAGCCCGAAATAGGTTGTGCTGAGCGCAGCGAAGCGACACAAGCCGAAGCCCGAAATAGGTTGTGCTGAGCGCAGCGAAGCGCAACAGATACACCGAGGTGCAACGATGGTGGCGGTGCTGCGCGCGAGGAAGCGCAAGGCTACCGGAAGATATCGCCCCGCATCGTTGCGCTTCGCTGCGCTCAGC
>JBFXKH010000049.1:0-22620 GCA_050173995.1 Lysobacterales bacterium | reverse complement strand
GCCGGCAACGGCACAGGTGGAGCCGGTGTTTCGCAAGCTCGGGGTCGCTGATGGCTTGCCGTCCAGCCAGGTGCCGGCGTTGATCCAGGATCACCGGGGACTGATCTGGATCGCCACCGAGGACGGGTTGGCGAACTATGACGGGGTTGGTTTCCGGGTGTTCAGAAACGATCCGGCCGATCCGTTGTCGCTACCGTGCAATGATGTACAAGCGGTGTTCGAGGACCGCCAACAGCGACTTTGGGTCGGTTGTTCCGAGCGTGGCCTGGTCTGGCTCCGCGATCGACAGCAGGGCCACTTTCAGCAGTTCGTCGAGACCGACGGCAGCAGCCTGGATGTGTTTGGCATCGAGCAGCGGGCCGACGGCCAGTTGCTGCTCGCCACCTACCAGAAAGGCGTGCTGCGCTTCGATCCCGAGCACGGCCATTTGGTCGGCCTGCATCAGCAGATTCCGGCGCTGGCACCACTGGCCAATGCGATCGTGCTGGACCTTTTGCTGGATGCGCGCGGCGATCTGTGGCTGGCCGACCTGGAGGGTGTGTGGCGATTACGCGGCGCCGATCCGGCCTCTGCGCGTCTTGAGCATGTGATCGCCGGCGATCTCGGCATCAGCCTCTATCAATCCCGCGAAAACATGGTCTGGATCGGTGTCCGAGAAGGCCTGTACCGGATTGCCGCCGGGGCCGAGGCGAGCGCGCTGGAGCGGGTCCATAGCGAGTTGCCGATGCGGCTGATCGAATCGATCGTGGAGGATCGCAGCGGCGCGATCTGGGTCGGCGCGAACGGCGGACTGGTGCTGCTGACGCCGGGCCGCAAAGCCCAGCAGATGTTCGCCCACAGCGCGCTGCCGGGCAGTCTGCCGGAGGGCCGGGTGCTGCATTTGCTGGCCGACCGCGAGGGCGGGCTGTGGCTGGGCATGCGCTCCCAAGGGATCGCCTATGTGCGCCCTGACTGGCGCAATTTTTCGCTGCTGCGGCACGACCCGCTACGTAGTGACAGCCTGCCGGCCGGTCGGCTGGTCGATGTCACGGTCTGCCCCGACGGCCAGGTCTGGGCGGTGAATCAAACCGGACAGATGGCGCAGATCAGCAAGGATGGGCGGGTCGGGCGTTGGCACGATGGCGATTCTGCGCCTATCCCTGGCAGTTCGGTGCTGGCCCTGTTGTGTGCCAGCGATGGCCAGATGTGGATCGGCTTCGGGCGCGGCGTGACCCGGGTCGATCCGATCAGCGCGCGGCGGCGTACCTACGACCACGGGCACGACGGTATCGTGCCGGGCAACGTGAACCTGATTCGCGAAGATCATGCCGGCGCGATTTGGCTGGCGACCCTGGGCAGTGGGATCTCGCGGATCGACCGCGACGGTCGGGTGCGCACCTGGCAGTCAGCCGAAGACGGCATCCCGGCGCCCGATTTCGAGCAGATATCGGTCGCCGCCGATGGCAGCGTGTGGCTGGCTACCGGGACCGGGATGTTGCGACATTCGGCAAGCACCGAACGTTTCGAGGCGCCGGCCGGTGGACTGAATGAACGGGTGTTCTCGTTTGGCTTCGACCGCGACGGCGCATTGTGGACCTATGCGCTGGGTGCGCTGGATTGCTGGATAGTGCAGGCGGATGGCAGCCTGCGTCCGCGCCAGCACATCGGCCAGGAACGTGGGCTGCCGGCGGTGGAAATGTCGTCGTTGGAAATCGATGCGCAGGGGATGATCTGGCTGTTTGGCTCACGTGGGCTGTGGCGGGTCGATAGCAAGACCGCCGAGGTCACTGCCATCGACTCGCGCTACGGACTGGAGCGATTGCAGTTCGACAGCGTGCCCACTGCCGAACAAGTCGATGGCGCACTGATCAATGTCGCGATCGAGGGTCTGTTGCGGTTCGAGCCGGCAAAACTGACCCAGGTTCTCGCCACGCCCAATCTCAATCTGGCCAGCGCCCGAATCAAGCGCGCTGATGGTCCGCACGAACTGGATTTGCTGGCCCCGGCCTGGCGGCTGGACTGGGACGACCGCGACCTGCAGGTCGAGGCGCGGGTATTGGCGTTTGCCGACCCAAGCGCCAATCGCTACCGTTTCCGATTGCGCGGTTACGATGCCGATTGGATCGATACCGGCGCCAGGCCAATGCGCGAGTTCTCGCGAATTCCTCCCGGTGATTACCTGCTGGAAATCAGCGGTAGTGGCGCTGGCGGCGCGGTCGTGCGGGCGCCGCTGTCGAAGCCGCTGCATGTCGCCAGACCGCCCTGGCAGACGCCACTCGCCTATTTGGCTTATGTTGTGCTGGCAGCGCTGCTGCTGGGTTCGGCGCTTGCCTGGTACCGCGGCCGGCTCGATCACCGGCACCAATTGGAATTGACCGAGACCCGTCGCAGGGCGGCGGAACGCGCCAGCGTGGCCAAGAGCGATTTTCTGGCCGATGTCGGTCACGAAATTCGCACGCCGATCGCTGGCCTGCTCGGGATGACCGAGTTGCTCGGGCGCTCACCATTGGATACCGATCAGCGGCGCTGGGTGATCAGCATCCGGCGTTCCGGCGAACATATGCAGCAACTGATCAACGACTTGCTCGATCTATCGCGCATCGAGGTCGGCATGTTGAGCGTAGAACGCGAGCCGGTCGATCCGCGCTCCCTGGTCGAAGAAATACGCGTGCTGGAAGCGCCGCTCGCGACCAGTCGCGGCATCGGCTTCGTGGTCGAAGTGGCCGATCAGGTGCCGGCAGCGGTGTGGGGCGACAACCGACGCCTGCGCCAGATCGTGCTCAATCTGGTCAACAATGCGCTTAAATTCACCGAACAGGGTTCGGTGACCTTGATCGTGACAGTGCAGGACGAGCAATTGCTGATCGCGGTCAAAGATACCGGGCCCGGTATGGACGACGACGAAGTCGCGCGCCTGTTTGCGCGGTACCGGCAGACTGGCTCCGGACGCCGCCATGGCGGCAGTGGGCTCGGCCTCGCGATCAGCGACCGGCTGGCGCGCTTGCTCGGTGGTCGGATCGCAGTGCAGAGCACGCCTGGCCAGGGCAGCCGTTTCGAAGTGGCGCTGCCGCTCGCGGTCGCCGAATCGCCGCCGCGACCGGCGGTGGAACCGCCGCCGCCGAGCGAGCATCCGCTGGACGGGGTCGGCGTGTTGCTGGTCGAAGACGATCCCGCGATCCGTGAGGCAATCGCCGCCATGCTGGTCTCGCTGGGCGGCCAGGTCGATGCGGCCGCGCACGGGCTGGAAGCGTTGACGCGGTTCCGCCCGGGGGCGCACAGGCTGCTGCTGCTTGACCTGGATCTGCCCGGCATCGATGGCTTCACCCTGCTCGGTCTGCTCCGCGCCCGCGCCGGATCGGCGCCTTGCTTCGCGGTGGCGGTCACCGCGCGCAGCGAATCGGATATCGAACAGCAATGCTGCCAGGCCGGATTCGATCGCTTCCTGCGCAAACCGCTGTCGGCCGCCACCCTGGCCGCGGCCGCGAGCGAATGGGGGGTGAAGCGGTTTTAGGTTTGTAGGTTTTAGGTTTTAGGGGGAGGCGGGGTTCGGTTTTCGGTCTGGCCAGAATACGAAGAACCTAAAACCTAAAACCTAAAACCTAAAACCTAAAACCTAAAACCTAAAACCTAAAACTGTTGTTCGCCCCCTCACCCACCCGAACCAAACAGTTCGGCACTGGCGCGCTGCACGCTGTCGATCAGCAGGCCGAGTTTGTCCGGTTCGATGGTCGGGTGGATGCCGTGGCCGAGATTGAACACATGGCCTGGGTGGGCGCCGAAGGCGGCGACCGCGCGTTCGGCTTCGGCAGTGATCGCCGCCGGCCCGGCGTACAGCACCGCCGGATCGACATTGCCCTGCAGGGCGGCACGGCCGCCGACCCGGGCGCGGGCGTCGGCCAGATCCACCGTCCAGTCCAGCCCGATCGCCTCGGCGCCGATCGCCGCCTGGGCTTCGAGCGAATGCCCGCAGCCCTTGCTGAACACGATCAACGGCACCCGCTGGTCGCCCTGGCCACGCGGCAACTGCGCGGCGATCTCGGCCAGATAACGCAGCGAAAACTCTCGATAATGCGCAACCGACAGGGCCCCGCCCCAGGTGTCGAATACCATCACTGCCTGCGCGCCGGCTTCGATCTGCGCGCCGAGGTAGGCGACCACGGTGCGCGCCAGCAGACCGAGCAGACGGTGCGCGGCGGCCGGATCGTCCCAGAGCAGGGCCTTGGCGCGGGCAAAATGTTCCGAACCGCCGCCCTCGACCATATAGCAGGCCAGGGTCCACGGGCTGCCGGAGAAACCGATCAAGGGTACCCGGCCGGCCAATGCGCGGCGGATCATCCGCACCGCGTCGGTGACATAGCCGAGCTCGCTCTCGATGTCGGGCACACCCAGACGCTCAATGTCGGCGGCCGAGCGCAGCGGGTTGGCCAGGCGCGGGCCTTCGCCTTCGGTGAACGAGAGCGTGAGACCCATGGCATCGGGGATGGTCAGGATATCGGAGAACAGGATCGCGGCGTCGAGCGGAAAGCGCGCCAGCGGTTGCAGGGTGACCTCGGTGGCGAGCTCCGGCGTGCGGCACAACTGCATGAACGAGCCGGCACGCGCGCGGGTGGCGCGGTATTCCGGCAGATAACGACCGGCCTGGCGCATGATCCAGACCGGGGTACGATCGACCGGCTGGCGCCGCAGGGCACGCAGCAAACGATCATTCTGCAGCGGCAGGTGGGTTTCCGTGGGCATGGCGATCCTGGGGTTGGGGAGCGGAGAATGGGGAGCGGGGAACGGGGGAATTGTGGGAGCGACGGAACGTCGCGATTACCCTTCGATAGATCATAGGTTGTGCTGAGCGCAGCGTAGCGAAGCGAAGCGCAACGGAACCAGGTGCTAGAGGCTAGAGGCTAGAGGCTAGAGGCTAGAGGCAAGGGGCTAGAGGCTAGGGGCTAAGAGTGGGATGGCGCATAGGTTGTGTTGAGCGCAGTGGTGTTTAACGGCGGAGCCGGTCAGCGCCACATTGCCGAGCGCGACCACCATCGGTCCTATGGATCGGCGATCTCCGGGCTGCATCAGCCATTGCTGTCCGGGACGAATTCGGCCTGCAAAAACCCGACCCGGCGCGGCCACATCGCGGCCAGCGCCGGATCGCGCGGCAGGCGGCTTGCGGCGGCACGCGCCGCAGCCAGATCGGTGTAATCGCCATAGACCAGTAGCCACCAGTCGCCGCCTTCGCGCTCGACGTGCAGCACGTAGCAGTGTCGGTAGTCGATTGCCAGGCGCGCGATCAGTTCGGGAAAAGCCTCGGCCGAGGCGGCCCCGGCCAGTTGCAGGGTGTAGTGATCGGCGCTCAGGCGGGCAAAGGCGCGGGCACCTGGCAGCGCGGCGAGCAGCGGGCGTGACGACACGCTGACGGGTGAGCGCGTGGAGGCCGACGACGTCTGCTTTGGCGTGGCGACGACGCGGGTATCCGTATCGCCATTTCCGGTTACCCCTGGCCTGGTGCTGCTGGTCGAAGTCGGCGCCGCAAGCGGCGCGGGAGCGACCACCACCACGGCCGGTTCGGCCACCGGGGCGGGCACTGCATCCTCGACCGCGGCCGGTGCTGGATCGCTTGCCAAGACCACGGGCTCGGCAGACGCAGCGATCGTCACCGTGGTCGCGGGATCGGGCCGCGCTGCGGCGACGCTGGCCTCGGCAGCGACCGCGGTCGCCGGTTGCGGTGCTGCGCTCGGTGGTGGTGCAGTGGCGGTCGCTGGCGGCTCCGCTGCTGGCGGCGGAGGCGGCGGCGTTGCGACTACCGTTGAGCGGGCGCCCGCGCGGCCGCGTTGTGGCGCTGGCATGGGATACAGCGGGCGGTTGGGATTGGCCAGGAACGGCGGCGGTGGTGGCGAACTGCGCGGCGCCTGCGTTGGTTCGGACTGCGCAGGGACGGACGCCGTGCTGTCGGTCGCGGGCTCAGGGTCTTTCCTCCGCTTGGCCTGGACGGCCGGGTCGCCCGCATCGGACCGCGCATCGGGCCGGGCCGAGTCTGGTTTGCGGTAGCCCGGCGGTGGTCGGTCGGCGGTTCCACAATCCCAGCCGCTGCGGTCGGTATTGGGCACGCATACGTGCTGTACCCCCGGCTCAAACACGTTTTCGGCCCTGGCTGCCGTGACCAGCACGAGCAAGGCTATGGCAAAGACGTGGCCCAGTCTAGGCTTCATAGTGGGACCCGGTCGGCGCCTCCATGCCCTGACAAAACATCACCTGAAAACCCTTGCCAAGTTGCTGGTCGCGGGCCTGGGTGAAGGCGGTTTCGGCGGCTTCCCGCTGCGCAAAGAAATCGCGGCGGCCACTGGCCCGGCCACCCTGCTGCCCCCATTCGCGAATCAGCGTCCAGCCGCCCAGCAGATCCTGCTGCAGGATCAGGTGGTAGTAGCGCGGCGATTCGCGGGTCAGTGGCTTGGTTTGCATGAAGATTCGCATCCGGCGAGTTTAGCCGAGTCCGGTTCAGAGGACAGCGGACCGAAGGCCGACCAACGCAAGTAGGGTGGATAGGCGCAGCGCTTCCACCATATGCAATGCAGGCGAAAGTCTCGACCTGCGATCGCTCTCACAAGCGGCGAAACGCATCCGCCGTTGGAATGTTCTGCGCTACAGTTGCGCCGTCACCAGCAACAGGATAGTCGCGATGCAGATCGAATTTTTTGGTGCCGCCGGTGAGGTCACCGGCAGTTGTCACCTGGTGCGCGTCGCCGGCAAGACCGTGTTGCTGGATTGCGGCATGATCCAGGGCGGGCGCGAGGAGTTCGAACGCAACAGCGCCGCCTTCGATTTTGACCTGGCCGCGATCGACGCGGTGGTGCTGTCGCACGCGCACATCGACCATTGCGGGCGGCTGCCGCTGCTCACCCGGCGCGGCTATCGCGGGCCGATCTACACCCACCGCGCCACCCAGGCGCTGGCCAAGATCATGCTGGAGGACTCGGCACGCTTGTCGGCCTCGGATATCGAATACCAGAATCGCCGCCGCGAGCGGCGCGGCCTGCCGCCGTTCGCCCCACTTTACGAACTGCGCGATGTCGCCGACGTGCTCGGTCAATTGCGTGGGTTGGACTATGGCGACTGGCAGGAGATACTGCCCGGCATCAAGCTTCGGCTAAGCGACGCTGGCCATATCCTCGGCGCAGCGATTGTCGAGCTCGAGGGAGAGGAAAACGGCCAACGCCGTCGGCTGGTGTTTTCCGGCGATCTGGGGCCGATCGGCGCACCGATCCTGTGCGATCCCACAGCGCTCGCCGTGGCCGACCTGGTGTTGCTCGAAAGCACCTACGGCGACCGCCTGCATCGTGACCGCAATGCCACCCTCGACGAACTCGGCGCGATCTTCGCCGAGGTCCAAAAGCACCGCGGCAACGTGTTGATTCCGGCCTTTGCGGTTGGCCGTACCCAGGAGATTCTCTACTGGTTCGCGCAGCGCTTCGAAGAATGGGGTCTGGACAAGTTTCGCATCGTGTTGGACAGCCCGATGGCCGGCAAGGTGACCCAGGTCTACGAAGACCACGCTTACCTGTTCGACGCGGCCGCCAAGCGGGTGATGAACGGAAAATATCGTCCGTTCCATCTGCCCAATCTGAGCTTCACCGAGAACGTCGAAGAATCCCGCGCGCTCAACCGGGTCGGCAGCGGCTTGATCATTCTGGCCGGCTCCGGCATGTGCAATGGCGGGCGCATCAAGCACCATCTAAAGCACCACCTGTGGCGCAACAACGCGCATGTGATCTTCCCGGGCTACCAGGCGGTCGGCACGCTCGGGCGGATGCTGGTCGATGGCGCCGAAACGGTGCGCATCTTCGGCGAGGAAATCAAGGTCAACGCCCGTCGCCACACCATCGGCGGCCTGTCCGCGCACGCAGACCAGGCCGGGCTGCTGCGCTGGTACGGCCATTTCGAGCAGCACCCGCGGGTGGTGCTGGTCCACGGCGAGGACCGCGCCCGCGAACCACTGGCCGAACTGCTGCGCAGCCAGCACGCCAGCCGCGTCGAGCTGGCCCGGCCGGGTATGCGCGTCGAGGTGTGAGGCTGGAGACGGGAGTCGGGAGGCGGAATTGTGGGAGCGACGGCACGTCGCGACTGTTGCTTCGTAAGCCCAGTCGCGACGTGCCGTCGCTCCCACAACAGCCTTGCACCCACTTCCCTATACCCGGTCCTCTGGACCTGGCAACGGGTACTTGTAGCCGCTGGCGCAGTTGAACAGCACCACCCGCTCGCCGGCCGCGACCAGACCGCGCTCATGCGCCAGGCGCAAGGCCGCCAGAGTGGCCGCACCTTCCGGACACAGCAGCAGCCCGTCCACTGAACCGGCATCGCGCCAGGCGCACAGCGTGTCGGCGTCGGCCACCGCGAGCGCGGCGCCGTGCGAGGCGCGTACCGCGTCCAGGATCATGAAGTCGCCGAGCGCCGCCGGCACCCGGATGCCGTGCGCGATCGTGTGCGCGTCTTCCCAACGATGGGCGAAGCGCTCGCCGGCTTCGAAGGCGCGCACGATCGGTGCACAGCCTTCGGCCTGCACTGCATACATGCGTGGGCGCTGCGATCCGATCCAGCCCAACTGTTCCAGTTCGTCGAACGCCTTGCACATGCCGATCAGACCGGTACCGCCGCCAGTCGGATAGAAAATCGCATCGGGCAGGGTCCAGCCGAGCTGCTCGGCCAGCTCCAGGCCCATGGTTTTCTTGCCCTCGATCCGATACGGCTCGCGCAGCGTGGCACACGAGGTCCAGCGTCCCTCGCGCTCGCCGGCCGCGACCAGCTTGCCGCAGTCGTCGATCATCCCATCGACCTCGGTCAGGGTGGCGCCCTGCAGCCGCATCTCGCGACGATTGGCTTCCGGGGTATCGGCCGGGCAGAAACAATGCGCCTCGATCCCGGCGCGCACGCAGTACGCCGCCATCGCCGCGCCGGCATTGCCATTGGTCGGAATGGCCATGCGCCTGACCCCGAACTGCCGCGCCATGTTCACCGCCATCACCAGTCCGCGGGCCTTGAACGAACCGGTCGGCAGGCGGCCCTCGTCCTTGACCAGTAATTGACCGAGGCCGAGTTCCCGGCCTAGCGCATCGAGCGCGACCAGCGGCGTCATGGTCTCGCCCAGCGACACCGGTTCGACCGCCAACGGCAGCGGCAACAGTTCGCGGTAGCGCCACAGCGTCGTCGGGCGACCAGCCAGCGCGGCGCGGTCGAGCGCCCGCCCGACCGCGTCCAGGTCGTAGCGCACCCACAGCGGCTTGCCTGCAGCGGATACCGATTGCAGCACGTTGGCGTCATAGCGGTCGCCATTGAGCGCGCATTCCAGATGGGTGACGAAGTGCGGGGCGGCGTGCGGTTGGTTGGTCATGCAGAACCTTGCGCTGGTGCGAATGTGGGGATCGTCACTGTAATGCAGGGGGCTGGGAACGGGGAACGGGGAACGCGGAACGGGGAACGGAAATAGGTTGTGCTGAGCGCAGCGCAGCGAAGCGAAGCGCAACGGTGCGGAGCCGGGAGTCGGGAACGGGGAATGGGGAAACGCGGAAAGCAGGCGGGAGACTGTCGCCCCGGCGAACGCCGGGGTCCAGCGTTTGGCCCCGGAAGCCGCTTCGCTTGTTGCGGGCTGCGTGCGCCTGAGCGGGTAAGATGGCCGAATGGACACTTTCGATCGCTTGCTGCTCGACACCCCGCGGCTTCGACTGCGGCCTCTGACCGTGGCCGATGCCGAAGCGCTGTTCGGAATTTTTTCCGACCCGCCGGTGATGCGTTACCTGAGCACGCCGCCGTGGCCTTCGATCGCCACCGCGCACGAACTGGTCGAACGCGATCTGCGCGCGATGGCGACGGGCGAGTACCTGCGGCTCGGTCTGGAACGCAAGGACGACGGCGCATTGATCGGCAATTGCAGCGTGTTCAACTGGTCGGCGCAGAGCCGCCGCGCCGAGCTCGGCTATACCCTGGCGCGGCCGGCCTGGGGCCAGGGCTTCATGCACGAGGCGCTACAGGCGGTGGTGGATTACGCTTTCGGTCCGATGCAGCTCAATCGCCTGGAGGCCGATATCGATCCACGCAATCAGGCCTCGGCGCGCTCGCTGGATCGACTCGGTTTTCAGCTGGAAGGCCTGCTGCGCCAGCGCTGGATCGTGGCGGGCGAAGTTTCCGATACCGCCCTGTACGGCTTGTTGCACAGCGACTGGGCAGCGCGCGACTGATCCCGGGCGTGGGCGGCCAGACCGGGCCGACAGTTTCCGAGGAATTGCGATGAATAAGCAGGATCGCACAGACTTACCCACCAGAGTATCGCCGTATTCGCTTGAAGTTATGGTCGGACTCGCCAGTCTGCTGGCCCTGATCCTGCACCTGCTGCTGCGTTTTGGCGGCTTTGCCGAACAGTATCTATTCGGTGTCGCCGTGGCCGGCTTGCCGCTGCTGCTGGCCCTGGGCTGCAGTCTGCCCTTGCTGTTCAAGGTATTGCTGCGTCTGTTCCGCGGCGAGTTCACCGCCGATCTGCTGGCGGTGCTGTCGATCGTTGTGGCGGTGCTGATGAACGAAACCCTGGCCGGCACCCTGGTCGTGCTGATGCTGGCCAGCGGACAGACCCTGGAGTCCTATGCAGTGCGGCGTGCTTCATTCGCGCTGGAGGCGTTGGCACGACGGATGCCGACGCTGGCCCATCGCCGCAGCGCGGACGGGCTGACCGAGGTCGCCCTGGCCGAAGTGGCGATCGGTGACCTGTTGGTGGTGCTGCCGCACGAAACCTGCCCGGTCGATGGCGTGGTGGTCGAGGGCCGCAGCAGCATGAATGAGGCCTACCTGACCGGCGAACCCTACCTGCTGCCGAAGGCGCCCGGATCGGCGGTGCTGTCCGGGGCGGTGAATGGCGAGGGGGCACTCACCGTCCGCGCGGAGCAACTGGCCAGCGATTCGCGCTATGCCAGGATCATGCAGGTGATGCGCGATTCCGAGCAGCAGCGCCCGCGGCTGCGCCGGTTGGGCGACCAGATCGGCATTGTTTACACCCCGGTGGCGATCGCCATCGCCGTGGCGGCGTGGTGGTGGAGCGGCGACTCGCTGCGCTTTCTGGCGGTGCTGGTGGTGGCCACGCCCTGTCCGCTGTTGATCGGTATTCCGCTGGCGATCATTGGCTCGGTCTCACTGGCCGCCCGGCGCGGCATCGTGATCCGCGATCCGGCCATTCTGGAAAAAATCGACACCTGCCGCATCGCCATCTTCGACAAGACCGGTACCCTGACCTATGGCGAGCCACGTCTGGCCGAGCTGCTGCCCGGCCCCGGCTTCGCGCGCGACCAGGTGCTGGCGGCAGTGGCTGCGCTGGAACGCTATTCGCGGCATCCGCTCGCTGGCGCGATGACCCGCGCGGCCGCGGAATCCGGTTTAACCATCGCCGAAGCAGCCGAAGTCAGCGAGCGGCCCGGACAAGGGCTGCGCGGGCGGATCGATGCTCAGTCGGTGCAGGTCACCAGCCGCAAGCAATTGCTGGCCGCAAAGCCCGATTGCGCGGCCCAGCTGCCGGCGCTGGCCGGGGGGCTGGAATGCGTGGCGCTGATCGACGGGCGCTATGCCGGCACCTTGCAGTTTCGCGATGAACCGCGCCGGGAAGGACAGTCGTTCGTGCGCCACCTGTTTCCGCGCCATGGCATCGAGCGGGTGCTGCTGGTGTCCGGCGATCGTGCCTCCGAAGTGAACTATCTGGCTGCCCGGGTCGGCATCAGCGAGGTTCATGCCGACCAGAGCCCGGAGCAGAAACTGGCCCTGGTGCGGGCCGAGACCGCGCGCGCCAATACCGTGTATCTGGGCGACGGCATCAATGATGCGCCGGCATTGACCGCGGCCACCGTGGGCATTGCCTTCGGTGAGGCCAGCGACGTCACCGCCGAAGCTGCTGGCGCGGTGATCCTGGACAGTTCGCTTCAGCGGGTCGACGAGTTGCTGCATATCGGCCGTCGGCTGCGCGTGATTGCCATGCAGAGCGCCATCGGCGGCATGGCCCTGAGCCTGCTCGGCATGGGCTTTGCGGCGTTCGGTTGGCTGCCGCCGGTGGCTGGGGCGGTCGCCCAGGAAGTGATCGATGTGCTGGCGGTGCTGAATGCCCTGCGCACCTCGTTCACTCCGGGCCAGTTGTCCGACCACGAGGAACACAGCCGGTCGCTGAACGGAATCGGGCCGTGAACGCAGTCCGCGGCCCGACCCACAGCGGATTCTGGCTGGCCGTCTACCTGGGCCTGATTCTGGCGCCGATGCTTGTCGCGCTGGCGCCACCGACGCCGCCGGCCTCCGGCTTCGGTTGGGATTTCGCCATGGCCCTGGGCTACGCCGGGGTGGCCATGATCGGCGTGCAGTTCGTGCTGACCGCGCGCTTCCGGCGGGCCAGCGCGCCGTTCGGCATCGACATCATTTATCTGTTCCATCGCTACCTGGCGGTTGCGCTGCTGGGATTGATCCTGATCCATGCGCTGCTGGCCACCCTGATCGATCCGTCCGCGGTCGGTCCGCTCGATCCGCGTCGGGCGCCGCTCTCGATCAGTCTCGGCCGACTGGCCGTGCTGCTGCTCGTGGTACTGGTTCTGGGTTCGCTATGGCGCAAGCCGCTCGGCATCGAATACGACCGCTGGCGGCGCTGGCACGCCGTGCTGGCCAGTCTGGCCCTGGTACTGGCCGTGGTGCATGTCGAGCTGGCGGCGCGCTTTCTGGATGCCCCGCTCAAGCGCCTGCTGTGGTCGGTGATTTCGCTGTGCTGGTTGTTGCTGGTCGGCTATGTGCGCCTGCTGCGACCCTGGCGACTGGCGCGGCGGCCGTACCGCGTGGTCGCGGTCCGCGCCGAGCATGGCCGCAGCGTCACGCTCTGCCTGCGCGCCGAGGGCGAGCACGGATTCGATTTCCTGCCCGGGCAGTTCGCCTGGCTCAGCGTCGGCGATTCGCCATTCGCCCTGCGCGAACATCCGTTCTCGATCGCTTCGGCGCCCGGCGAGCGTGGCCGACTGGAGTTCACGATCAAGGCCCTGGGCGATTTCTCCTCGCGTATGGCCAGCGTCCAGCCGGGCAGCCTGGCCCACGTTGATGGACCCTATGGCGCCTTCAGTTGCGACCGTCACCCGCAGGCCAGCGGCCTGCTGTTCATCGCTGGCGGGGTTGGGATTGCGCCGATCATGAGCATGCTCAGGGCCTTGGCCGCGCGTGGCGAGCAGCGGCCGCTGTGGCTGTTCTACGGCAACCGCCTTTGGCAGCACAGCGTATTTCGCGAGGAACTGGATGCGCTCGCCGCGCGATTGCCGCTGCATCTGGTGCACATCCTCGGCGAACCGCCGACGGATTGGCCGGGCGAACGCGGCCTGTTGTCCTTGGACCTGCTGCGCCGGCACCTGCCGCAGATTGCGGACGGCGTACACTGCTTCGTGTGCGGCCCGACGCCGATGATCCGCATCGCCGAAAGCGCACTACGCCAACTCGGCGTGCCGCTGGCCCAGGTGCATACCGAGATTTTTGATCTGGCCTGAAGGACAGCGATGCGCGAGATCTGGGCAAGGCGATTGGCGATGGCGAGCGCGGCCCTGGTGCTGGCGGTCGCCGCGGCGCTGGCCGGTTGGCGCAATCGAGAGCAGGCCGCGGTTACGGAAGCAGCGCCGGCCGCCGTGGCAGAGACGCCGGTCGACGCGGTCGCGCTCAGGCAGCGCGGCGCCGAGGTCTACCGAAATCAGGGTTGTCGCGCCTGCCACAGCCTGGCCGGCCAGGGCAATACCCGCCACCCGCTGGATGGCATCGGCGCCCGCTTGTCTGCGCAGGAAATCAGCCAGTGGATCAGCGCCGACCCCGCCGTCGCCAGCCAACTGTCAGCACGGGTCCGACAACGCAAGGCGATTTATGCCAGTCTGCCGGACGATGATTTGGCCGCGTTGGTGGCATACCTGGCGCAGCCCACCGATGACCAGAAATAGCCAGCGGAAACAGGAAGCGGGATAGGTTGTGCTGAGCGCAGCGAAGCGCAACGATACGGAGCGCAGGAAATAGGTTGTGCTGAGCGCAGCGAAGCGCAACGGTACGGAGCGCAGGAAATAGGTTGTGCTGAGCGCAGCGAAGCGCAACGATCTCGCCATGAGACTTCGGTTTCTTGCGGTGCATAGGTTGTGCTGAGTACAGCGAAGCGCAACGATCTCGCCATGTCGCTCCGGCTTGTTGCGCTTCGCTTCGCTGCGCTGCGCTCAGCACAACCTATGCGCCTGCGCTGCGCTCAGCACAACCTATGCACTCGCACCGCTTCCCGCCTGCCGTGGGACACGGCTACCATGCCGGTCAGTGCCGGCAATCGAAGGTAGCGAGGATGGAACAGTACAGTGCCGAAATCGAATGGCAGCGTGGCGAGCAGGGTTTTCTCGATAACCGCTACAGCCGCCGCCACTGGCTGCGCTTCGACGGCGGCGCCGAATGGCCGGCCTCGGCCTCGCCGCAGGTAGTGCCGGAGCCGATGTCCGATGCCGCCGCGGTCGACCCCGAAGAAATGCTGGTGGCGGCGCTGGCCAGCTGCCACATGCTGTGGTTTCTGTCGATCGCGGCCAAGCGTCGCTTCGTGGTCGATCGCTATGTCGATCAAGCCATCGGGATCATGACGCCGGACACGGACGGACGGCTGGCGATCACCCGGATCACGCTGCGCCCGCTGGTCCGTTTCGGCGCGCAGTCGGCGCCGGATCCGGGCCAACTTTGCGACCTGCATCAGGCCGCGCACCGGGAATGCTTTATCGCGCATTCGCTCAAGGCCACGGTGCTCTGCGAACCGCGCTTGGCCGGCGGCGAAACGCTGGCCGCGGCGTGGTAGTCGCGGCTGGCCCGAGCTTCCGGCGCGCGCTGGTCGCCGACATCCCGGCGATCCAGCGGATCCGCGTCGCGGTGCGCGAGAACGTGTTGTCCAATCCGGCCCGGGTCACCGACCTGCTGGTCGAGGAATACCTGGACCAACTCGGCCGCGGCTTTGTCGCTGAAATCGATGGCGTGGTGATCGGCTTTTCCTTCGCTGCCCGCGCCGACGGGTCGATCTGGGCACTGTTCGTACACCCCGAATTCGAGGGGCGCGGTGCCGGCAAGGGACTGTTGCGCCTGGCCGTGGACTGGTTGTTCGAACAGGGATTCGACCAGGTCAAACTCGGCACCGAGACCGATACCCGCGCCGATACCTTTTATCAACGTCAGGGTTGGAGCCGCGGGGCGATGAAGGATCGGACCGAGGTCTGGTTCCGCCTGGCGCGTGCGCCTGCCCACACCACCGAGGAGAAAATCCGATGAAGCCGGTAGCACCTGCCGACATCGCCGCCGCGCTCGGCGCGCTGTGGTCGCCGCGCATCATCGCCGAGGTCGATGACGCCTACGTCAAGGTCGCCCGCGTACATGGCGAGTTCGGCTGGCACGCGCACGCCGACGAAGACGAATTGTTTTTTATTCTCGCAGGCGAATTGTGCATCGAACTGGAATCCGGACCGGTTCGGTTGGCCGCAGGCGAGTTGTTTGTAGTGCCAAAGGGCGTGCGCCACAATCCCATCGCCGAACACGAATGTCACCTGTTGCTGGTCGAGCGCAAGACCACCCGCCATAGCGGAGAAGAAGTGACCGAAAAGACCCGCAGCCTGGCCGAGCAACTGACCCAAACCTGATGTTCCGGCAGGCTGGCCGCAGCGCCCGGGTCGGAGGCGGAGGACCAAGGTTCGCTTGGGTGGGAGCGACGGCACGTCGCGACCGCCGATTCGATAGACAGGTCAGGACACCGGCGCCGCTCTCGCAGCGGCTCGGGTAAGATCGTCGGTTCGAGCCAGCAACGACGGGAGCAAGGCCATGGCGCACGCCGAGATCCACCGCACCGACAGCATCGGCTGGCTGCGCGCCGCGGTGCTTGGCGCCAACGATGGACTGATTTCGACCAGCAGTCTGGTGGTCGGTATCGCCGCCGCCGCGTCTGCCCGCGAGCCGGTGATGCTGGCGGCGCTCGCCGGCCTGGTCGCCGGTGCGTTGTCGATGGCGGCCGGCGAGTACGTGTCGGTCAGTTCGCAGGCCGATACCGAAAACGCCGATCTGGCGCGAGAGCGGAACGAGCTGGCCGACGACCCCGAGCACGAACACGCCGAGCTGGCCGGCATTTACATGGGGCGCGGGCTCAGCCCGGAGCTGGCGCGTCAGGTCGCCACCCAGCTCACCGCCCACGATGCGCTGGGCGCCCATGCCCGCGATGAACTTGGTATCTCCGAAATCGGCCGCGCCCGGCCGCTGCAGGCGGCGCTGGCTTCGGCCGGCGCATTTGCGGTGGGTGCTTTACCGCCGGTGCTGCTGGCCGCCTGGGCGCCGCTCGCCCAGCTCAATCTGCTGGTCGGTGGCAGCACCCTGGCCCTGCTCGCCACGCTCGGCGCGGCAGCGGCCCGACTCGGCCGCGCCGACCTGATTCGCGGCGCGGTTCGCGTCACTTTCTGGGGGGCACTGGCGATGCTTTGCACCAGTTTGGTCGGTCGGTGGTTTGGCGCGGTGGTTTGAACCTTGGCGAGGCCAAGTTCTGGATTGAGCCGGCGATAGAATTGGCGCACACTTCCGGTATGAATGAGCGACAAGTCCAGAGCTGGACATCGATCTTGCGGTCGAGTCCATTCGTCATCCCGAGCGCTATCCGCTGCTTGCTCGCATGCCGGCCCATTGACCGTTCAAGCGTAGTTGCCAAGCGAACGCGAAACACTCCGGCGATTGCCGGTTAACTCCGGCACCCGGCCATCGACCCATGCGACTCGCCCATTTGCCCCTGGTCAAGGTCTGTTGCATCGCCAGCCGCGAAGAAGCGAACCTGGCGATCGCTGCCGGCGCCTCCGCGCTCGGGTTGGTTTCGGCGATGCCGAGCGGGCCGGGGCCGATCGCCGAGCAGACCATCGCCGAGATTTCGGCAACGGTGCCGCCGGTGATCGCGACCTTTCTGCTGACCGCGCGCCAGCACGCCGAGGAGATCATCACCCAGCACCGGGTCTGTCGCACCAGCACGATCCAGTTGGTCGACCAGGTCGCGGCGGAGGAACTCCGCGTCCTGCGGCGGGCGCTGCCGGGCATCCGTCTGGTCCAGGTGATCCATGTCCGCGATGCTTCGTCGTTGGCCGAGGCGAAGGCGGTTGCGCCGCTGGTCGACGCCCTTCTGCTGGATTCCGGCAACCCGGATCTGCCGGTCAAAGAGCTCGGCGGCACCGGCCGCCGGCACGACTGGCAGATCAGTCGGCGCATTCGCGATGAAGCCGGCCGGCCGGTGTTCCTGGCCGGTGGTCTGCACGCCGGCAACGCCGCCGAGGCAATCGCCACGGTGCGCCCGTTCGGGCTCGACCTGTGCAGTGGCGTGCGCAGCCAGGGTCGGCTCGATCCGGGCAAATTGCAGGCGTTCACTGCCGCGGTGGTCGCGGCAGGAGACCGGCAGTGAGCTGGATCATCACCAAATACGCAATCACCGCCGCCATGGTCGTGTTGATTTCCGAAATCGCCAAGCGCAGCGACCGGCTCGGCGGGCTGATCGCGGCGCTGCCCCTGGTCACCGTGCTGACCCTGATCTGGCTGTACGTCGAACAGCAGCCGACCGCGCGGATCGCCAACCACGCCTGGTACACGTTCTGGTATGTGCTGCCGACCTTGCCGATGTTCCTGCTGTTTCCCGCCCTGCTGCCGCGGATCGGTTTCTGGCCCAGCTTGCTGGCCGGCGTGGTCCTGACTGTGGTCTGCTTCGCCGGCTTCGCCCTAGTCCTGCGCCGGTTCGGCATCGTGCTCTGGTAGCGCGCTATTCGGTGCGCACCCGGTAGGCTTCGTCCAGCGAGATGATGCCGTCGCGGGCCAGGGCCATGGCGGCGCGGGTCAATGGGGTCATGCCCTGGTCGATGGCGATCTGGTGGATGCGATCGGCTTCGGCGCCGGGGGCGATCTGCTGGCGGATGGCGCGGTCGACCACCAGCAGTTCGTGTACCGCGGTGCGGCCGAGTACACCCAGCCCTTCGCAGTGGCTGCAACCACGGCCACGAAAGAAGCTGTCCTCGGGCAGGGCTTGCAGCAGTTCGCGCCGGTGCGGGTCGCCCGGGTCGGGTTCGCGGCAGTGCGGACAGATGCGTCGGACCAGGCGTTGCGACAACACCCCGAGCAGGGCGGAACGCAGCAGGAAGGCCTCGACGCCCAGATCGAGCAGGCGGGTAACCGCGGTCGCGGCGGTATTGGTGTGCAAGGTGCTCAGCACCAGATGCCCGGTCAGCGCGCTCTCGACCGCGATGCCGGCGGTTTCCTGGTCGCGGATCTCTCCGACCATGATCACGTCCGGGTCGTGGCGCAGGAAATTGCGCATGCCATTGGCGAAGGTGAATCCGGCGGCGCGGTTGACCTGCATCTGCTGGATGCCAGCGATGCGGTACTCGACCGGGTCCTCGATGGTCAGGATGTTGACGCGCTCCCGGCGCAATTCCAGCAGCATTGCGTACAGCGTGGTGGACTTGCCGCAGCCGGTCGGTCCGGCGGCCAGGAAGATGCCGTGGCTCTGGTTCATCAGATCAGTCAGGCGCAGCCGATCGGTCGGCGCCATGCCCAACTGTTCCAGGCTGCGCAGGCTCTGCCGGGTATCGAGCAGGCGCAGCGCCACACTCTCGCCAAACACCGCCGGCAGGATCGATACGCGCAGGTCGATGCGTTTGCCGTCGGCCAGATCGAAACTGCAGCGGCCGTCCTGTGGACGCCGGTGCTCGGCCAGGTTCATCCCGGCCAGCACCTTGATCCGGCTGACGATCGCTGGCAGCAGCGCACGCAGGAAACTGCGCACCGGCACCAGTTCGTCGTCGATCCGGTACAGCACTTCGGCGCCGTGCTCGCCCGGGCGGATGTGGATGTCCGAGGCGCGCCGCGTCGCGGCATCGTCGATCAGCTCGGCGACGATGCGGACTACCGGCTGCTGGCGCGCCAGTCGTTCGGCTTCATGGTCATTGACCCCGTCGGCGGCGCGTGGGTCGAGACCCAATTGGCGGGCGATGGCGGCGTCTTCGGCCGGCTCGTAGCATTCGGCGATGCGCTCGCGGATGGCCGCCGGGCTGGCCAGAAAGGGCACCACCAGGTAGCGAGAGAGAAACTCGAGGGTGCGCAGCACCTCGGAGTCGGTCGGATCCTCCATGGCCACGGCCAGTGCCTTCTCGTGAAGGTGCACAGGCACGGCACGCAATCGGCGGGCGCGCACCGGCGTCATCAATTCCAGCGCTGCCGCGCTCGGCGTGATCGCCTCCAGACGCAGGAACGGGATCTCCAGCCGCGCCGCCGAGCGCAGTCGTACCAACGGCAATTGCGGGTCGTCTTGAAACACCCCGAGCTCGGTAATGTTGCCGGGTAGTGCCTGTCCGCGGCTGCTGGCGGCCAGATAGGCATCCAGTTGGTCGATGTTCTCGACCACCCGCAGTGTGCGGAACTCCGCAGCGTCCTTGCGTTGCAAGGTCATCGAGTGCTGTCCTGATGGCGACAACTGGTTTGCCGTGATTCGCCCTGTCCGGACAGGATTGGGTTTGCCGGCATCCAAGTCAAGTCACCAGCGCGCGCTGACCCGATTGTTCGCAGCTGGGCGGGCAGGACCCAGGCGTTGAACGGGCGCAGCACCTCTGCCCGCGGACGCCCGTTCGGTCACGGCCTTGTGCTTTCGGTCCTGCCCGGGCGAGCCGAGCGATGCATTGGCGAATGGGCCTGTTTCCGGCCAAAAAAGGCCCGCAACCTGAGGCTGCGGGCCATTGTCCAAGCGGAAAACGGCATCAGTTGAAGTCGTGGGCGATGCGGGCGAACCAGGCGGCGCCGTTCAGGCCGAACTGCACGCTTTCGAACACATGGCCGTTGTCGGTTTCGTCGGGGTTCTGCCGGCTCGGGAACTTGTCGAAGATGTTGGTGCCGCCCACGGTCAGCCGAGTATTGTCGGTGAAGGCGTAGCTCAGGCTCAGATCCGCCGAGAGTCGGGCATCGTAGCGCTGGTTCGGCACTGGTGGGCCGGAGAAGGTGCCGAGCGTCTGCGAACCGAAGTAGATGAACTTCAGGCTCGGGCTCCACTTGCCGGTCTGGTAATCGAACGACAGGATCGCTTTGGCATCCGGCGCACCTTCTTCGATGAAGCGGCGCTCGCGGTCTTCGAGCAGGCTGTCTTCGCGGCCGATCAGGCTGGCCGGGGTATGCACGCCGGTGATCTCGGTATCGCTGACGTTAAGCGTGAACAGGCTGCGCAGCTTGCCGTCGCCGAGCTCAGTATTGTGGGACACGGTCAGGTCGATGCCCTGGGTGCGGGTATCGACCGAGTTGACGAAGAACTGCGCCTCGCCGACGCCGAGACCAGCGAGGATGTCGCCGATGCTTGGATCATCGGTATTGAAGCGGCCAGACAGCACGATGCGGTCGTCGATTTCGATGCGGTAGGCGTCCAGGGTCAGGGTCAGATTGTCCTTGGCCGACCAGGTGAAGCCGAGTGTGTAGCTGGTCGAGGTCTCTTCCTGGAGCTTGGGAATACCGGCGGCATTGGCCACGGTGCCGCCGTTCGGGGCGAGCAGCACGTCGACCGGAACGCCGCTGATGAAGTCGGTGAAGGTCGAGGAGAACAGGCGTTGCTGCAGGGATGGCGCACGGAAGCCGCTGGCTACCGAGCCGCGCAGCAGCAGCGCATCGGTGGCGCGAAAGGCGAGTGCCAGCTTGCCGTCCAGGGTCGAGCCGAAGTCGCTGAAGTCCTCATAACGCACCGCCACATCGCTGGTCAGGCGGTCGCTCAGGTCGGTTTCGACATCGACATAACCGGCGTAGCTGTGCCGGCCGGTATTGGTTTCGTCGCCCGGCTGGAAACCCGGGAAACCCTGGCTGCCGGCGTTGCCGCCGCCAGCGCCGTCGGCATCGATGAACGAGCCCGGCTCGCCGGCCTTGATCTCATACTGTTCGTGGCGGAACTCGGCGCCAAAGGCCACGTTCATGCCCTGCGCGATGTCGTCGAAGAAGCGACTGAAATCCAGATTGGTGGTCAGTTGCTCGAACGAGAAACCGCCAGCATTGAATTTGGTTGGGCTCAGCCCCAGCCCGCCGTTTTGCAGATCCAGATTGGCGATCGAGGCGTTCAGGGTATTGCTGATGTTGTAGAACAGCTCGTTGTAGCCATAGGTCGCCGACAGATCGGTGTGCCAGGCGCCGAGAAAGCCGGAGCCGCCGAGGATGTAGAAGCGGTCGCGCGAGTCGCCGTTGATGAACGGCACGAAGCCGTTCGGGAACATTGCCTCGGAATTGCGCGAGGGGATATCGTCGGAACCGACGCCGCCGCGCGCGAACGCCGCCGAGGAGGCGATCCGGACCTGGTTCGAGCCGGTGAAATACAACTCGACCTGTTCGCCCAGCGGCAGCCGTCCATTCACAAAAATCGTGTTGTTGTCGATCTTGCTGTCGCCGATGGTGCGTGGGTTGTCGGCTGGCTCGGAACGGTCCGAACGGCCGCGCTTGGAGCCCTCGGCGGTGATCGAAAAATTGCCGCCATCGCCCAGGCCGAAGCCGCAATAACCGCCCAACTGCTTGTTTTCGCCATCGCCGCGGGTGTATTCGCCATACCCGGCGACCGCCTGGCAGCCAAGATCGTTGCGCAGGCTGAAGTTCATTACGCCGGCGATCGCATCCGATCCGTACTGGGCGGCTGCGCCGTCGCGTAGCACCTCGACCCGATCGACCGCGAGAAGCGGAATGGTGTTCAGGTCGGTGCCGGTATTGCCGCGGTTGCGCGCACCAAACAAGTTGACCAGGGCGGTGGTGTGGTGGCGCTTGCCATTGACCAGCACCAGGGTCTGGTCGGAACCGAGGCCGCGCAGCGCCGCCGAATCGACCAGGTCGGCGCCGTCGGCACCGGTCTGGCGCGTGGAATTGAACGAGGGCACCAGGTATTGCAGCGACTGCGCCATATCGAACTGCGCACCACGGGTGGCACTGTCGTTGAGCGGAATCACATCGACCGGCACCACCGTGGTCGCATCACTGCGATCCACACGGCGCGAACCGACCACGGAGATGGGATCGAGCTCTGTGGCGTCTTCGGTGTCGCTGGCGGTGCTGTCGGTGGTGTTCGGTGCAGGCGCAACCGGCTCGGCCGGCGCGGGTGCAGCAATCGATAGGCCGGCAAGGGACAGTGCACAGCTACCGAGCAGGGCAAGACGAATGGCGCGGGATAGCATTGAACAGGGCATGGCGGGCTCCGGGTTGGGGTGCGTGCGGAGCGTACTGCTTTAACGGAATATTTACTATGGTCGGAAGGGTATGGGGGATGGGGGTGGTGGGGAACGGGGAATGGGGAACGGGGAACGGGCAAGAGCGGCGTCGTCCCGGCGAACGCCGGGACCCAGTGTTGGTCGGTGTCGCGGGCCCGGCACTAGGCCCCGGCGTTCGCCGGGGCGACGGCTTCTTCTGTCCTCTGTGCTCCGTCCTCGGTGCTCTGAAACCGGCGAACGCCGGGACCCAGTGTTGGTCGGTGTCGCGGGCCCGGCACTAGGCCCCGGCGTTCGCTGGGGCGACGGCTTCTTCTGTCCTCTGTGCTCCGTCCTCGGTGCTCTGAATCCGGCGAACGCCGGGACCCAGTGTTGGTCGGTGTCGCGGGCCCGACACTGGGCC
>JBFXKH010000048.1:0-22632 GCA_050173995.1 Lysobacterales bacterium | reverse complement strand
AACATCGTTGCGTTTCGCTACGCTCAGCACAACCTATTTTCTGGCTCCGGCTTGTTGCGCTTCGCTACGCTGCGCTGCGCTCAGCACAACCTATTTTCGGGAACGCCCCGCTGTTAGCCCCTAGCCCCTAGCCCCTAGCTCTAACGCTGCGCTGCGCTCAGCACAACCTATTTTCGGACTCCGGCTTGCACCCGCCCGAGCAGGGAGCGCACCGGCGCCGGCAGGCCCAGATCGGCGAGTTCGTCCGCTGCCAGCCAACGTCGGCGATCGGCTTCGGCGACGCCGATGGTCGCGGCCGGTACCCGCAACAGGTAGGGCCGGATGTGCAGACGGAAGTGGGTGAATCCATGCACGAAGCTTGGCAGCGCCTGCGCGCCAGCGGGGCCATCGAGCGGATCGGCAAGACCCTGGGTGCTGGCCAGCGCCCGCAGCGCGGCGAGCGCGTCGATCGGTTCCTCGCACAACGGCCAGACGGTTTCCGGCAGGCTCCACAGGCCACGCCAGACGCCGAGCCCAGGCCGGCGTTCGAGTAACACGCGGCCCTGCGGGTCGATCGCCAGCAACATCAAGGCGGCGCGTTCGGGCAGCACCCGACTGGGCTTACGGGTCGGCAATTGCTCGCAGCGGGCGCTGATCCTGGCCACGCAATCGCCGGACAGTGGGCACTCGCCACAGCGCGGTTGGGCGCGGGTACACAGGGTCGCGCCCAGGTCCATGATCGCCTGGGTATAGTCGGCCATGCGCAAGTCTGGCCGGCCATCGGGAAGCCGCGCTTCGGCCAGGCGCCACAGCGTCTGCTCGACTGCGGCGGTGCCTGGGTAGCCCGCGATGCCGGCGTGGCGGGCAAGCACGCGTTTGACATTGCCATCGAGTATCGCCAGACGCTGGCCATGCGCCTGCGCCAAAATCGCCGCGGCGCTGGAGCGCCCGATTCCGGGCAGCGCCATCAACGCATCCAGACTGTCCGGCAATGCGCCCTGATGACGGGTCATGCAGATGCCGGCGGCGCGGTGCAGATTGATCGCGCGGCGGTAGTAGCCAAGACCGGACCACAGCGCCAGCACCCGGTCTTCGCTGGCCGCGGCCAGGGCGGGTAGCTCCGGCAGGGCGGCCATGAAGCGATCGAAATAGCCGAGCACGCTGCCGACCTGGGTCTGTTGCAGCATCACCTCGCTGACCCAGACCCGATACGGCGTGCGCGGCTGTTGCCAGGGCAGGTCATGACGGCCGTACTGGTCGAACCAGGCCAGCAGGCGTGCGGCAAAATCGCTGCTCATCCGGGGTCGGCGGGCGCGGCCGGCGCGGCTTCGCTCGCCTGGGACCGCGCGGCATCGGGCAGTTCGTTGCGCCATTCGATGCCCTGCATCACGACGTCGCCGATGCGAATCCGCTCCAGGCGGATCGAACCGCCGACCTGTTCGGCCAGCGCGGCAAGTTCACCATTCCCCAGGTAATCGGTGAACCGGTAGGGCAGCAGCAGGTCGGCGTCCACGGCAGTGCCGGCCAGACTGCCGGCCAGTTTGAGTTTGCTCGGCCCATCGACGGCGCCGGTGTAGCGCAGGGTCAGGTCGCTTTCCAGCGGCTCGAAACGGGCCGGCCCGGTCGGCAGCCAGGTCGGCAGTCGCGGGGCGGTCAGGCGGAGCTGCAAATCCAGGTGGGTCATATCCTGCATGCGCAGGAAGCCGCGCAGCTCCAGCGGCGGCGCATCGACGCTGACGATACTGCCGGACACCGGCTCCAGTGCCAGCTCGCTATCGGTCTGGCGCGGGGTGAGTTCGAATTGTATTTGCAGCGGCTGGTTCGACAGCGCCGGAATCCTGATCTCGGCTTCGATCCGCGCGGTATGGTCGGTTTGCCAGTGATCGAGTCGCAGCGATTGCAGGCTCAATCTGGGCTCGGCGCCCGTGGCCGCGATCAGCACCACATCGCTCAGTTCCAGCGCTGCGTCGATGCGTGGCCAGGCGAGCGGTGACGGTGGCCCCAGCTCCCGGCCGGCGGCGAGCCAGGCGCCAAGCGCGCCCTGATCGATCACCACGCCATCGATGCGCAGCCGCCCGATCCGCAATTCGCTGCCGAACAGGCTCGACCACGGCACCTCGACCGCGATGCGTCTCGCCTTGGCCGGCACCATCCCATCGGCGCTGCGCAGTTCCGCCTGTTCGAGAACCACACTCAGTCGCGGCCAGAATCCGAAGCGCCCCGGCGCAGCGGTGAGTTGCAGGCCGGTGGCGGAGTACACCGAATCGGCCAGCCAGGCGGTCAGCCGCTGGTCGTCCCGGGACAGGCGCCATGCACCAAACCCGAGAGCAACCGCGGCAAGCAATGCGGCCAGACCTGAATAACGCAGCCAGCGTGGCGCGCGGCGCATGCTCAGGCTCCGCCGATCCGTTCCGGCAACAGGCCGTCGACAAATGCCTCGGCCGAAAACGGCCGCAGATCGTAAAGACCCTCGCCGACACCGACAAAACGAATCGGCAATTTCAATTCGCGCGCCAGCGCGAACACCACGCCGCCCTTGGCGCTGCCGTCGAGCTTGGTCACCACCAGGCCGGTCAGGCCGACCGCCTGATGGAACAGCCGCGCCTGCGACAGCGCGTTCTGGCCGGTGGTGCCGTCGATCACCAGCAGGGTCTCGTGCGGCGCCGCCGGGTCGATCCGTGCCAACACCCGGCGAACTTTGCCCAATTCGTCCATCAAGCCGGCCTGGGTCTGCAAACGCCCGGCGGTATCGGCGATCAACACCTCGATGCCGCGCGCGCGTGCCGCCTGCAGGGCATCGAAGATCACCGCCGCCGAATCCGCCCCGGCCCCCTGCGCGATCACCGGCACCTGGTTGCGCTCGCCCCAGGTGCAGAGCTGCTCGACCGCGGCGGCGCGAAAGGTGTCGCCGGCGGCCAGCATCACCTGGATGCCGTCGCGCTTCATCCACTGCGCCAGCTTGCCGATCGTGGTGGTCTTGCCGGCACCATTGACGCCGACCACCAGGATCACGAACGGCGTGGACTGCGAGGGGATTTCCAGCCAGTGCTCGACCGGCTTCAACAGCGCGATCATCTCTGCGCGCAGGTGCCGGATGAGCGCCGCGGCATCGGCGTATTCGCGCGCCAGCAGACGCTTGCGCAAGGTGGCGATCAGCGCGCCGCTGGCGGCGACCCCGACATCGGCGCCGAGCAGTACGGTTTCCAACTCGTCGAGCAAGTCTTCATCGAGCTTGGGATGGCCGGAAAACAAGGCACTGACCGAGCGCCCGAGCGCCGACTCGCGCAGCCGCTCGCGCAGCCCCGCGCCCTCTTCCGGCCGCGCCTTGGTGTGCGCTTCGGTACTCGCCTCGCCGGCGGCGGATGACTTCTTCCAGAATTTGAACATCGCTCGCGGTCGCAAAATTGCCAACGCCAAGTATGGCAGACGCGCCCACCGGCACTATCCGACGCCGACCGGGGTGATGGATGTAAGTTGGATAAGCGCAGCGCATCCACCATTCCAACTTCGCCAGCGCATTGCCGAGCTGGTGCTCGGCGCTCCCAGCTGCCATCAGTCCTGGATCGCGGCCAGGGCAGTAGCCAGATCGGGATGGCGGAAGTGGAATCCCAGCGCCTGCAACCGTGCCGGCAACACGCGCTGGCCGCCGAGCAGCAACTGAGCGCGCTGACCGAGCGCCAGCCGCAGCAGGCCGGATGGCGCCACCAGTGGCGCACGCCGGCCGTAATGCGCGGCCAGTTGCCGGGTGAACTCGGCGTTATCGACCGGCGCCGGTGCGGAAAGGTTGAAGGCGCCGCTGGCGTCGCTCCGGGTCAGCAGAAAATCGACCGCGGCCACCCAGTCGTCGATATGGATCCAGCTCATCCACTGGCGACCGCTGCCCAGGCGCGCGCCCAGTCCCCATCGAAACGCCGGGGCCATGCGCGCCAGCAGACCGCCGTCGGCGCTCAACACCAGGCCGGTGCGCAGTTGGCAGACGCGCAGCCCAGGTCCGCCCACGCCTGCCGCCACAGCCTCCCAGTCCGCGCATAGACGTGCAGCGAAGTCGTCCGCTGCCGCGGCATTTTCGTCGATCGGGCGGTCGCCACAGTCGCCGTAATAGCCGATTGCCGAAGCACTCAACAACACCGATGGCTTGACTTCGGCCCGCGCGATCGCCGCCGACAGGGTTTCGGTCAGACCAATGCGGCTGGCGCGCAAGCGTTGTTTGCGCGCCAGCGTCCAGGGCCAGTCGATGATCGGTTCGCCGGCCAGATTGACCAGCGCGTCGAAAGTCTGGTCGGGCTTCCAATCGGCTAGCGAAGCCAGCGCGCTCACCGTTGCGCCGCAACGCTCCGGCACCCGCGCCGGGCGGCGGCTCAACACGGTCAAGCGGTGGCCGTCCGCCAGCCAACGCCTACACAGCGCCCGCCCGAGCAATCCGGTTCCGCCGGTAAGCAGGATGCGCATGCCGCTTCTCCCGATGTTCGCCGAACCTAAGGCGTCGCCATGGTAGCGAAGTTGGGGGTGGGGAGTCGGGAGTGGATGTTGGGAGTTGCGGTGGCGGCAGGCACCGCGCTTGCGGAGGACAGAAAACAGAAGCCCGTCGCCCCGGCGCACGCCGGGGCCCAGTGTCGGAGCTTGCCGCAGTGTCGGGAACTGGGTCCCGGCTTCCGCCGGGACGACGGCTCTTTCCACTCCCGACTCCCCACTCCCACTCCCGACTCCCGAGCCCCGCGCTCTACAATGTCCGATTGAATGAGCACGGATGTCGCAGCAATGGGTCTGGGCGAAACTTACTCGATAGCCGCTGCGGCGACCTGGGCGCTGGGGGTGATCGGCTATGCGAAACTCGGTCGCAGCCTGGCGCCGCAACGGTTGAACTGGCTGAAGAACCTGCTGGTGCTGGCGATGCTGGTGCCGGCCACGCTGTGGTTCGACGGTGTGGTCGCGCCCGCGCTGTCGCCCTTGCAAATGCTGGTCTGCGCTCTGAGCGGCTTGATCGGCATAGGCATCGCCGACACCATTTACTTCCGCTCGCTGAACGCGCTCGGCCCCGGCCACATGGGCGTACTCGGCAATCTGTACAGCCCGTTGATGATCGTGCTGTCGTTTGTGTTTCTCGGCGAACGGCTTAACCTGCAACAGCTGCTCGGTTTCGCCCTGGTGTCGGCGGGGGTGATCGTGGTCAGCAGTTCCGGCGCGGGCACGGTGCCGGCGCGTGGGCAGTTGCGGCATGTGCTGCATGCTGCGGCTTCGATCCTGCTGATGGCCGGCTCGGTCATCATGGTCAAGCGCATCCTGGAGACGCATTCGGTGTGGTGGGTGTCCAGTCTGCGCGTGGCCGGCGGGGTCGCCGGGCTGTGGCTGATCGGGATCGGCGGCGCGCGCGCCGGTGATGCCGCCAGCAAGGCGCCGCTGCCGTGGCGGCGCTGGATGCTGTTGCTGCTGGCGGCCTTCGTCGGCCAGTTTCTGTCGATGCTGTTCTGGCTCAATGGCTACAAATACACCAGTGCCTCGGTCGCCGCGATCTTGAACGAGACTGCTTCGATCTTCATCGTGCTGTTCGCCTGGCTGCTGCTCGGCGAGACGGTCAGTCGGCGCCGTCTGTTGGGCACCGCCATGGCCATAGCCGGGGTCGCCCTGATGCTGTGGTAGCGGACGCTGCAAAGTTGCAGGCATCGGCAACAGCCTGCGCCATGGTGCTCAGACTGCGAGCCTTCGCGAAATCAAATCCAGAGCGGCGCCCGCGGTGGCCTCGACGCGATCGGCAGTGACCTCGGGCAGGTCCAGGCGCAGGCACGGGCCGGCCTCGGCCAAACGCGCACAGAAGCCGAGATGATCGCCCAGTTCGGTCGGCGCAAACAACCGCGCCGCCACCGTGTCGCGAACCAGGTTGCGGGTCGCGATGCTGGCCGGCAGCGGCGTCAGCGCCAAGCGAGCGTTGCCGCGTTCGACGAATACCAAGGCCGCCAGCGGCAACTCGCAGTCGGCGGTGGCGAGCGGCTCTGCCCATTTCAATTGCGGGAAGCGCGGTCGCACGCGCAATACACCGCCGGTCAGGGCGAGCGGAACCACATCATCGGCGAGCGCGGCCCAGCCACAGGCCGCCGCCACCCGGGCCAGAGTGGATTTGCCGCTACCGGAGCGACCGAGCAGCAGCACTGCCCCGGCCCGGCGGGAAATCGCACTGGCGTGCAGGGCGTAGATCCGCCGTGCCGCCAGCGCCAGCAGCAGAGCCGGCCCGAGCAACCATTCGCTGAGCAACTTCGCGTCGCTCGGCACGCTTAGGCAATCGATGCGGCAGCCGTCGCCGCTGATCCGGAACACCATCCCGGCACCGAATTCGACACGCCGACCGTCGCCATCGGGATAGACACGGAATGCGCGCAGCCGGTCGCCCAGCCAACCTTCACCCGCGTAGGCTGGGAGCGCCTGGCTTTCCAGCGCGAGCGGGGTCGCGCCGGCAGCGACTGGTGCCTGGGCGGCTGTGCTCGTGGCGGTCGGGCGAGGGCCAGTCGCTGGCTCCGGCGAAGCGAAATCCAGTAAGCCGGCGCCGAACCGACACTCGATACCGGCGACCGACAGCACGGCCTCGGCTTGCGCGGGATCGGACGGCCAAGGCGGGTGGAACTGGATCGGCCTACACAGCGGTGGCAGCGACATGGGCTGCGGCACGGTCCGATGAACGGACTATGGACAACCCGGGCAACGTTGCGGCTGGGTGCCACCGGAATCGCCGATACCGGGCGAAGCGCCGAGCGTGACATCGCGCAGGTCGCCGAGATCGACCAGCCGCGGTGGCTGGTAGGGCAGGCGTGGCCGGATCGGATGGATCTCGGCGACGGCGGTCGGCACTGGCTGGCTCGGATACACAGGGAAGCCCAGGAAGAGTGGAAAAATCAAGCGGACGAAGACGGACCAGATGCTAACACGGCAGGTCCAAAACCGGCCTGGGCACGCCACCAAAGTTCATAACTGGCAGCGAGCCAAACCAGCAAAAGATCGGACTCGTCGCGCGGGTTCGCCAGCGCCTCGAACAGCCGCGGTGCTTGTAGATAATCCGGCCAACGCGCGCGGCGATCGCGCAACAGTTCCGCGACGGTTGCGGCCTCGCGCTGGTACATACCGTAGCGGAAATACGCTTCGAGACTGCCGGACTTCGGCCTTACCCTAACCGGTTCCGGAATGGCACCACGCAACATTTCGCGGGTGATCCACTTCTGGCAGTCGCCGCGCTGACAAAAGTGCGACGGCAGCGCCGCCATGAATCGAATCACTTGCGGATCGCGATAGACATAGCGCAGATCCAGGCCATGTGTCGCGACCAGACGCCGGCCGAAGCTCGCATCCTGGATCGACTCGGGCGACAGCACCGCTGGCCCCGCCCAGGCCGGCGCGCGCAGGCGCTGGCGCCATTCCGGCCGCAGCCAATCCGGCGTCGCCGCACTGCGTCGCGCCACCCGCCGCAGCCAGGCGAGCACACGCGGATAGGCTTGCAATTTTCGACCGACACCGTGGCGCAGTTGCTGCCAGGACGGCAGCGCCGGCAGCGCGGGCAGCGGGTCCGGATACAGGTGATCGCCGAAATTGCCTGAGAGAACGACATCGGCGCCTTGTTCGGCCGCCTGCCGCAAGACCCCATGTTGCAGCCAGCGATATGGATTCATCAGCGGCGCGTCGGGATCGACGCTCCATTCGCCGATGCGCGCCAGCGGCCAGTCCTCGCCGGCCTGGGTGGTCCGAAGTTCGATACCCAGGCGGGTAGCGGTGGCCGCCACCAGCGCACTTTCATCGGCAGCCGGAAACGCCGGCAGGCACCACGATACCGCCAGCAGATCCGGCCGCAGACCGGCGCCGAGGGCGGCCAGCGCGCTGGAATCCACGCCGCCGGAAAGCAGTACCGCCGGACGCCGCGCGTCGCCGATGGCGCGCTCGCAGGCGCCGCGCAGCACCTCCCGCCAGGCGGCCACCGCGTGCGTGTCGGAGTCGAACTTTGCTGGCCGCTCCGAGCACCGAAACGATTGCCTGCGGCGCTGTGCGGCGGTGGCGCCGATACACAGGCATTCGCCGGCCGGGACGCTGTGCACGCCCTGCCAGAGGCTGTCTCCGGACCGGGGCGCACGCAGTGCGAAGAAGGCCGCAATGGCAGAAGCATTTTCCTGTTTCGGCAGGCGCGCCGCGGCGATCAGGGTGCTGGCCGATGTCGATGCCGAAAGCGCACCGCCCTGCCGGGCAAAGTACAGAGCGCACTCGCCAAGAACATCCCGCAGCAACCACACGCAATTCCGCCGCCGATCCACCAGCACCAGCGCGAAGCGGCCCTCCAGACGCAAAGCTGCGTCGGCGCCCCATTGCGCAAACGCGCGCTGGATCAACAGCGCATCGGTAGCCCCCGGCAACTGCATGACGCCGCGAAGCTCGCTCCGGCAGCGCGCGCTCAGCCCGCCATCGAGCAGCAGCAGATCGCCGTCGATGACTAGCCCGTCCGGATCGCGGCCGGCCCGCGCCATTACCGCGGTGCAACCGGCACCCATCTGCCGAACGCAATCCCCGCCCAGACTCGCCGCCGCGCAATCGGCCTGCGCGGTATCGGCCACCGTGCTATCCGAATCCAATCGAAGGAAAAATCCGCCCATGTCCGAAGCTTATTGAAGTGCACGGCGCTTGTCGCGCTTTCAGAGGACAGAGGACAGAGGACAGAGGACAGAGGACAGAGGACAGAGGACATCAAAGACGTCGTCCCGGCGAACGCCGGGACCCAGTGTATGGGATACCGATACGGTCACCACTGGGCCCCGGCCTCCGCCGGGGCGACGCCACCCGTAGGTCGGGTCAAGCGCCGCAGGCGTGGACCCGACGGACCTAGCCCTCGACGTCGCTGCACCTGGAAACCGGATACCCAATTGCGGCGCGGCGTTGCTGGCTTTGCGTCGGCAGGGTTCGGCAATGTCGGCTCCGGCGCTGCGCGCCTTGAGCCGACCTACTTCTTTCAGGGGACAGAGGACTGAACACCGAGGACCGAGGTCAGGGAACAGACGACAGAGGACAGCAAAGACGTCGTCCCGGCGAACGCCGGGACCCAGTGTATGGGATACCGATACGGTCACCACTGGGCTCCGGCGTTCGCCGGGGCGACGGCTCTTTGCTCTTAGCCCCTAGCCTCTAGCCTCTAGCCCCTGCTCTTGTTGCGCTGACCGGCTCCGCCGTTAAAAACCGCTGCGCTCAGCACAACCTATGATCTGGCGCCAGCCAGATCACGGCCTACTGATGCAAACGCAACGCCGGATCGCCGAGCAGGGTGCCGCCGACCGCCACGTCGCGAAACTCCGGCCCGGCCTTGGCCAAGATGCGTTGCGCCTGACGTTGGGCATCGCCGATTCGTTCGCTGGTCAGCCGTGTGCCCAGGGTATTGATCCAGGCAACGTCGCTGCTGACCTCGGTCAAACCCGTGGCGCCGAGCATGGCCGCCGCGCCGCCGTTGTTCTGCAGCAGCAGGCCGTGGGCGATGGTGTTGTAGCTCGGATCGACGAAATAGCCGCCATAACAGCCAATGCTCCAGACCAGGCTCGGTTGGCTTGCATTGCTGAACGCACCGGCATAGATCTGCGACGAGGTCAGCAATCCCTCGAAGGTCCAGGTACTCGGAGCGCTGTGGCCGAGATAGGCGACCAGCGCCTGTCCGTCGTTGACCGCGCCGACCAGGTCCGCGCGCGCCTGTGCGGCGGCGCCGCTCGGATAGTTCTGCAGGCGCAGCGCGTTCATGGTCCAACCATTACCCAGATAGTTACCGAGCGGCGCCAGCTGGTCGCCATAGTTGATGCCACCGGAATTGCGATCACTGAGCAAGACCGACTGCCCGCCGAAACTGGCACTCGCATAATTCAGGGTCTTGGCGACCAGAGCATCCAGCTCGGCGCGGGTGCGCACCGGGAATCGGCCGATGGAAAGATCCGCCAGGCCGTCGTCGTCGATATCCGCGTAGACGCTGTCGGCGGCGCCAAATCGGATGAACCGGTGGGTGATCCGATACGGCGTGGGCAGGAAGCTGACCGAATTGGCCCCGGTGTAATTGAAGTAATCCAGCGTGTCGCCACCGACCAGGAGCACATAGCGGGTGCCCAGGCGCTGGTAGGCCTCGCTCAACGCGAGCTGGATGGCGATCGGGTCGACCACGCCGTCGTTATAGAAGCGGTACAGGTCTAAGACATTTACCACCCGCACGCGGAAACCCTCCGCCTGGCGCGCAGCGATCAGCGGCGCGAGACCATCGACAAAGCTCGGATGCGAGACGATCAGATAATCCGCCGCCGCGCCCGCCAGAGGATCCTCGAGCGCCGCCGCCAGGGCCAGCTCGGCAGCGACCGCACCCGCGGCCGGCGCCACCCAATAATGATCGCCGGCACGCCGCGAACTGGCGAAGCGCAGTTGGTAACCACCGTCGGCCGATGCCTGACTGCTGGCCAGCAAGCGCACCACCTGGCCTTCGCGCTCGCGCAGGACCACCGCATCACTGCTGCTCAGGCCATCGATCAGGTAGGCGGCGCACTGGCTCGCACTCGCGCAGGCGGCGCTGCCGCCATCGTCGAAGTCATCGACGAACAGCCGATCGGCCTCGACGCCGGCGCCCGGCAGATCGGTCGGCAGGCGGAAGTCGATACGGTCATCGACCGCGAGCAACCGGCGGTCGTAATCGATGCGGATCGCCTCCAGATGCACCACGTCGGCGGGCAGGCCGGTGTCGCCGATCAACTCCAGGGTCAGGGTATTGCTGCCACTGCGCAGCAGGCCGGCCGGCAGTTCGGCACGCAGCACGTATCGGGTCACGCCGTCGAAGCGCGCGCTGCCGATCTCACTGCCGTTCAGGAGGACACGCAGGCTGTGATCCGGCGCTTCCGGGAAATCCAGACCACCCCACATTTCCACTTCGATCTGCTCGGGCTTTTCGCCGTCGAACTTCTCCGGCAGAACGAAACTTTCATCCAACGCGGCCAGCGCTACACCATTGCGCAGCAGACGCCGGGCGTACCAGGGATCGTCGAGCGGCGAGCTCGATGAATACTGACGATTCGGCGCATGTTCGAAACGATCGGTACGATGGGTCTGCACGCCGAGCGCACCGACCCCGGCGAAAACCGCCGGCAGCGGCAGGGCCGCATCGGCCAGTCGCAAACGGTACACGGCGGTGCTCGTATAAAGGCTGCCGCTCACCGCTTCGCCAAGGAATGCCAGGGCGCTGCCGGGGCCAAATACCGCGCCACCCTGGGCCTCGACCGGAATCCGGGTCTGGCCGCGCAGGAGTTCGATCCGCGTCGCCGCCACCCCGCTCCAGTCGATGCCCTGGGCGAGCAGGTCCTCGTAGCGCAGCCGCACCCAACCGGACTGCGCAATACGCACCTCCACCTCGGCCGCGCCCACGGCGCCCTGCAGTTGGTCGGCAATCGATTGCTGTTCGGCGCGCAGGAATGCATTCTGTTCGGAACGAACCAGGGTCCAGTTGGCCTCTTCCTCGGCCAAGCCAGCGCCCAAGCTTGCGCCCACGGCGAATGGACCATGGAAGGTGCTCTCGCCCTTGACCGACAGTTCCTCGATCCACACCTGGGTTTGGCCGGTATAGGCGCCGCGCATCTGGTATGCCTGCGGCGCCAGCAGCTCGGCCTTGGCCATATGCAACTCCGGCCCTAACGCCTGGCGCGCGGCCAGGCCATCGCGACTGGCATGCACCCGGAAGCCGAGCGCGCCATCTTCCGAAGCGGTGCCAAAGCGCACCACCAGTTCCGAGCCTTCCACCTGCACCGAAGCCTTCGACAGGATCACCGGCACCGTGCCGACGATCACCGTGCCGCTGCATCGCGCCAGCGCGACTGCTGGTGGCGCCGGGCAGCCCGGATCGCCGCCGCCGCTGGCGCGCGCGGTGTTATTGCCATTCAGGGTGCCGACGCCGACGTTGACCACGATAGAAAGCGAGGTCGCACCGCCGTTGGCGGCGAGAATGCCGGTGAACGTGCAAGTGAGCGGAACCAGGCCGTCGCAAGTCCAGTTGCTGCCGGAGGCGCTGACAAAGGTCATGAAGTCAGGCAGGGTGTCGTTGATGATGATATTGGCCGAGGTCGCGACCAGGCCGGTATTGGTGATGCCGACCGTGTAGGTCGCCTGCTCGCCGATCGATACCGGATTCGGGTTGACCGATTTGGTCACGTTCAACACCGGCGGCTCGTAGGTGATGGTCACCGTATCGGACGGCGAAGTCGCGCCGCCGGCCGAAGCCGTGGCGATATTGGTGACCGATCCGGCGGTGACATCGGCGGCGGTGATCGTATAGGTCGCGCTGCAGGTGATCGTTTCGCCGGGGTCGAAAAAGTTATCGAAATCGCCGATCGTGGTCAGCGCCGGGCAGATCTCGGTGCTGCTGCGGTCGTCGGCAATCGTGACCGGGCCGTTCAGGACCGCGCTGCCGGTATTGGTCACCAGATAGCTGTAGTTGATCACCTGCCCGACGAAACCAAAAATGCTCACGTCGGCGGTCTTGTCCAGGCTGAGCCCGGTGACGCCATAACTCGCCACCGAGGTATCGGTCGAAGGCCCGGTCGGGCTGCTGGCGGTACCGGTATTGACCACGCCGCTGGCGACTGCATTGATCGGCCCGACCACGCAGCTATCGATGTGGTTGTCGTTGCCCGACACCGCCACCGGCAGCGGACTGGTCCAGCCGGCGAAACAACTGCTGGTATCGACATTCGGCCCGGGCACGCTGACATCGGTGACATAACCCGGCGATGCCGGCATCACCAGCGGCACATCGCCGGTATTTTCCACCGTGAACTGGTAGAAGAGCGGCGTGCCGAGCGGCACCGCCACATAGGAAGTCCAGGGACCGAGCGCGCTGGTGGAGATCTGCTTGATCAGCGAGATGCTGGGCGCGGCGGCGTTGACCAACAGCGCGGCGCTCGCGCTGTTGCCATTGATCGTCACGCCATTGACGATATGCGAGACCAGACCACTGGTGTTGTTGTAGGTGCCCACCGCCGGCGCCAGCACATTGACACTGACCGTGCAACTGCCGCCGGCCGGCACGCCCGCGCCGCTCAAGGAAACCGACCCGGCCCCGGCGGTGGTGGTCCAGGTGCCAGCCGGACTACAGGTATTGGTCGGCAGCGGCGCCGGTGCCACCACCATCGCGGCCGGCGCCACCGGGAAGGTGTCGGAAAACGCCACGCCGGCGATCGCATTGCTCGGATTCGGATTGCTGATAGTGAAGGTCAGGGTGCTGACGCCGCCGCCCAGGATCGAAGACGGAGTGAACTGTTTGGCGATCAGTGGTGGCGAGATGGCAGTCAGCGATGCAGTGCCGAACCCGGTCGGACCGGAGTTGGTGCCGGTCTGGGTGGTCGAAATCGGGCCGCTGACATTGGTGCGCGCGCCGGGCGAAGTGGCGGTCACCGCAACCGACAGCGTGCAACTGCCGTTGACGGTACCGACCCGCCCCGGGATGGTGCCGCCGGTGAAGGTCAGGGTGGTGCTGCCGGCGGTGGGTGCCCAGGTGCCGCCGCAGCTCGAGGTAGCGGCCGGCGTCGCCGCCACCTGCAAGCCGGAAGGCAGGGCGTCGGTGAACGCCGCGCCGGTCAACGCGATGTTGTTCTCGTTGCCCAGGGTGAAGGTCAGGGTCGAGGTCGCGCCGACCGCGATCGTGGTGGGAACGAAGGCCTTGCTCAACGGCGGCTGGGCGGGTACGCCACAGCCGGTGAAGACGATGTTGTCGAGATACATCTCGGCGGAGTCGTTCTGCTGTCCGACCACGTTGATGCGGAAGGTGGTGGTGCTGGAGCCAGTCGCGAAAGCGTTATCGGCGCGATTTACAAACGGATCCGTTTTAGTAAACCCTGAGGTATCGCTTAGAGTGGTAAACGCAGCACCATCGGCACTCGAATAGACATACAGGTGGTTGTCGTTGAAGTTGGCCCAGTTCTGCCGGATGGCGTAATCGAACGCAATTCCGACACCGGTGAAATTGCTGGTATCGAGCACAAACTCGAAGTACGGCGCTGCCGGATTCGGGAAGCCGGTATTGTCGCCCGGCCAGCCGCTGGTTACTTGCCAGTAGTTCACGGCCGAACCGGTTATCGCGGCCGTCGAAATCGCCTGGGTCCCGGTTCCCGCATAATTTGCCGTCGCACTACTGACCCGATTGCTCTTGAAGGTAAACGCCGGCGGCACCCCGGTGCCAGCCGCGGGCGCCATCCGCCATGTCGCCAGTTCCAGGCCATTGGTGCAGGCCGGCGGTGCCGGCTGGTTGTTGACGATCAGCGTGGCCGACGCGGTACGGGTGGTGCTGATGCCGTCGATCAACAGGAATTCGGTGGTGTTGTTGTAGGTGGCGGTGGCGGCGCTGGTGACCTGCACGGTAAACGTGCAACTGCTGTTGGCGCCGACCGTGCCGTTGGAAAAGTTCAGCGTGGTCGCGCCCGCCGTCGGCGAAAAAGTCGGCGTGCCGCAGCCGCTGGTGCTGGTGGTCGGCGGATTGGCCACCACCACGCCGGCCGGCAGGTTGTCGATCAGGCTGTAGCCGCTGACCGAAAACGCATTGGGATTGCCGATCACGAACGACAGGGTGGAAATGCCATTGACCGGAATTGTGCTGGGGGTAAAGCTCTTGCTGATCGTCGAGGTGGTCGGGTCGAGAATATTGGCAAAACGCACGCTGGACGAGAAGTCGGCGTTGTAGTGATAGCTGCTACCGGAAAAATCGTGGAACAGCGAACTCAGGGTTTCTGTGGTGCCGGCGCCGGAGACGATCCGCACTTGATAGGTGATCGCCACCGGTGCGCCACCGGTCTTTCCGGTCGACAGGCAGGATCGGTAATTGGGACTGTTGACATCGTTTTCCCAGACGCAGCCGTCCAGGTACAGAACGTCGGTGGGGCTGGAGACGGTCGCCGAAGTATCGGCGGGAAAGGTCGAAGCCACGCTCAGGATCTGAAATATGGTGTTCTTGAAACCGATGAAGGTCTCCAACTGCTCGTAACCCTGGGTCGCGGTTCCGCCGATCAGGCGAATGAAATAGGTGTTGCCGACCACCAGGTTCATCGAACCGCCCGCCGCCACCGAAACCAGGCTGGGAATACTGGTGCCGAACTGGATGTCGCTCACCGCATTGCGGCTCTGCGAGATCAGGTGCTCGACGTAAACCTCGCGCGGTTCGGCGGTAGCCGTCACCCCAGGATCGGCGTCGTCGGCATCGATGCGATAGCGCCGAGTGTGGTCGTAGGCCGATGCGTTACGAACGATCTCGACTTCGAAAAAGGCGTCGGCGCAACTGTTCGCCGCCAGCGCCGGCAGCACCACCGGGTTCAGCGAGCCGGCGCGCAGGTCGATGAACGGATCGGCCGATGTCCAGTTCCAGGTAACGGTGATCGGGCCATTGCTGGGCGCCGCATCGGTACACACCCGCGCCGCGCCGGGAAACCGGTTCGGCCCGACGGTGACGTTGTTGCTGTCCAGGCCGATGATGTTCCAGGCGATCGGCTGGATCGACAGCGCGGCACTGACATTGCCGGCAAACAGACCACCAAGCAGCGCGAACAAAGCCAGCGCCGCCTGCGGTTGCCTGGATTGGGTTACGTTCGGGGAGCCGCCGGAAGGGCCGATGATCATGGGTTTCAACGCCTTTTTCAGCGAGTGATGGGTCGCAACACCGCCCACCCCGATTTTCTGGGCTGCTGCCACGCTGCAATGTCAAGGCATTGAATCACAACCCCTACCCGACCGCAGTGCCGACACCAAAGATTGCAGCGACCGCCACTGTGAAGGTTACGGCAAGTTGCGATTACGGGCCGCTCTTAGAGTCGCGACCTGCGGTCGCTCCCACATGGTGTCGGGTACCCCCTACCCTGCCCGCCGTCTTCTGTCCCCTGAAAGGGGCGACGGCTGTTCCCTGTTCCCTGTTCCCAACTCCCGGCTCCCGGCTCCGCACCGTTGCGCTTCGCTTCGCTGCGCTGCGCTCAGCACAACCTATTTCCCTTCCCTGTTCCCTGCTCCCTGTTCCCTGCTCCCCGTTCCCTACCCCCGGTCACCTGACCGGCATCGCCGGATCGCCGAGCAGGGCGCTGGCGAGCAGGATGTCGCGGATGATGCCCTGTTGTCCGGCCAGGGATTGTTTCGCGGCGAGCAGGGCGTCGCCGATCCGGGTGCCGGGCGCCAATTGCGGATAGAGCAGGTCGCCGAGTGCCCGATGCGCTTCGACCTCGGTCAGCGTGGATACGCCGATCACCGCCGCTGCGCCGTGGTTGGCCGGCAGCAGGAAGGCGTGCGCCATGGTGTCAGCGCGCGGTGATACGAAGTAACTGTTCCAGCAACCCCATTGCACGATCAGATCGCTGACCGCACCGGTGATCGCACCAAGCTGGCTGGCGGTGAGCAGGGTCTGGTCTTCACTGCTCCACTGGATCGGCGCCGAGTGGCCGACATAGCTGACCAGGCCGGCGCCGGAATTGAGCTGTCCCTGCAACGCATTGCTGGCCCCGGGCACACCCAGATCATCGACATAGGCCCGGTTGGCGTTCCAGTTTCCGGGCAGACGCGCGGCAAAATTATCGCTGATCGCCTTGAAGTCGGACTCGGCATCGCTGCCACCGGCGACCAGCAGCAAGCGCCGGCCAGGGCGGTTGCCCTGGATCGATGCCAGTTTGTCGCGCAGGGCGGTGAACTCGGACAGGGTACGCACAGGCAAGCGGCCGATAGCGAGCTCCGGCACGCCATCGTCGTCGAAATCGGCGAGCGCGTTGTCGGTCGGCGCGTAGCGGATGCCATTGCCCAGCGATTGGTAAAGGGTCGGCACCAGACTGACCGAGCCCAGGCCCAGGAAGTCCTTGTAGTCGTAGGTATCGGCGCCGACCAGAAGCACGTAGCGCAGACCCATGCGGGTCACCGCCTGCTGGAGATAGCGCCGAATCGCCTCGCCCTCGGGCAGGCCATCGCCGAACTGCAAGAACACCTGAGCGATATCGACTACTCGGGTGGAAAGCCCGCGCGATTGTTGCAGCTCAACCAGCGGGGCCATGGCATCGAGGAAAGCGGCGTGGCTGATGATCAGATAATCGGCGCTGCCGGACAGCAGATCCTCAGGCAGCGCCATGGTTTCCACGCGCGGCGCCGCCAGCGCGGAGACATTGGCAATAAAATAGTCGCTGGCAGCAGCAATCAAGGGCACTGTGGCCGTGCCGCCGTTCGCCGCCTGCACCGCATCGAGCCGGCGCCAGTCGTTGCCGCTGCCGGCATAGGCGACCAGTTCGCCGTCGGCGAAGCCGCTGGCAGTGAATCCCGGCGGGGTGAACTCGCCTTCGAAATCGGCAGCAAACGAGGCATCGCCGAGATCGTCGCCGCCGCTACTCACACCGTCGCCGTTATCGGCATTGGTCTGCTGCATGTAAAGGCGGCCGGCGCTCGCGACCGGCAGGCGCGGATACTGCAACTCAACCGATTCCACATTGATCAGGTCGAAATCGAACCCGGTCTGGCCGTCGGCGATCAGGCGAATCGCCTGGTTGCCATTGGCAAGTTCCGGCAGCAGCACCGATACAGTCTCGGCCCGCCCGCCATCGAACCATGCCTCACCGCGCGGGCTGCCGTTCACCTGCAACGCGATGTGGTGATCCTGCCCGGCGCCGGGCCAGTTGGTGACGCCGATGAGTTCGGCCTTGAGCCGCGCAGCGAACTCGGTCGCGGCCACCGCGCTGGTGCTGAGACTGAGGTCGACCGTGGCGGCCTGGGTAGAAAACGCCAGCAGGCGATCAGCCTGCCAGGGATCGTTACCCGGCGCGCCGATGTTGTACAGGCGATCCGGCGCGTAGCGCGCGCTGGCCCAGTACCAGGCCGGGCGCAGCACGCTTGCGCTGCGCGGCTCGCTCATGATCTCGACCACACCTACCCCATCGGCGCGCAGCAGATAGGGCAATTCCGTGCTGTACAACGAATAGCCTGGGCGCACCAGGAAATCGATACTCGAATCGGCGGCGAAGGTACTGCCGATGGCATTGACCCGCCGCGGTACGCCCTGCCCGCGGAACGTGATGGCGATATCTGCCACCGCCGCGCCGTTGAGGTCGATACCGGCGGCGGCCAGCGTCGCCGCAGTCACCCGGTAGAAGCCGGGCTCGCCAACCCACAGTTTGGCGGCACCGGTATCGACCGCGACTGCCGCCTCATGCGCCGTGGCCTGGGCCGCTTCGGCCCGCACCCGCGACCAATCCGGCACGCTCAACACCGGCTTCTCGCCATAGCTGGCGCCGACCAGGAACGGCCCGCGCAGCGACCGGGCGCCTTTAGTATCGTGATCGACGATATAGAAATTGTCCGCGGCCGGTAGCCGGTCGAGCACGACCTGGTACTCGTTGACCTCGGCGCTATCCACCGCGGCACTGGCGAGCAGATGCCGGGTCAGCGGCTTGAGCTCGCCATCGACCATCTCCTCAATGCTGTAGCCGACATTGGCGACTTCGCTGGCGCTGCTGAATTGCACGCTGAACCGCCCAGCGAGCGCCTGCGATTGCACCTGCATCAGCCGCACCGGCAGGGTGCCGACCGGGATCAGATGGTCCTCCATCTCGCCATCGCGAACCTGGCCGGTCGGCTGTGGCGAAGTATCGCTGAAGAAGCTCGGTTCGCTGGTCAGCCGCACCCGCAGATAGGTCGCCGCCAGGGTGGCATCGGTGATTCCGGTCCAGCGCAGGATACGGGTACCGGTAAAGCCGGCCGGCACATTGCCGGTGGTGAAGCTGGCATCGGCGGCCCCGCCGCTGGCCTGGGCCAGGGCCGGCAGCGAGCGCTCGTTGGCGTCGAGGAAATCGCCGTCGGCATTGAAATCCACCCAGCCAACCACTTGCGCAGCCGCGCCGGTATTGTTGGTCGCAGACACACTCACGCAGTATTCGCCCACAGCAGTATCGTAAGTACCGCAGCGCCAGAACTGCGGCGCCCCGACCGGGCTGATCTTGGTCGGAAAGGTCACGCCATCTTCGTCTGCGCCATCGCCGTCGGCGTTGGCGCCCGGGCTGCCGTCGGCCTCGCCGTCGGGCGCGGTGCCGAGATAGAGATTGCGATCCGGCAGCATGTGGCGGGCGACCAGGGGACCACCGGCGATGTCTGTGTCGTAGCTCGAAGGGGCATCGCCATAGTCGAAAGCGCAGAATTGGAAATCGGCCAGGCCGACGATCTGGAACACCGAATTGCCTTGCGGTTCATCGCCCTGGGCATAGGTGATGCGCACCGAGCTCACTGCCCGGGTAAAAGCCACAGTGAAGTTGCCATCGGTGGTGTTCGGGGCCGCCGACAGATCAGCCTCCAGCCAATCGCCGGCAAACTGGAGCTGGGCATTGACCGCGACCATCTGCCTGGGCACCGGATTACCACCGCTATCGAAGCCCTCGACCCGCAGGTAATCTTCCCAGCCGTTGCCATTCGACTTATCCGCGTCGAGCAGGGTTACCGCGAGCGAAGACACCGGCTCGGAGAAATTCAAGGTGCTGCGTTCGATCGACAACTCGGTGTCGCCACCGGTGTCCATGGTCAGCACGTAGTAGCCGGGGTGATTGCCATTGGTCCCGGTCGTGGTCACGAAGCTCGGCACGCCGGCCCCGCCATCGGCCGGTGCCTCGCCACTGGTCGCGCCCTGGCTGATCGTCACCCCGCCAACGCTGGCGCTGACAAACGGCTGGTTATTGCCATTGGCTGCCCAGTCGTAAGTGAGATTGGAGCCGCACAACGAGGGCGCGGCGCCGGCCGCGTCGCGCAGCACCAGGCGCGAGGCGTTGAGCGTGCCGACATCCTGAGCGGCGAGATCGCAGACGCGCAGGCGCCAGGTGCCCTGGGCGCTGCCGCTGAAGAAGTTGATATTGTTGGCATTGACCAGGCGTCGAAACGGCGCATTCGCCAGCGGATCGGCATCATTATCGTCGCGGGCGCCTTCGGGGTTGGCCGAGAACATCACCCGGTAATTATCGCGACTGTCGTTGGCGTTCTCATTCGGCAGGGTGATTGTGCTGCCATCCGGCGCCACCAGGATCAGGCGCAGATCGCCGCGCCAGGTATGGTCGATGTCGACCCCGATCGCGATATCGCCCACGGTGAAGCTATCGGCGACCACATAGGTATGCTCGCTGAAACTCGCACAGCCGGTGTTGTCGGCGATCGCCAGCGCGGTGTTGTTGTCGTAGCTGTATACCACCTGCGCCGACAGCGGCGCCGCCAGCATCAGCATGAGCAGCAACAACAGCAACCGGGTTCGGCTGCGCGCCGCGCATCCACGGAAAACATTTGCGATGGTCATGACGAATACTCCTGCCCGTTGACGGGCATGATCTGGGCCTGCGTGCGCAGGCACAGCCGAACGGCCGTTCGCCGTATCGGAAAAACTTCGATTGCCGCATCCAATGCGCCCTGTTGGACGCGGATGGTAAGGCAACTTCCGTGCCCAATGGGCCTTCACGGCGCCCTACCGGCACATAGCCATGCTTGTTTGCCATTCGGTTGCGCCGGAGTCGGAAGTCGGAAGTCGGAAGTCGGAAGTCGGAAGTCGGAAGTCGGAAGTCGGGAGACGCAGCCGTAGGTCGGGTCAAGCGCCGCAGGCGCGGACCCGACAGCTTGAAGCCTTGCCGCGCGGAGAGAATGTCGGCTCCACCGCTGCGCGGCTTGAGCCGACCTACTTCTCAGGAGACGGGAGTCGGGAGAAGGGAAAGGCCGTCGTCCCGGCGAATGCCGGGACCCAGTATCTGGAGCGGCGATTCGGTCACCACTGGACCCCGGCCTGCGCCGGGGCGACGGCTCTTAGCCCCTAGCCTCTAGCCCCCAGCCCGCAAGCCATTGCTGTCTCCAGCGGCCCGGGTCGATAATCAGGCGATCAACCGGAGTCCCACCATGAGCGAACGTGAAAGCATGCAATACGATGTGGTCGTGGTCGGGGCTGGGCCGGCTGGGCTGGCACTGGCGATTCGCCTGAAGCAGCTCAAACCCGAAACCAGTGTCTGCGTGATCGAAAAGGCTTCGAGCATCGGCGCGCAGATCCTGTCCGGTGCGGTGATTGAACCGGGGCCGCTGGACGAGTTGCTGCCGGGCTGGCGTGAGGCGCCGCCGCCGATTTGCGTTCCGGCCGGCGACGACGAATTGTGGTGGCTGTCGAAGACCGGCGGGGTGCGCCTGCCGACCCCGCCGCAGATGAACAACCACGGCAATTTCATCGTCTCGCTAGGCGCCATGTGCGCCTGGCTGGCACCGCAGGCCGAGGCGCTCGGCGTCGAAATCTATCCCGGCTTCGCCGCCGCCGAGACCCTGTTCGACGACAACGGCGCGGTCGCTGGCGTGCGCATCGGCGATATGGGCGTGGCCCGCGATGGCAGCCACAAGCCCGGCTACACCGAGGGCATCGATATCAAGGCGCCGATCACGGTATTGGCCGAAGGCGCACGCGGGCATCTCAGCAAGCGTCTGGTCGAGCGCTTCAAGCTCGACGCCGACTGCGATCCGCAGACCTATTCGATCGGCATCAAGGAACTGTGGCAGGTGCCGCCGGGGCGGGCGATCCCCGGCAAGATCGTACACAGCCTGGGCTGGCCGGCCGACCCCAATACCTACGCCGGTATGTTCCTCTATCACCTCGACCAGGACCGCATCGCGATCGGTTTTGTCACCGGGCTCGATTATCCGGACAGCCGCTTGCAGCCGTTCGAGCTGTTTCAGCAGATCAAGCACCACCCGAAGATCAAGCCGTTGCTCGAAGGCGGCACGATTCTGTCCTATGGCGCGCGCGCCATCGCTGGCGGCGGCTACCAGTCGCTGCCGCGCTGCGAGATGCCGGGTGCGATGCTGATCGGCGACTGCGCCGGCACCTTGAACCTGCCCAAGATCAAGGGCGTACACCAGGCCCTGCGCGGCGGCATGCTGGCCGCCGAACACATCGCCGCGCAGGCCAGCAGCAACGGCTGGGACAAGGCTCTGCGCAGTTCGGTGGTGATGGCCGAACTGAAGAAGGTGCGTAATTTCAAACCGGGCTTCCACCACGGTTTGCTGTGGGGACTGATCAATTCCGGCTGGGAGACGATCACCGGCGGACGCTCGCCGTGGACCCTGCGCAACCACGCCGATTATTCCAATACCCGCAAGCTCGCCGACTACGAATCGCCGCGTCGTGATTTCGTCACCGACAAGACCCTGCCGCCGCGCGATCGACTGGCCGCGGTGTTCTTCGCCAGTACCCAGCACGAGGAAGACCAGCCGGTACACCTGCAGGTCAGCGATACATCAATCTGCATCGACAAGTGTACGGTCGAATACGGCAACCCGTGTACCCGCTTCTGCCCGGCCGGCGTCTACGAAATGGTCGGCGAAGGCAGCGCCCAGCGCCTGCAGATCAACGCCGCCAACTGCGTGCACTGCAAGACCTGCGATATCAAAGACCCCTACCAGATCATCAACTGGGTCACCCCGGAAGGCGGCGCCGGGCCGAACTACCAGAATCTGTGATTGCCGGTGGGAAGTGATTTCCTGTGGGAAGTGATTTCCTGATAGGGTAGAGGAGGCTTTCGCCTCCCCTCCCTCCGAACCGTACGTGCGGTTCTCCCGCATACGGCTCTCCGTTCGGTGGTTTCCTCATCGGGATTGGCTCGCCAGTCGATGGGCTTCAACCAT
>JBFXKH010000047.1:0-22671 GCA_050173995.1 Lysobacterales bacterium | reverse complement strand
AAGCTCAGCCAGGACATCTGCCGCACACGACAACACAACCGCTACCCGTGCCATACGACCCCCGCATCTTCAGGAAGATGCGGCTATCATAGTACTATCGCTGTTTAATGCAATTAAACACTAGCGCGCCTGTCCCGCGGCGCCCATCGCTGCCAATCGCATGGCCAGGCGTTCGGCGGCGGTGCGGTCGATTTCGGTTTCCAGGCAGCATTGGCGCAGCACCGGCAGGGCCGCGGCGAGCAGGGTGCGTGCGCGGGTCAAGTCGCCACGGTCGAAAGCCGCCTGGGCGCGATCGGTGTTGATTTGCGCGATCAGCGGGTGTGCGGCCGGCAGGCTGTCGCCGATTTCGAGCAGCGCCTGCGCAAGGCGCTTTTCGGCGGCTTCGGGCAACTGCTCGGCCAGATCCACTTGGGCCAGCATGCGCAGGCCGCGCGCCCGCCACAGGTGCGGCGATTGGAAACTGGCCAGAAATATCTGCTCGGCCTTCTCGCCCCAGCGTCGGGCAGCGACCCGATTGCCGAGCATCAGCGCGGCGCGGGCCGCGCGCCAGGAATGAAGGGCGACCGGGAAGCTGTCCGCGCCGATGCTTTCGGCACTGCGGGCGATCACCGAGGTGTAGCTGCGCAGCGCCTGGTCGGGGTGGCCAGCGAGCGCGGTCGCTCGCGCCAGGTTACTTTCGACCTGCAGCCGGTCCGGGTCCTTGGCCGGGCGTTCGGCGATCAGGATCGCGGCCGATTGCTGGCAGTGGGCCAGCGCCGCCGGATAGTCGCCGAGGCCGAGTTCGCTGTCGCAGATATTGTTCCAGTGGCGCGGGTTGGCCGCGATTGCCGGTCCACCGGCGGCGGCGAACAGTTCGCCGGCGTGTTGGTAGGCAGCGATCGCTGCGCGGTAGTGGCCGAGGGTGGCGAGTACGATCGCGTGATCGTTGTGCAGGCCGTAGGCGCGGGTGCCGGTGTCGCCGACCCAGCGCTGGTGCAGCGCGATGGCGCGGCCAAAGGCGGCTTCGGCATCAAGCAGTCGGCCCTGACCGCGCGCCGCCATCGCCTGCATGCGTTCCAGTTCGATGCCGAGCGTCTGCGGCAGTTCCGGATGCTGCGTGAGCAGGACCAGGCCGGCGGCGGCGGCGGCGCGGGCCTCGTCGAAGCGACCCTGGTCGTTGGCCAGGGTCGCTTCCAGACGATGCATCTCCTGCTGGCTGCGCGGGTCGGCGCCCTGGGTCGCGATCAGGTCGTGCGCCTGCTGCAGCGCCAACGCCGCATCGTCGTTGCGGCGCATGGCGACCAGGCCGCGGGTGCGCTCGATGATTATCAGCAGGGCCAGTGCCGGATCGGAGTTGGCATAGGGTTGCCGGAGCGCATTGGCGCGCTCGATCTCGGCCAGGGCGTCCTCGTTGCGGTCGAGATCGGCCAGCACCAGGGCCAGTTGCGAATGCCGGTCGGCCAGTTCAATCGCCGATTCGCGATCGCTGACCGTTTGTCCGGCCAGGCTGGCCTCGAACTGGCGCACCGCCGCCTCGCCATCGCCCATGCGTTGATACAGCGAGCCGAGCGCCGCCGACAAATCGGCGCGCAGTCCCTGATCGGCCGGCGGGTGTTCGGCCAATTGCCGTTCGGCCCGGGCCAGCAGTTCGGCCGGCGCCAGCTTGCGGCCGAGTGCGTGTTCGGGCGCCACGCCTTCGAACATATCGGCAAAGAACCCGATCACCGCGCGCGCCCGGGCCAGGCTTTGTTCGGCCTCGACGCGGGCCTGCTCGGCCTGCTCGCGTTCGTGTTCGGCGCTGGCCAGGGCGCCCGCCAGATAGGCGATCAATACCGCGATGGTCAGCACCGCGAGTACGGTCATGGCACTCGCCAGCCGATGCCGGCCGATCCATTTGCGCAACCGATAGCGCCGGGTATTGGCCGCGGCCAGCACCGGCTGGCCACGCCGGTAGCGACACAGGTCGTCGGCCAGGGCGGCGACGGTGACATAGCGCTGCGCCGGGTCTTCGGCGGTGGCCTTGTTGACGATACCGTCGAGTTCGGGATCGGCCCGGCCGCGCCCGGCTTCAGCGCGGGTGGCGGCGAGCATTTCGCGCAGCATCACGCCCAGGCTGTAGACGTCGCTGGCGATACTGATCGGCCGGCCGCTCTGCTGTTCCGGGCTGGCGTAGCCGGCGGTATAGACCCGGGTCGATTGCGTGTCGGCGGCGCTCTCGCCGATATCCAACAACTTGGCCACACCGAAATCGAGCAGCTTGACGCTGCCGTCGGCGCGGATCATCACATTGGCTGGTTTCAGGTCGCGGTGGATCACCAGATGCTGGTGGGCGTGTTGGACCGCGGCGCAGATTTGCTCGAACAGGGCGAGAGCGGTCTCGCGCCCGGCCTGGCCGGATTTGAGCCAGGCGGCCAGGGTTTGCCCGGCGACGTATTCCATCACCAGATAGGGCTGACCGCTGTCGGTTTCGCCGCCGTCGATCAAACGCGCGATCGCCGGATGGTCGAGTGCGGCCAGAATCTGGCGCTCCTGACGCAGCCGCCGGATGCCCTCGCCGGAGGCGTAGCCGCGGATCAGCTTGATCGCCACCTGCTGGCTGAAATCGGCGCCGCCGCGTTCGGCCAGCAATACCGTGCCCATGCCGCCGGTGCCGAGTTCGCCGATCACCCGCCATCGGCCGATGCGGGTGCCGGCTGGGTCGGGCAGCGGGTCTTCCTCGAAGCCGATGCCGATCGCCTCGCCGATCAGGGTGTCCGGCTGCGCATCGGCGGCGAGCAGCGCCCGCAACTGCGCCGCGGTGGTGGTCGGCAGGCTCGCCAGCAACGACTCGCGGGCCGCGCCATCCTGCGCCAGCAACTGCTCGAACAGCTCGGCCAGGGCGGGTTCGTTGGCGCTCATCGGGCGCTCGCCTCGGCGCCGTCGGCCAGCGATTGCTTGAGCCAGGCGCGGCCAAAGCGCAGACAGCGATCCACGGTGCTGGTCGACAAATCCATCAGGTCGGCGATCTGCTGGCGATCCAGGCCGGCGAAATAGGTCAGGGTGACGACTTCCGCGGCGCGCGCATCGACCTCGGCCAGGGCGGTAAGCGCCTCGTCCAGGTGCAGCGGGTCGGGGACCGGCACCGATTCGGCGGCGTCGATGCCGGTGATCTGACCGCCATCGCGCTTCTGCGCGTGGCGGCGGCGCGCCGAGTCGACCAGCACCTGCCGGGTGGCGAGCGCGATCACATTCATCAGATGGCGCCGGCTCTGCCATTCGCCGGTCTGCTGCAGCACCCGGATCAGCGCCTCGTGGGCGAGCTCGGTCGGGCGCAGGGTGTAGTCGCGGTGCCGGGCCAGTTGCCGACGCGCGATCGCGCGTACTTCGTCATAGACCAGCCCGACCAGGCGGTCGCGGGCGGCCAGATCGCCGTCGCGCCAGGCCGTGACCAGGGCGGAAAAGTCTTCTGACTCGGACATGCCGGCACCACTCCCTGAGAACCCGTGGGAGTATACGCCGGATTGCCGCGGCGGCCGCGCCAGGAAACGGCCGTGGCGACACCGCCGCGCCGGTCTGCTGATCGCTGTCGGGAACGCTGCGCTTGGCATGGTGGCGGACGCGCCCGCAGGCCGAGCTCACTCGAAGCCGTTCTTGAACACCGCATCGGGCAGCGGAACCGCCAGCAGCACGTCGGCCAGCGATGATTCCTCGAAGGCAACGAAGGCCGCACCGGCCGCGTTCAGCGCCAGCGATCCCTGGTAGCTGCTCTGGGCATTGCCATCGCTGAGCAGCAAGCGGCTCTGGGCAGTGCTGCAACTGGCGTCATCGCACCAGTTCAGCCCGCCAAAGCCGACGCTGCCGACCTCGAACACCGGGCGGTCGCCGCTCAACAGCGCGAGGCTGCGGCTGATCCCGCCGAAGCCGATCGGGAAGCGCGCGAGCCCCGTGCAATCGGCGTTGTCGCAGATCGCCAGGTTGTTCGGACCCTGTTCCAGAAACACCGGCCGGGCGTCGCTGCGCAGGGCGAGCGGGGTGGCGAAGAACGTGGCGCTGCTGCCGACCGTACTTAGCGTCGCGGCATTGCAGGCGCTGTCGTTGCAGCGCACATAGCGCAGCGCCGGACCGGAATTGCTGCCCAGCGCATACATCACGATCGGCCGGTCGCCGGGGCCGACGATGATCGCGTAATTCCACAGGAAGGTGCCGTTGCCGGTCGGCTCATCGACCAGCAGATGCGCGGTGCCGCTGCTGCAATCGCCATCGGCGCAGTCGAACAGATACACATCGTTGAGGTTGGACACCGCATACAGCAATACCGGTCGGCCATCGGTGCGCAGCGCAATCTCGAGCACGTCGCCGGTCGAATTGCCGCTGCCGCTGACCGCGCGGCTACTGCCGAGCGCGCAAAGCGCGTCGGCGCAGTCGTAGGCTTCGCTGCCGCCGACGCTGCTGTAATAGCCGAACGGGCGCCCGTTCGGCCGCACCGCGACCGCCGGCCGGGTATCGCTGTTGAGCCCGGGCAGTACCGTGCGGGTCAGGCTGCTGCACAGGGCGTCGTTGCAATGGGCGAGCCAGGGCCGGCGCTCGCGGATATAGGCGATCATTGCGCGACCATCCGGACGCAGCGCGATGCGCGCGCCATTGACCGGCAGGCCGTTCAGTGCGACCCGTCGGGTGAATGCGCTGCACGCGGCGGTGGTGCATTGGCTGGAACGCACATCGGCGCGGGCCAGGTCCTGATAAAACACCAGCGGCAGGCCACTGGTGGTGCGCATCACCGATTTGCCGGTCAGTGCGGCGGCACTGTCGAACACCAGCGCCTGTGGGCTGGCGCAGGCCGGGTCCGGGCACAGGCTGCCCAGCAGCGTGCCGCTGCCCGGCGCGAAGTGCGAGACCAGCAGATTGCCACTCGGCAACCGCGTGGCGGACGGTCGATAGCCCTGTCCGGCGCCGGCCAGGGTGCTCTGACTGGCGCTGGTGCAGCTCGAGTTCAGGCATTGCAGACGCTGCAAGCTATTGCCGCTGGTCTCGCGCCAGACCATATCCAGAAAGCCGCTGGCGTCGGCGCTCAAGGCGGGCTCGACCCCGCCGGTCTGGCCAAAAAACGCGAACACGGTGTATGGCGTGGTGGTCCGCGCCAGCACCAGATCGCCCGTGGTCCGGTCCTCATAGCCCAGCCACAGGGTGCTGCCGGCGAACACCATGCTGACGTTGTGGCCGCGGTCATTGGTGCTATTGACCAGACCGGAAACGCCGCTGTCGCAAATCGCGGTGGCGCAGCGGTACAGGCGCAGGTCGCCGTTATCGACATCGTAGTAGGCGATCAGCGGCAGGCCGGTCACCGGGTCGATCGCCACCGCGGTGTCCTGGCCGACGTTGCCGACGCTGTCCAGCACCCGTTCGATGCCGAAACTGCAATCGGCGTTCTGGCAATCGAGCCCGATCAGATCGCCATTGCTGGCGTCGTAATAGGCAGCGAACGGACGATTGCCAAGCCCGCTGCGGATTGCCGCGCTGACATGACGGCCGCGATCCAGGCCGGTAAAGCCGGGCGCATTGGCGCCGTTGCAGGTCAGACCGGCGCAGGTGGAGGTAATCAACCGGCCCTGGTCGGCCACATAAAAGAACCCGACCGCATTCAGGCCGGGAGCGCCCGCAATGGCGAAGTGCTCGCCCAGATCGTTATCGCCATCGATCGCGCGCAGTTGATAGCCGGGGCCGGCGACCGGCTGGGCCAGCACGACTGGCATCGCCAGCGGTAACAGCAGCAACAAGCAAGCACGCAAAGACCGGGCAAGCGCCATGGCACACCTCCAATGGATGACCATCGGAACTACGCAAATCAGCACCAAAAACCCTCACCGCCGCCAAACCAACCCGAAGGGAGACCCAAACAGCGCCGCCGTAGGTCGGCTCAAGCCGCGCAGCGGCGGAGCCGACACCGGCCGGAGCGACTGCGCCGGGCCTGCCAATGTCGGGTCCGCGCCTGCGGCGCTTGACCCGACCTACGACCGGCGAGCGATGCAAAAACACCGTCGCCCCGGCGAAAGCCGGGGCCCAGTCCAGAGGACAGAAGACAGAGGACAGAAGACAGAAAACCACGTCGCCCCGGCGGAAGCCGGGGCCCAGCGCCCGGGAGGGCGACAAAGTTGAAGACTGGGTCCCGGCGTTCGCCGGGACGACGGCTCTTTGTTCCCTGTTCCCCTGTCCCCTTTCCCTGTTCCCCGTTCCCCGTTCCCCCCAATCCCCATCCCCCATCCCCCAAAAACTCAACTCTTCTTCTTCGGCCGCTGCCAATGCGCCAGGCTGAGCTGTTTGGCGCGGGCCACGGTCAACTGGCCGGCTGGGGCGTCCTTGCCGATCACGCTGCCGGCGCCGATGGTGGCGTCGCGGCCGATCGTCACTGGCGCCACCAGGGCGGTGTTCGAGCCGATGAACACGCCATCCTCGATCCGGCTCTGGTGCTTGTTCGCGCCGTCGTAATTGCAGGTGATGGTGCCGGCGCCGATATTGACCGCCGCGCCGATCTCGGCGTCGCCGAGATAGCTCAGGTGATTGGCCTTGCTGCCGCGGCCGATACGCGCCTGCTTGGTCTCGACGAAATTGCCGATGTGTACGCCCTCGGCCAGCTCGGTGCCCGGCCGCAGGCGTGCGAACGGGCCGATCGTGCAGGCGCCGAGCGTCTCCACGCCGTCCAGATCGCAGTGCGCGTGGACCACGCTGCCGGCCGCCAGCACGACATCCTTAAGCCGGCAGAACGGCCCGATGCGCACCCCATCGCCGAGCGCCACCCGGCCCTCCAGGATCACGTCGACATCGATCTCCACATCGAAGCCGACGCCGACCTCGCCACGCACATCGAGCCGCGCCGGATCGGCCAGGCGCACGCCGCGTTCGGCCAGCGACCGCGCCTGGCGCAACTGATGGCGGCGCTCCAGATCGGCGAGCTGCCAGGGGTCGTTCACGCCCAGGGCCTCGGCGTTGTCGTCGACACCGAGGCTGATCGCCGGCGTGCCGGCTGCCGCGGCCAGGGCGAATACATCGGTCAGCAGATACTCGCCCTGGGCATTGTGCGGCCCGATCTCGGCCAGCCAGATGCGCAGGTGGCCGGCCGCGGCCACGATGATGCCGGTATTGATCGTGTGCAACTGGCTCTGCTCGGCGCTGGCGTCCTTTTCCTCGACGATCGCATCGACCCGTCCGCGTGCATCGAGCAGCACCCGCCCATAGCCGGTCGGCTGCTCGAACTCGGCGGTCAGCACGCCGAGCGGCGCGTTGGCGCCGAGCAGATGCACGGCATCGACCAAGGCGCGCAGGGTATCGCCACGAATCAGCGGCACATCGCCATACAGCACCAGCACGCTGGCGTCGTTCGGCACCTCGGCCAGGGCCAGCCTGACTGCGTGGCCAGTGCCCAGTTGTTGATCCTGCAGCACCCAACCGAGATCGCCCTGCGCGGCGAATTCCGCGCGCACCTGTTCGCCGCCATGCCCGTAAACGATATGGATCGCCGCCGGCTTGAGCGCCCGCGCCGTCGCCAGCACATGCGCAAGCAAAGGCCGGCCAGCCAGTTTCTGCAGCACCTTCGGGCGCAGCGAACGCATGCGTTTGCCTTGGCCGGCAGCGAGAACGATAACGTGCAGGGGGGCGGTCATGGGGCAACTCGATCGACGCGGAGAGGCCGCGATTATCGCAGCAAGCCAGCCACCCAGACGCGACCCGCTTCGCGCAAACCAACACCGACGATTTGGGTAGCGTCTGGCGTACAGCATCGAGTGAACGACCCCCATCCATTCGCAGGCTGGGGTAAGCACAGTAAGTAGGCTGGGGTAAGCGCAGCGAACCCCAGCACGCCCACAGCGAAATCACGCAATGCTCGAACCTGCGCCGCGTTAAGGGATGGATTGGAAGATATCCAGCAATCTCATGGCGCGTGCTGCGGTGCTCGGTGATCTTTGCTGCGGTATTCAGCCGGCGCCGGATGGTGGAACCAAGCGGCTGCGGCGGGATAGTCGATGACCACGCAGAAGTACTTGAGCGCCGATCCACCCAGAGCACCCCAAGTCGGGCGGTCCATCATCGTGGCCATATATTGCTGGAACGCTCCCGATGGTTGCTCGGCAAACCAGACCGGCCCGACGCTGTGGCCGGCGACCGTGATCTGCGGGACTTCGATCATGCGCCGTTCCTGGCTACCCTTCAGATCGGCCCGATCCAGCACCCGCCAATCCGGGTGGCGCTGGTGCCATCGTTCGAATACCTCATGTTCTATGAACGATGTACCGATGTCGGTGCCGGCTGGCAGGCCGAAAGCAGCGCCCGATACTTTGGTCAAGGTCGCCGTGGCGCCGCTATCGAGCAGCATGTCCAGGGTCTCACCGTCCACAGTGATGCGCATGCTCGGAAAGTGGGTGCTGCGATGCCCGGACGTGTCGACCTGGAAGCCCAGGGAGATCCGATCGGCCGGATTGACCCGGCCCACGACCGAGCGAAGCCGCCGCAGTTTTTGTCGGGGGTAGTCGAACTCCCAGATACCATCGGCGAACCAGCGACCGCCCAAAAAGCCGTCGCTGCGGGGAATCTCGCTGGCATCGACCACTAACAGGCGACCCTGCATGAAATGCTTTGGCGGTGGCGGGAGTCCATGGCCGGCATCGAAGGCGGGAAAATCGATCAGCGCAACCGGACCGTCGTTGTCGGCTTCCCCATCGATGATCATCAGTCCCAGCGCTTCGACCTGCGCCCGGCTGATCGCATTCCAGCCACCGCCGGTATCGGTAAAAAAGCGCAGCTCCCGCCCACCGATTCGGGGTATTGCCCAGACCTGGTCATGCACGAACGCCACCGGCAGCCATGCTCCCGCCGCACCCACCTGTGCGGCCAGCAGCGACACGGCGATCAGCAGTACGTAAATCCACAGCTTCCAGCGCATCGCACGCTCCTGGCTTCGGTGAGACGTCTAGCTTAGCCGCGACCAGTCCCAGGGGATGTTCCGATTCGCTGGCGTCAACAACAGGACACCCACTTTTTGCCGAGAAGCCGGAAGACTTGGAAGGCGGAAGGTTTCGGGGCGGCAACTGAACACCCATCCTTTGCCGCTCCCGCCGCCGAAGGGAGCAGCAGGCGTGGATGGCTGTGCTCTGGCTGCCGTAACGGTGGGGTTTGCGACGTGGCGGGCTTGCCCGGTAGACGGGCGTGAATTATTTTGCGATACAGCCTGATCGCACGGAGGTGCATGATGTACACAACTCATCTGCGCAAAGTGGGCGGCTCGGTGATGTTGGCCGTCCCTCCGGCCTTTCTCGATCAACTGCATCTGCAAGCGGGTGCGACCGTTGGCTTGGTCATCGATCACGGCCGTCTGGTGGTCGACCCCAGACCGCGACCGCATTACACCCTCGCGGAACTGCTGGCGGTCTCGGACTATTCTCAGCCGCCATCGGCCGAGGAACGTGAATGGGTCGATGCGCCCGCCGCGGGTGGCGAACTGGTGTGAGGCGTGGCGTCATTTGGATGATGGGGCAGAGTGGCATCGCACCCGGTGCAGTCCGACAGCCGTTTTCTCATCCGCGAAGGCACCGGGCGAATCGGCGCAATATGCGCGCAGTGCCCGGTGCTGCGCCGTGTTCGCTGCCCGCGACCAAGTTGCGCCTTGCATTGGTAGGGGCTAGCATCGAATCATGCAAATCGCTTCAGGCACCATCGTTGGCGGCAAGGTCGTCGTGGACGGACTCTCTCTTCCCGAGGGAACGAGTGTGACTGTGCTCGCTCGGGGTGATGAGGCGGCTGTGCGGCTTCCGCCCCAACAGGAAGCGGAGCTGCTCGATGCGCTTGACGAAGCTGACCGCGTGGAAGGCATTTCTGCCGAGGAGCTATTCGCCCGGCTTCGCCGATTCGGCTGATCGTGGCTCTCGTCGCCCAATTCAAGCCTCGTGCGCAACGGGAAATTGAACGAGCGGCGATGTGGTGGGCGCTGAATCGGCCTGCCGCCCCAGGCGCAATTCGCAAGGATGTTGAGGCTGCTTTGGCCTTGCTCGTTGAAGAGCCCGGTATCGGCACCAAGGTTGAGACTACCCGCTCTGACATTGTTCGCAGGTTGTACTTGACACGAGTTCAATATTTCGTCTACTACCGCGCTCGCGGAAAGTTTCTCGATGTCGTCGCTTTCTGGCACGCGAGCCGCGCAGCAGGCCCATCGCTCTGACGCGATGACGCCGGCCGGCGGTCACGATTTGCGCAATGCCTGGGTGGTGACGGTCCAGGGCGCCGTGCACGCCCTGCGGGTTCAGTGCTTCAGGCTCTTACTGACCTTTGACGGTACTAACGCCATCCGTCAGCATTGACCATGTCGATCAAGTCCTTCAAGTGCTCAGACTCCGAAAACTTGTTCAATGGCGCACGGGTCAAGCGCTTCGCAAATATCGAAGCCGTGGCAATGCGTAAATTGGCCATGCTGAACCGTGCCGGCAAGCTTGATGACCTCCGGGTGCCTCCTGGAAACAAGCTGGAGGCACTGAAAGGCAAGCCGCTGGCCGGCATAGTATCCGCGTCAATGACCAGTATCGTGTGTGCTTCCGCTGGACAGCTGAAGGTCCTGAAGACGTAGCGATCGTTGATTACCACTAACCGAGCACTGTCATGCGCAAAGTCCCCTATCCTCACCCTGGCGAGATCCTGCTTGAGGAGTTTCTAAAGCCGATGGGCATCACGCAGTACCGACTGGCCAAGGAAATCGGCGTACCGCAGCGTCGCATTGGCGAGATCGTTGCTGGCGTTCGCGGCGTGACTGCCGATACCGGCCTGCGCCTTGCCCGCTTCTTTGCCATGTCCGAGGGTTTCTGGATCGGACTGCAATCGGATTACGAAGCCGCATACACCAGGGATGCACTGTCCGAGACTCTGTCAAAGATTCGGCCCTGGAGCGGTCACGGCGTTACGGCCTAACCGGTTCCAGCGGACGGTCCTCGCGCAGCGCGCTCGGCCCGCCGTTGATCGCGGTGCCGGATGGAAGGGGAGAAATCCAGTGATCTCATGCAGCGAATCTGTCGACACCCACACTCTCCACGCATGCTTGACGCGCTGCCGGAGACGGCCTGTGGGTGGGGTCCGGTTCAGCGCGTAGGATTTTCGAAACCTTGGCGCGGCGAATGGCGTTTTGGGTGTTGGGTGTCCAACACTTTGCCGCCGCGCTAACCGGCCGAACCGCGACAATCAGCGGGTGACTGGCCTATAGCGAAAGGCCAGGCCCGGTCGGTCAGGTTTTGGTGACGGCTGCTGAGATCGCAATTCATTGCACGCGGTGCAATGCGCAGACCTTGTTGCCCGCGGGATCCAGCAGATAGGCGAGATACAGCTTGCGGCCTGACCCTTCGCGCAGGCCGGGCGGGTCTTCGCAACGGGTGCCGCCACTGGCCACTCCAGCTTCGTGCCAGGCGTCGACTTGCTGCGTGCTTGCGGCCGAGAATCCGATGGTGCTGCCGTTGCCACGGCAGGCCGGCCGTCCATCGATCGGCAGGCTGAGCACGAAGATGCCGGTCGGCGTGAGGTAAAAACAGCGCCCCTTTTCATCGATCACACCGGCTTGGTAGCCCAACACCGCGAACACGGCGTCGTAGAACGCTTTCGAAGCTGCAATATCGTTGGCACCCAACATGACGTGACTGAACATCGTGATTTCCTCTATTGGTTGATTTGGTGACTCGCGAGGGCTTGCGACTGTGGTGGCTTGCCACCATCGTTGCGCTGGACAAGCAAACCGGGTTGCTCTGGTCGGCCTGAACGTCGCCAAGAGTAGCGTGGCTGACTCCTGCCGGCACGCTGCGGGCTTTCGCGGGCGCGGCGATTTCGGCTAGGCTGGTCTACCCCGCGGTGTGCGGGTTGAAGTCAGGGCGCCATGTTTCGACCGCTGGAGTTGTTCATTGGGCTGCGTTACACCCGGGCCAAGCGGCGCAACCATTTCATTTCGTTCATTTCGCTGGTGTCGATGCTCGGCATCGCGCTCGGTGTCGCCGCGTTGATCACGGTGATTTCGGTGATGAACGGGTTTGAAAAGGAACTGCGCGAGCGCATCCTCGGGATGGTTTCGCACGCCACCGTTTCGGCGCTGGGCGAGGGCATGGAAGATTGGCAGGACGCGATGCGCACTGCGCGCGAGGTGCCGCATGTGATCGGCGCGGCGCCATTCATTCAGCGTGAAGGCATGGTCCAGGGCACGCGGGTGAGCGGGGCGGTGGTGCGCGGGGTGGCGCCGGAGCTGGAGCCGGCGGTGTCGGAGTTGTCCAGCCGGGTGGTCGAAGGCAGTTGGGATGCGCTCAAGCCCGGCACTTACGGGATCATTCTCGGGCGCGAGCTGGCGCTGTGGGCCGGGGCGGAGTTGGGTGAGCAGGTGTTGCTGTACGCGCCGCAGGTGCGCGCAACCCCGGTCGGGGCACTGCCGCAGATGCGCCGCTTTACCGTCGTCGGGATTTTCGAATCCGGCACCCAGGAATACGACCGCACACTGGCGGTGATCCATATCGCCGATGCCGCCAAGCTGTATCGCATGGGTGCGGATGTGACCGGGGTGCGGATCAAGCTCGACGATATGTTTCTGGCGCGCAGCGTGGCCCGGCAACTGGCCCGGCGCATGGGCGGATTTTTCGATGTGCGCGACTGGACCCAGGAGCACGCCAATTTTTTTCGTGCGGTGGCCACCGAGAAGACCATCATGTTCATCATCCTGTCGCTGATCGTGGCGGTGGCGGCGTTCAATCTGGTCTCGTCGCTGGTCATGCTGGTCACCGACAAGCAGAGCGATATCGCGATCCTGCGCACGCTCGGCATGCGCCCGCGCACGGTGATGGGCGTGTTCATGGTGCAGGGCATGCTGATCGGGCTGGTCGGGATCGCGATCGGCACGGTCGGCGGGGTGTTGTTGGCCGAGAACGTGACCCATGTGATGCGTGGGCTCGAACAATGGCTCGGCTTCCAGTTGATGCCGGCGGATATCTACTACATCAGCGATCTGCCCTCGGACCTGCGCGCGGGCGATGTCGGGCGGATCGTCGGGCTGACCTTCGGACTGTCGCTGCTGGCGACCCTGTATCCGGCCTGGCGCGCCGCGCGCACCCACCCGGTCGAGGCACTGCGCTACGAATGAAACCTGCTACCGACATCGTACTTTCCGCCCAGGGCGTGGCCAAAACCTATCGCGAGGTCAAGGTCGCCACCCAGGTGCTGGTCGCGGTCGATCTGGCCGTGCGCGCCGGCGAGGCGGTGGCGATCATGGGTTCGTCGGGGGCCGGCAAGAGCACCCTGCTGCATTTTCTTGGCGGGCTGGATGCGCCTGATGCCGGCGAAGTGCTGCTGGCCGGACAGGCGCTGCACCAGTTGTCCGGCGCCGCGCGCGATGCACTGCGCAACCGTGCGCTCGGCTTCGTCTACCAGTTCCATCATCTGCTGCCCGAGTTCAGCGCGCTGGAGAATGTCGCGCTGCCGCTCTTGATCCGCGGCGAGCCGGTGCCCGCGGCGCGCACGATGGCGGCATCGATGCTGGAGCGGGTCGGCCTGGGCGCGCGGCTGGAACACAAGCCCGGCGAGCTGTCCGGCGGCGAGCGCCAGCGCGCGGCGATCGCGCGTGCCGTGGTCACCCGGCCGCTGTGTCTGCTCGCCGATGAACCGACCGGCAATCTGGACGCGACCATCGCCGACCATATCGTCGGCCTGCTGCTGGAGCTCAAGCAGGATATGGGCACGGCCATGGTCGTGGTCACCCATAACGCCGAGCTTGCGCTGCGCATGGACCGGGTGCTGGAACTGCGCGGCGGCAGGCTTTACCCGCGCGACTGAGGTCGATGAGTATCCCGGTCGAGGGCGCTGCCGGTGGCGAATTCCGCGCGTTGCGGATCGGCACCGCGCTGGCGTTCGTGCTCGGCGTGTGTTTGCCGAGCGTGCAGGCGCAGTTGCTGCCCGGATCGAGTCTGCTGGCGATCGCCGTGCTGGCCCTGGCCTGCGCCTGGCGCTGGCCGCGCTGGGCATTGCCGGCGGCCTTGGTGCTGGGTGTCGCCTGGGGCAGTTACGGTGGGCAACGCGCACTCGCGGTGCGGCTCGACGCCGACCGCCTTGGCCAGCCGATCGCGGTCAGCGGGCGGGTGCTCGGGCTGCCGCAGAGCGATGCGCTGGCGATACGATTCGATCTGGCGCCGGATGACGCCAGCGTCGAACGCCTGGGCAGCGGCGGTCGCCTGCGTCTGTCCTGGTATGGCCAGGCAACACCACCTTTGCCCGGGCAGGGCTTCGTCGGCACGGTCAAATTGCGCTTGCCACGGGGAAGCCAGAACCCGGGCGGCTTCGATTTCGAACGCCATGCACTGGCTGCCGGTCTGGCCGCGAGTGGCAGTGTGCAGTCCGGGCAATGGGCGGAGACGGCGACGGCAAGGCCGTTGGCGCGGGTCGATCGTCTACGGTTGAAAATCGGCCAGCAGTTGGCGGCGGCACTCGACTATCCCGGCAGCGCGGACTTGCTGGCGGCGCTGGCGGTCGGCGACCAGCGCGGCATCGAAGATCGCCAATGGGAGGTGCTGCGGCAGACCGGCACCAGCCATCTGATCGCGATTTCCGGCCTGCATGTCGGCCTGGTCGCCGGGCTGGGTGCGCTGCTGATCGGCGGGCTGTATCGACTGGTCCCGAAGTTCGCCCTGCACCTGCCGCGGCCGCTGGCGGCGGCCCTGGCGGCACTGATCGCCGCGCTGCTGTATGCCACCCTGGCCGGTTGGTCGCTGCCGGTGCAGCGCACCCTGGTGATGATCGCGGTGGTGCTGTCCTCGCGCCTGCTCAGGCGGACGATCAGCGGCCCACACAGCCTGGCGCTGGCGGCGTTGACGGTGCTGCTGTTCGATCCGCTGGCGGTGCTGAGTGCAGGGTTCTGGTTGTCTTTTGTCGGCGTGGCCGGGCTGATGTGGAGCCTGCCCGGCGGCACGGCGACATCGCCCTGGTGGCTGGGTTTCGGGCGCGCACAACTGGCCATGTCGCTCGGCCTACTGCCGCTCGCGATCGCCTGGTTCGGGCAGGGCAGTGTGGTCGGGCCGCTGGCCAATCTGATCGCGGTGCCGTGGATCACCCTGGTGGTGGTGCCGGTGTTGCTGCTTTCGGTGCTGGTGTCGGCGTTGTCGGCCAGCGCGGCGGGGCTCGGCTACCAGTTCGCCGCACTGCTGTTCAAACCCTGCTGGTGGCTGCTGGAGCAGATGGCGGGCTGGCCTGGCGCCAGCATCCATTTCAGCGAGCCGGGCTGGCTGGCGCTGCTGCTGGGCGGCATCGGCGCGGCCTGGTTGTTTCTGCCACGGGCGGCACCGGCGCGGGCGCTGGGCGGGTTTCTGCTGCTGCCCCTGCTGTGGCCGCGGCTGCCGGGCGTGGCCGAAGGCGATGCCCGGATCAGCATGATCGATGTCGGCCAGGGCCTCGGTGTGCTGGTCGAAACCCGCGGCCATGCGTTGTTGTACGACACCGGCGCGCGTTTCCGCAGCGGTTTCGATTTTGGCGAAGTGGCGGTGGTGCCGGGCTTGTACGCGCTCGGAGTACGCCGCCTGGATCGCCTGGTGCTGAGCAATCAAGACGACGACCACGCCGGTGGCGCCGCGGCGGTGCTGCGCGCGTTTCCGGGTACGCCGGTGGTCAATGGCATTGAGGCCGACCCGGCGCCGCGCTGCGAACGCGGTGAATCCTGGGATTGGGACGGGGTGCATTTCCAGTTTCTGCATCCGCCGCGCTATTTCCCGGATCTCGGCAACGAGAGCTCCTGCGTACTGCGCATCCAGTCGGCACAGGGTGTCGCGCTGTTGACCGGCGATATCGGTAGTACGGTCGAGGCGCGGTTGGTCCGCGAAGACCCGGCGGCGCTGCGCGCCGATGTGATCGTGGTGCCGCACCACGGCAGCCGATCTTCGTCCTCGCCCGCGCTTATTGCGGCCAGCCAGGCGCGGGTTGCTTTGCTCAGTCGTGGCGACGGCAATCGTTACGGCCACCCGCATCCGGACGTGCGCACGCGCTGGCAGCAGTCCGGAGCGCGCCTGCTGGATTCGGCCGAGTCCGGCTTTGTCTCGCTCAGGCTCAATGATCTTTCCGATATCTACGAACGTCGTCGGCAGCGGGCGCGCTATTGGTTGGTGCCTTTGTCAGAAGACCGATAAGCGGGAACAGAAAGTCCCGTCGCCCCGGCGAACGCCGGGGCCCAGTGGTGGATGGGGCGGAGGGGTCAGGAGCACTGGGTCCCGGCGTTCGCCGGGACGACGAGCGATGCGCGATAATGCCGGCTTTATCGCGATCCAAGGAATGTCATGCTCGATACCAATGCTTTGCGCGGCGAACTGGCCGCGACCGCCGAGCGCCTGCTGGCGACGCGCGGTTTTGTGCTACCGGTCGCCGAACTGGCCGCACTGGAAGCGGAACGCAAGCAATTGCAGACGCGCACCCAGGACTTGCAGAACCTGCGCAACACCCGCTCCAAGGCGATCGGCATGGCCAAGGCCAAGGGTGGGGAGGTGGACGCGCTGATGGCCGAGGTCGCCGCCATCGCCGACGAACTCGGCAGCAGCGAGCAGCGCCTGGAACAATTGCGTGCGGCGATCGAGGCGATCGCGCTCGGCGTCCCCAATCTGCCCGATGCCAGTGTGCCACTCGGTGCCGATGAACACGGCAACCAGCAGGTGCATACCTGGGGAAGCCCGCGCACTTTCGATTTTCCGGTCAAGGATCATGTCGATCTGGGCGCACGCCATGGCTGGCTCGATGGCGATGCCGCGGCGCGGCTGTCCGGCGCCCGCTTCACTGTGCTGCGTGGCGCGATGGCGCGATTGCACCGGGCGCTGGCCCAGTTCATGCTCGACCTGCATACCGGCGAACACGGCTACCTCGAAGTCAACGTGCCGCTGCTGGTCAACGCCGACAGCATGCGTGGCACCGGGCAGTTGCCCAAGTTCGAGGAAGACCTGTTCCACACCACGGTCGGTGAGACCAAGCGCTATCTGATCCCGACCGCCGAAGTGCCGCTGACCAATCTGGTTCGCGAGCGCATAGTCGAAGATGCCGAGCTGCCACTGCGGATGAGCGCGCATTCGCTGTGCTTCCGTGCCGAGGCGGGCGCCTACGGCCGCGATACCCGTGGCATGATCCGCCAGCACCAATTCGAAAAGGTCGAACTGGTCAGCATCAGCCGCCCCGCCGAAAGCGCGGCCGAGCATGAGCGCATGACCCGCGCCGCCGAAGTGGTGCTGGAGCGCCTGCAACTACCGTACCGGCGCATGCTGTTGTGCAGCGGCGACATGGGTTTTGCCGCCAGCAAAACCTACGACCTGGAAGTGTGGCTGCCCTCGCAGAATGCCTTCCGGGAGATTTCCTCGTGCTCGAATTGCGACGCCTTCCAGGCCCGCCGAATGCAGGCGCGCTGGCGCAACCCGGCCACGGGCAAGCCGGAGCTTCTGCATACCTTGAACGGCTCCGGCGTCGCCATCGGCCGGGCCTTGGTCGCGGTGCTGGAAAATCATCAGAATGCCGACGGCTCGATCGCCGTGCCCGGACCACTGCGCCCGTATATGGGCGGCAGCGAGCGGATCGATTGAGTTGGGGAACGGGGAAGTTCATAGGTTGTGCTGAGCGCAGCGAAGCGCAACAAGACGAAGGCGCACAGTTCATAGGTTGTGCTGAGCGCAGCGAAGCGCAACAAGACGAAGTGCAAGGGACCCGTTGTCGGGTCCGTGCCTGCGGCGCTTGACCCGACCTACGGCACAACGCGCACCACCCGCCTGGATTCGGAACGCCTGCCACGCGCGCGATGAAATCCCTGGGCAGCGGGCGCGGTCTCGGAGTACCCTTGGCCGCTAGGTCCAGCCTGCCGCTGGTGCCGGCCAAGCCACCACCCACCGTACTGGAGTTTCCATGTCCCTTGCATTCCGATCGCTGATTTTCCTTGGCTGCTGCGCCCTGATCGGGGCCGCGACCGCGCAGCCCGCCGCCGCTGCCGAACTCGCCGCCAGCGCCACCGAAGTGCGGCCCTTGCTGCTCGGCAGTGCGGTACCCGAAGTCAAGCTACAGACCGTTGACGGCGCCGACACCACGCTCAAGACCCTGCTCGCCGGCAAGCCGGCGGTGCTGGTGTTTTATCGCGGCGGCTGGTGTCCGTTCTGCAATCTGCAATTGAGCAATCTGCGCCTGATCGAAAAGGACCTGACCGCTGCCGGTTACCAACTGATTGCGATCAGCCCGGATCGCCCGGAAGAACTGCGCCGCACGCTGGACAAACAGGCGCTGGGCTACACCCTGGTGTCGGATCACCACGCCGAGGCGATCAAGGCGTTCGGCATCGGTTTCGTGCTGGATGCCGAGACCACCGGCAAATATGCCAAGTTCGGTATCGACATCGACCAGGCTTCCGGTGAAAAGCACCACGGTCTGCCGGTGCCGTCGGTGTTCATCGTCGATGGCGCCGGCACCCTGCAGTTCGAATACGTGCATCCGGACTACAAGGTGCGGGTGCCTTCCGAGGTGATCCTGGCAGCCGCGCAGGCGATCGCCGCGGACAAGCAGACACTGAAGCGCCAGCCTTGATCGCGTGCCACCGAATCTTTTCGCGTTCTGCAGACCTCTTTACTGCTGCACGCCGTCGGCGTGGGGTTTGATCTGCCCGATTCCGGGCGCATGACTGGGAGGAGTTGCAATGAACAAGTACGCAAGAGGCATCATCGCCGGACTGGTGGCGACCGCGGTGCTGTCGATGATGATGTTCGCCAAAGGCAAGATGGGGGTAATGCCGGAACTCGACATCATCGCCATGCTGGCCGGCAAGATGGGTGGCGCGGCGATGATGGGCTGGGCTGCGCACTTCATGATCGGCGCGATCCTGTACGGCGTTGGCTTCGTGGTGCTGTACAACCTGTTGCCGGGCAAGGGCGCGGTCGCCAAGGGCGCGTTGTTTGGCGTGCTCGGCTGGCTGATGATGATGCTGCTGGTCATGCCGATGATGGGCATGGGCATGTTCGCCATGAGCATGGGCATGATGGCGGCCGGCATGACCCTGGTGCTGCACATCATCTTCGGTGCGGTGCTCGGCTTCGTCTACGCCAAGTTGGCGTAATCGCGCCTGGCGGGCGGGGGCCGCTGCGCGACCCCCGGCCTCCGGTATCCAAACCCACCGTCGTCCCGGCGAACGCCGGGACCCAGTTCCCGACACTGCCGCAAACCCAACACTGGGCCCCGGCCTGCGCCGGGGCGACGGCGGTTTGTTGTCCTCCAAACCTGGCAGCTTTTTTCCGGAACACGGGTCTGTGCGGAACAAACCATCGTGCCGTCGGGTCTTTAAGGCCCGCCGTGCTCGCAATGGTCCACCCATCCCGTCACCCGACCGGCGCAACAGCCGTTCGTTCGCCCCGGAGTTTGCATGCAATCGAATCGTTGGCGCTGGATCGTGCTGGCCCTGTTTGCGCTGGCCTTGTTCGGCCTGTGGCAGTCGGGTTGGCTGGCGGAACTCAACCTGGACAACCTCAAGGCTCGTCAGCTCGATCTGAGCGCCTGGGTGGATGCGCACTGGTGGCTGGCGGTGGCAGGATTCTTTTTGCTGTATGTCGTGGCGACCGGCATTTCCCTGCCCGGTGCCGCGGTATTGACCCTGGCCGCCGGCGCGCTGTTCGGCCTGCTCGCCGGCACCCTGATCGTATCCTTCGCCAGCTCGATCGGCGCGACCCTGGCCTTTCTCGCCTCGCGCTTCATCCTGCGCGATGGCCTGATCGGGCGCTACAAAGAGCGGTTGCGGGCATTCAACCAGGGCATCGACCGGGATTGCGCGTTTTATCTGATGAGCATGCGTCTGGTGCCGGTGTTTCCGTTTTTTCTGATCAACCTGATGGCCGGCCTGACCCTGATGACGGTGAAGAAGTTCTATCTGGTCAGCCAGATCGCCATGCTGCCGGCGACCGTGGTATTCGTGTTTGCCGGTACCCAGCTCGCCAGGATCGAATCGCCCGGCGACGTGCTGTCTCCGGGTATGCTGCTGGCGTTCACCCTGCTCGGCGTGCTGCCGCTGCTGTTGCGTCTGCTGCTGAAGCGCCTGCATGCCGGCCGGATACCGGAAGCAACCGCCGCCACATCGGCGCCCGGCGATCCCGGCTGAAGCCGGCGGCCCGGGCCTGCCGAACCGCGCCCATGCCCACACCGCCTGAGGATGCCCCATGCAATCCCGACTGCTCGACTGCCACCATTCCTTTCACGCCCTGCCGCTATGGGTGCGGCTGTGGGTGGCGGGGATATTGATTCCGGTCAACGTGCTGCCGTTTTTTCTTCTGCATACCGAAACCGGACGCTGGGCGGCACTGGCCGCCCTGCTGGTGGTCGCCACCAACATGCCGATCATGCTGATCGAACGCGGCATGTCGCGACTGATGTCGGTGCCACACCTGATCGCCTGGATCCCGCTGTTGGTCTGGCTGCTGCTGCGCATAAACACCGAACCGCCCCTGGCCGGATGGGAACGAGCCTTGGCCCTGGCCCTGATCGCGATCAATGGACTGTCCCTGGTGTTCGACCTGATCGACACCCTACGCTGGCTGCGCGGCGAACGCGCCGTTCCGGGTTTCGCTGCTGCCGGGTGATTCACACATCGGAGTGCGCGCCAAAGCCATGTCGCGCCGAAGCCATTGCCAACCACGGACCAGCCGACTACGCTGATGCCAGCAGCGAAAAACAGCGACCGAATCATGCGGCCGTTACCAACCTGAGAAGCGCTGCAAGCATTTCCTGTAGGTACGCCTTTGAGGGGCCGGCAGCCTGAGCTTATACGGTGGAAGTCATGTCCAAACAAGCACGAAAGCACACAACGGGTCTTGCTGGCGAGTTCTTAGTCGCTGGAGAGCTACTGCGCCGAGGCATCATGGCCGCAGTTACCTATGGCAACGCCAAGAAAGCCGATGTCATTGCAGTCAACGGGGCTAAGGCAGCATCGATCGAGGTCAAATCGACTTCCCAGACCAAGTGGGTGCTTGGAGGCCAGTTGCCCGCTGAAAGTTCAAATATCTGGGTCCTTGTGCATTTGCCAGAAGACGAGTAAGCATCGCCCGAGTATTTCGTGACTACGGGCGCCGAACTTCGCAGTCTGCTGCTTCCGCAACATGAGGAATACAACAGAAAGTACCGCGAAAAGCATGGCGAGGAGAACTCGCGCAACGGTGTCGTGTCAATTCAACGCAAGCTGCTCAATGAAAGTCATCGAGGTGCTTGGGGAAAAGTGCGTTGTGCACTTGACCTCTAACGAATTGACGCAGTAAGCATTCGACATCTATAATCGACTATGTGGGTAGAGCCTGTAGACTGGGCTGTCGCATTGAAGTTATCCGAACACCGGGAACTCTCCGACACTTGTCCAATAATGATGGAAGTTTGGTGGCACTCGACCTTCTAAGCGTCCGCAACTTTCTTCCGCAACATTCATCAAGTTTGCAGTGAGCGCACAGCACAGCGAAGCAATTGCCGAGGCCAACGAAGTCAGGAACTGCATACTTCATCCATGAGGGGTAATAGATGACCGAGCCGCATCAAAAGCGCCTATGCTTAAAGCGTTTCCTGGGCAGCGGCTGGCGGTCGATGAAAAGAGATACCTAGGCTATTACGATGCGTTCGGCGCATTTGCCACCGCCATGGTCAAGGGTGTCGCCGCAAGTTGCCACTGCAAGTGGCGAAAGCCCGGTTGCTAACTTTGCAGTTGAATGGATCTGCGCACAATGCGCGCAGGTCTCCGATTTTCCACGGTGCGGGCGTGAGAAGAGTCAATGACCATCCTGGATCTGTTTTCAAAGCGCCAGAAAAAACTCCGAAAAGAGGTTCCGGACGTCTACACGTATTCGGTCCTCCCTGGACCGCTGCGCACTCAGATAATACACATATGGTTCGATGCTCTAGGCTCTGCGGATCAATACTTTGGATGGCAGGTTAAACCTGCATATGAGTTTATAGTTCAAGCCCTGTGTCGCGAGTATGGTATCTTTCGCCTACCCCCAGCGAGGGACTACGGACAAAGGAATTTTCTGGAGGAGTTGGTGGAGTTTCTTCTCAATGTCGATGACACTGAGCAAGCTTTGGATGTGGTCGAGCTGTCATTCCGCCTGATCGATCATGGTACACGCAAATTTGAATATTTAGGACGAAATGATTTTTCGAAAATAGCTGATGCCGCGATTTCGGAACTTAATACTCGCTTTTTGGAGCATGGTGTCGGGTTTCAGTACTCCAACTCTGAGATTAATCGTATAGACTCCGAGCTATTGCACGTCGAGGTAGTGAAGCCGCTGCTGTGCTTGCTGAACGGCAAGCATTATGCTGGAGCACAGCAGGAATTTCTTAAGGCGCACGAGCATTACCGGAAAGGCAATTCCAAAGAAGCACTTAACGAATGCCTAAAGGCATTCGAGAGCCTGATGAAGGCTATCTGCGACAAGAAGAGGTGGACATACAGCAAAACTGCTCCGGCCAAAGATCTGATTCAGGTATGTCTGGACAACGGGCTCATACCATCTTTCTGGCAGAGCCATTATGGCTCGCTTAGAAGTATTCTTGAGAGTGGTGTGCCAACAGGCAGAAATAGATTGGGCGGCCACGGTCAGGGATCAACCCCAACTGTTGTGCCGAACTATCTCGTTTCGTACATGTTGCATATGACCGCATCCGCAATGCTTTTTCTCGCGGAAGCAGAGGTTGCGC
>JBFXKH010000046.1:0-22916 GCA_050173995.1 Lysobacterales bacterium | reverse complement strand
GGGGGGGGGGGGGGGGGGGGGGGGGGGGGGGGGGGGGGGGGGGGGGGGGGGGGGGGGGGGGCCTGGGGGCATAGGTTGTGCTGAGCGCAGCGAAGCGCAACGATTCGAAGCGAGGTCTCGGCAATGCCTGTTGCGCTTCGCCGCGCTCAGCACAACCTATAGCTAAAACCTAAAACCTAAAACCTAAAACCGAACACCCGTCAATCCTCTTCCGCATGCGGTCGCCAGGCGTCGACCAGTTGCTTCTGCACCTGCACCGGCACCGGTTCGTAATGGCTGAATTCGATCTGGTAGCGGCCACTGCCCTGGGTGCTGGCCTTGAGTTCGCTGGAATAATCCTGCACTTCGGCGAGCGGCACCAGCGCCTTGATCACCAATTCGCCTTCGCGGTTGCTGTCGGTGCCATGGATGCGCGCGCGCTTGCTCGCGAGCCCGCCGGTGATATCGCCCATGTGGTTCTCGGGTACGGTCACTTCCAGGTGCACGATGGGTTCCAGCACCTGCGGCGCTGCGCGGCCGATCGCATCGATAAACGCCTTCTTGCCGGCGGTGACGAAGGCGATTTCCTTGGAGTCGACGTCGTGATACTTGCCATCGAGCACGGTGACTTTCAGGTCCTGCATCAGGTAGCCGGCCACCGCGCCCTGCGCCAAGGCGATGCGCACGCCCTTCTCGATCGCCGGAATGAACTGGCCGGGAATGGCGCCGCCGACCACCTTGGACTGGAACTCGAAGCCGCCGCCGCGCGGCAGCGGTTCGACGCGCAGGAACACTTCGCCGAACTGGCCGGCGCCGCCGGTCTGCTTCTTGTGACGGTGGTGGCCTTCGGCCTCGGCGGCGATCGTCTCGCGATAGGCGATCCGCGGTTTGCGGCTCTTGACCTCGACGCCATAACGCTCCTTGAGCCGCTCCAACATCACCCGCAGGTGCAGCTCGCCGAGGCCGCGGATGACCAGTTCGTTCAATTCCTTGTTATGTTCGATCTGGAAGCACGGGTCTTCTTCGGCCAGGCGCAGCAGCGCGCTGCCGAGTTTCTGCTCCTGGCCGCGGGTCGCCGGCTCGATCGCCAGTCCGAACATCGGCTGCGGAAATTCCAGCGGCTTCAAGTGGTACTGATCCTCGTCGTGCGAGTCGTGCAGCACCGCGTCGAAGTGGATGTCCTCGACCTTGGCCACCGCCGCGATGTCGCCGGGGATGGCGTCGTCGATCTCGGCGTGCTCCTTGCCCTTGAGCTTGAACAGGTGGCCGACCTTGAATGGCTTCTTGCCGTCGTCGATGAACAACTGGCTGTCCTTGCGCACCGTGCCCTGGTAGATGCGGAACACGCTGAGCTTGCCGACAAATGGGTCGTTGACGATCTTGAACACATCGGCCAGCACATGCCGGTTCGGATCCGGCAGCGCCTGTACATCGACCACCGACTCGCCTTCGCCCTTGCGAAACGGCGGCGGGTTGGCCTCACGCGGGTTGGGCAGCAGTTTTTCGGCCAGCTCCAGAAACTCGCGGACCCCGGCGCCGCTGCGCGCAGAGGCAAAACACAACGGCACCAGATGGCCCTCACGCAGGCACTGTTCAAAAGCGTCATGCAGTTCCTGGCCGCTCAGGCCCTGCTCGCCCTGCTCGAGGTAGCGGTCCATCACCTTGTCGTTGATTTCGACCACCTGGTCGATGATGCGCTGGTGGGCGTCGGCGACACTGGAAAAATCGCTGTCGCCGCTCGGCGTGAAAAAGCAGTCGACCACCGCCTCGCGGCCGCGCGCCGGCAGATTGATCGGCAGGCATTCCGGCCCGAACGCCTCGCGCAACTGCTCGACCAAGGCTTCGAGGTCCACCCCTTCGCTGTCGATCTTGTTTATCAGCAGCACCCGGCACAGGCCGCGCGACTTGGCGTAATCCATCATCCGCTGGGTGCTGGCCTCGATCCCGACCGCGGCATTGACCACCACCACGCAGGTCTCGACCGCGGCCAGCGCGGTCAACATCGGGCCACGAAAATCCGGATAGCCGGGGGTGTCGATCAGGTTGACGTGGATGCCGCCGTGGTCGATCGACGCGATCGCGGTATTCAGCGAATGCTGGCGCGCCCGCTCCATCGGATCGAAATCGGACACCGTGCCGCCGCGCTCGATCGTCCCGGCGTTCTGGATCGAACCACCGGCCAGCAGCAAGGCCTCGAACAGCGTGGTCTTGCCGGACCCGGCGTGGCCCACCAGGGCGATGTTGCGAATCTGATCGGTGGTATAGGCAGGCATCGCGATTCTCCCCTTGCGCTCGGTTTGGGCCTCCGATGTTTGCTGTGTGCGCGGTCGAGGTCAAGCATCGCACACCCGCTGGTCGAGGGAATTCGCTATCTGGATGACCCTGGTCAGGCAAAAGCCCCTGTTGCGGGGGTGCAAGCAAGCGGCGCGCCACGGTGCGCGCCCGGCGGCGCCGGGCCGGCCGTTTCTGGCGGGCAAGTTGGGCCGGCCCGGGGCGGCCGCTCGTGGCGCAGGCCAATTCCGCGCGGTGGAGCGGAAAAAGGCGAAAATCTCCGGCGACTGCGATAGCATCTGCGACTTGGGTAGTCTGATATTGGTGACCGGGGCCGGTCCGGCTTCGCGTCGAGTTGCTGTTCACTTGAGGGAGGGCGGGTTATGTTGATCAGGTCGGTAGGTCTTGTGGCCGCAGCAGCGGCCGTGCTGTTTTTCCAAGACAGCTTCGCCGCTGACGAAGTGCCAAAGGTCGAGGGGCATTTTCGGGAGACCCCGACCGCCCAGTTTTTCGATGTTTCGCCGCCCCTGCGCGACATGGCGGTGATTCCTCCGCCGGACGAGTTCGGCACCTTCTTCGGCAGTCTGATGATCGATCCGGACGCTCCCGGCAAGCCACGCGTGGGCCCGCAGGATGTCGATCGCGTCGTGCAGGGCGCCTTGGGGGTGCAGCCCATGCCGCCACCCACCCAGAACTTTGCCGTCGGCACCGGCACCGCCAACCCGCCCGACCCGGTCGGCGATGTCGGACCGAATCACTATGTGCGCATGGCCAATGCTTCGTTTCAAATCTTCAGCAAGACCGGCACGTCGTTGTTCGGGCCGGCCAACATCAACACGCTGTTTTCCGGTTTCGGCGGCGACTGTCAGAACGAGAACGCTGGCGATCCGATCGTTCTTTACGACCAACTCGCCGACCGCTGGCTGCTCACCCAGTTCTCGGACAGCAACGGGCCAGGCTTCTTCAATTGCGTTGCGCTGTCGGTCTCTGGTAACCCACTGGGCAGCTACTTTCGCTGGGCGTTTCCCACCAGCACGTTCCCCGATTATCCAAAATACGGCGTGTGGCCCAACGCCTATTTGATCAGCACCCGCGAGGTCAACGCCAACCAGATCGGCGCCTACGCCATCGATCGTGCGCAGATGCTGGCCGGCAATCCGACGCCCACCGTGGTGTCGTTCGTCAATGACCTGGCACCGGGCGTGGCGCAGTTTCTGGGCGACGGCCTGCTGCCGGCCGATGTCGATGGTTCGGCCCTGCCGCCGCCAGGCAGTCCGGCCTATTATCTGGCGGCCATGGACGATGGCGGTCCATACGGCGCAACCGAGGATGCACTCGCTATCTGGAAGTTCACCATCGACTTCGCCACGCCGGCCAATTCATCGTTTGTTCTGTCGTCGGTGTTGAGCATTGCGCCGTACGACACAATCTTCCCCTGTGTCGGCCGCAGTTGCATTCCGCAGCCGCCCCCGCTGGGTGCAGTCGACATCCTGTCTTACCGGCAGCGGCCGATCCATCGTGCCGCCTATCGGAATTACGGCAGCTACGAATCGATCGTTACCAACCAGGCGGTGGAAGCAGCGCCCGGGCTCGCCGGCATCCGCTGGTGGGAAGTGCGCAGCCCTGGCAACAACCCGGTGCTCTATCAGGACAGCACCTTTGCCCCCGGCGTCAGCGATGGCATCCACCGCTGGATGGGCTCGATCGCTGCTGACAGTTCCGGCAACCTGGCGCTGGGCTACAGCGCTTCCAGCAGCAGCCTGTTCCCCGGCATTCGTTACACCGGCCGGCTGGAGCACGATGAATTGGGGGTGATGGCCCAGGGTGAAGGCGAATTCGTTGCCGGCGGAGGCGGCCTGACCGCCGGCACCCGGCGTTGGGGCGATTACACCTCGATGAATGTGGATCCAAGCGACGACTGCACTTTTTGGTACATCAACGAGTATTTCGCCGCCAGCGGCACCACCTGGACCCTGCGCGCCGGCGCGTTCAAATTCCCGAGCTGCGGTTCGCCGAGCTTCGGGCTGGCGGCGGTGCCGCTGCGCAAACAGATTTGCGCGCCCGACGACGCCACCTTCCAGGTCGAAACCCATGCCTACAATGGGTTCTCCGGCGCCGCCACCTTGGGCGCCAGCGGCCACCCGGCCGGCACCACGGTTGCGTTTTCACCGCCCACGGTGGCCTCGGTACCCGGCAATAGCCTGCTGACCATAAGCAATACCGGTGCCGCCGCGGCCGGCGTTTATGACATCACGGTCGACGCTACCGGCGGCGCACCGAGCCCCACGCGTTCGCGCTCGGTCGAACTGACCGTGTTCAGCAACACGCCAGCGGGCCCCACATTGCAATCGCCGGCCGATGCCGCGACCAGCCTCGCGACCAACCCGCTATTGGTCTGGACAACGGCAGCCCAGGGCCAAACCTATGTTGCGGAGGTCGCCACGGACGCGGCATTCAGCAATATTGTCTTTACCAGCGCCGCATCGACCGCGACCCAGGCTCAACTGCCGCCGGTGCTTGCGCACAACACCCAGTATTTTTGGCGCGCAAGGGCGATCAACGTTTGCGGCCCCGGCACCAATTCCACCGTGTTCACCTTCACCACCCGGCCCGCCGCTGGCCAGTGCGCGGTCGGCCAGTCCCTGGTCAACCACTTCCGCGACAACATGGAAAACGGCGTGAACGGCTGGGCCACCGACCCGGTGTCCGGCACGACCTGGAATAAGAGCACCGCGCGTCCGTTCAGTGGCGCCAGTGCCTGGCTGGCGGTCGATGTGGCTTCGGCATCCGACCAACGTCTGATCTCTCCTTCGATCTCGCTGCCGACCGGCCAGAACTTCCTGCTGCTGCGCTTCAAGCACGATGTAACCATGGAAGACAACCCGCCAAGCGCTTGTTTCGATGGCGGATTTGTCGAGGTGTCCAGCGACAACGGCGGCACCTGGGCGGCCATTCCGGCTACCAAGGTTCTGGAGGACTTTTATGATGGCCCCTTGAGCGCCGGGGAAATCGCCTGGTGTGGCACCCAACCCTACACCACCGCTAGCCTGGATATCGACGACTTTGCCGGCCAGAACGTTCGTTTCCGCTTCCGCGCCATTACCGATGGTTCGGTCGGCAGCGTGCCGGATGGCTGGTACATCGACGACGTTGAGGTGGTGGGCTGCAGCGATGTGTTCGCTGATGGCTTCGAATAAGCGGGTGCATGACATCACCACACCGTGAATCAGCATCGCCGGCCGCAACGGCCGGCGATGCCGACGCAGCCATGGACCATGCCGGCACTGGCGGTCCACTTGTTCCGTGCGAACGTCTGGGCCAGACCCCGACGTGGTGGCTGGTGACAGCTTACCCAAACGATCGCGGCTAGCCCGCAGGAACATGGATGACAGCAGGCCAGACCCAGGCAGCGTCGTTGTTTGAACCGTTTTTCCACCCCGCCCGTCCGGACGGCTGGCGCTTCCGTGCCTACCGCATCCTGTTTCACCATGAGCGTCGGGGCGAACGCTGGTTCGACATCGGCCTGATCATCGCGATCATGATCAGCGTGCTGATCGCCATACTGGATAGCATGCAGTTGTGGCATAGCCGCTATCACGCCGCCTTCCGGGTACTACAGTTGGTTCGCTACCAGAGCGAAGCCAGCATGTTGATCTCGGCCCTGCGGCGCAGCCGGCGCAAGATCTTGTTGTTCGTATCAGTGGTGGTAACACTGGCGACCGTGTTTGGTGCCTTGATGTATCTGGTCGAGGGGCCGGAAAACGGCTTCAACAGCATCCCGCATTCGATCTACTGGGCGATCGTGACCATGGCCACGGTGGGTTTTGGCGACATCACGCCGCATACGGCGCTCGGGCAGTTCATCACCACACTGATCATCATCATCGGCTACGGCATCATCGCGGTACCAACCGGCATCTATGCCGCCGAGCTGGTCCAGGGTCCGGCGCCAACCCAAGCCGCCAACCGTGACAGCCCAAGTCCCTGCCCGCGCTGCGGCGAGCCCGAACACGTGGCGCGGCCCCGCTACTGCCATCGCTGCGGCGAGCGCTTGGACGCGACCAGCGCCAACTGAACCCCGGAGCGACTGGTGCAAGGACCAGCGGGCTACGTGGCATGCGTACCCGCCGAGAACCTGGACCCTGTGTTATCGGGCCATGCCGGCCTCCTTGAAACTTCAGCCGGGTCTGGGCTGTGCACGGCACGAAATCAATGACTTTGACTGCCTCGAGCACGCCTATCGTCATTCAAAAAGACCCGCACATCTTCGGCTTGACGGCGCTCATCCACGGCCAACAGGTCCTTCATGACTGCGGTATGGCCCTGTCCGGCCAGCGCGATCACGCGCCGACCTGGCGCGGCGGCCTTCTGGATGTTGGCGTACATGCGGAAATTTCGGTGCCACCAGCTTGCCGCGGCGTCCGCACCGGCAAACCTGCCACCCGCGTCCACGTCATTGGTGAGCAGATACAGGGCCTTGTTGCCGGCGTCGCGGCGAGGGTCATTGGCCAGTCGTAGCAACTGCGCCAACGACAGAGTCGACTGTTCCTCATCCAAACTGGCCGACAAGGACTGAAACCGTGCATCCACGTCCTGCTTGACCTGGGGCTCGTGCTTTTCGATGTAATCGAACATCGGCTGCGCATTCCATCCGATCTCGTCCTCGTCAAAGCAGGTAACGCGCGACAGGCTGGCGCGCTTGGCAACCCGAAAGCCGATCTGATAGATCTCATTCGAAGGCAGCACAAAGCGCCCCGCCAGGTACGCGCGAAAACGTTCGTCAAACTTTCCCTGAGCGGATGGGCTGCACTCCACCAGGACGTCGGTCGGCCGGAATTTCGTCAGGCGGACGGCCAGGGCATCGAGGTAGGTTTGGTTCGGCGCTCGCAGCACATCAATGACACGGCCCTTGACCATGTCCTTGCCCGGATTGGCGAAGTGGAACAGGCCCATCAGCATCACCTTGGCCGGCTCGGCCGGCTCGGCCGGCGCCGCCATCGCCGCCATAGCGAGGGAAGGGAGCAACAGGCACAGGCGGGCAAGGATGATCTGAAAACCAGGTCGACGGCGCATATCAGGCTCCCGAGATTGTGGCTGCATGGGGCAGCGCAGGTAATCGCGGCTTTCGATGCGGGACCATCCACAAAGGTTTAGGACTGGCGACCGTTCGCCTCCGGGCAGCCAGCGTACGATCCTTCGAATCATTCTGTCGATCACCATCAGTTCGAATGATCGACCCACCGCGCATTCCTGGCCACTCGCCAGAACCTGCCCATCCAGGTTCATCCCTCGTTGGACAAGACTTGAACCGGTTGCAGGACTTTCGGGATGCGAAATTAGCTGGCGGCTGCCGTAGCGACTTGCGCGTACACGGCGACGAAGTGGCAACCGCTACCGGCGAGCACGAACAGGTGCCAGACCGCGTGCGCGTAACGCAGGCGCTGGTTCAAATAAAACACGGTGCCGACGGTATAGGCCAGACCACCAGCGGCCAGCCAGGCCAGGGTGGCGGCGGACAGCGCCCGCCACATCGGCGCGGCGGCGATTACGATCAGCCAGCCCATGGCCAGATAGAGCAGGGTCGAAGTACGTTTGAAGCGACCGGTGTAGAACAGTTTGAACACCACCCCAGCCAGCGCCATGGTCCAGACTGCGACGAACAGGCCGAAGCCCCAGGGCCCGCGCAGGGCGACCAGGGTGAACGGCGTGTAGGTGCCGGCGATCACCAAATAGATGGCGGCGTGGTCGAGGATCTTCAGCCGGTGCTTGCGGATCGGGTGGCGGCTGGCGTGGTAGGCGGTGGAGGCGGCATACAGCAACAGCAGGGCGACGCTGAACACGATCGCGCTGGCCACCTGCCAGCGATCGCCACGCAAGCCGGCGAGCACGATCAGCACCACGCCACCGATCAGGCTGGCGATTGCGCCGATGCCATGGGTCAGGGCGTTGGCGACTTCTTCGGGGCTGCGCGGTAGATAGGTCATGGTTGCGGCCAGTGGCTGAGCGCCCACCATGCGGGTTTTGCACCGACCGCGCAAGTGCGCGTGGGCGGGCTGCGCGTGGGCGGGCGCTTGATCCGGGCTACATATCGACCTTGGTCAACTGGTAGCCGCGCGCGGCGTATTCCTTCCACCGGGCACGCGAACCTTCGCGTTCGGCGCTGTCGGCGGCAACGATCTCCTTGACGTTGTCGGCACCGATCGGCACGCAGGCATCGCGCAGGTTGATCACCAGTGGCCGCATCGGGCTGTCGGCCTCGGGCGGAACCAGGACGATCGGGGTGATGTCGTCGTCCTCGCCGTCGCCGGCGGTCTGGTGCGGCAGAAACGCATCCGGGTCGAACTCCCACAGCAATTCGTCGAGCAGGTCGGCCTGTTCGCGGCTGCGGCAATGGATCAGGGTCGGAATCTGCCGGTCGAAGGCCATCCGCGCCAGCTCGCAGACCAGGAGCAAGGGCTGCGCGCGGAAGCGCGGTTTGTCGATCAGGTAGAAGTCGGCTTTGGGCATGGGGCGGGCGTCGGGGCGGCTTTATAGGATCGCTTGATACGTGAACAGCAACTTGGCCGTTTGCACAAGGCCTTGAGCTTGCAGCATATCGATGTACCGAGCCACTTCCAGCGGTGGATGTTTGAGCTGGGCGCGTTGGCGCTGTGCGGCGGCGACGACCGCTGCGGGATACAGGACACAGGCGTCGTAGACCGCGGTGAATGACGAATGCCTCATTCGTAGCCCATACGCAATTCCTGGGCTTGCTTCGCCAGTTCGGTCATCGCCTGTTCGCTGGCGCGGTCGCGGCGACCCTTGTACAACATCAAGTCCGCGAAGCGCACGCGCCGATGTTTACCGGTGCGGTGGAACGGTAATACGCCGTCCTCCAGTAGTTTGACCAAGTGCGGACGGGAGACCTTGAGCAGATCGGCCGCTTCCTGGGTGGTCAACTCGGCGTGGATGGGGACAACCTTGACCGCGTTGCCCCCGGCCAGTTCGGCCAGAATATCCACCAGCAGACGCAGGGCCGAAGCGGGCAGCTCGAGCTGATGGGCCTGATTCTGGTCGTCGAAGATCTGCACGCGCTGAATCTCGGACCGGGTGGTGAGGTGGGCCGCCAAGTCCCGTTGACTCTGGGCGGCCGCTCGCACTTCGCGCGCGGCGGGCGGTGTCATCCTGGGCAGGCCGGTGGTGGCCATGGCGAACTCCGGTGGTATCGGGCAGAGAATGTTCCTACTTTAATCGCAATAAACGCAACGCGCAATAAACGAAATCGTCGGTGTTGGCTCCGCCCCTAGTCCCTAGCTGCCGCGCAGCCGCGCAGCCACTCGACCAACATGGCGACTGGGCGACCGGTGGCGCCGCCCTTGCGGCCCTCGTCCCAGGCGGTGCCGGCGATATCCAGATGCGCCCAGCGCAGGTCGCGGGTGAAACGCGACAGGAAGCAACCGGCGGTGATCGCCCCGGCGTGCTTGCCGCCGATATTGGCCATATCGGCGAAGTTGCTGTCGAGCTGCGACTGGTAATCGCGCCACAGCGGCAGCCGCCAGGCGCGGTCGTGGACGCGCACACCGGCGGCCAGCAACTCGTCGGCCAGGGTGTCGTCTTCGCTCATCAGTCCGTGCGCGTGTTTGCCCAGGGCGACCACGCAGGCGCCGGTCAGGGTGGCGATATCGAGCAACCGCTCCGGCTTGAAGCGGCGCGCGTAGTGCAGGGCATCGCACAGGATCAGCCGGCCCTCGGCGTCGGTATTCAGCACTTCGATGGTCTGTCCGGACATCGAGCTCAGCACATCGCCCGGACGATAGGCATTGCCGTCCGGCATGTTCTCGACCGCCGGCACGATGCCGATCGCATTGAGCGGCAGGCCGATCCGCGCCACCGCCTGCAAGGTGCCGAATACCGCGGCGGCGCCGCACATGTCGTATTTCATTTCGTCCATGGCCGCGCCCGGCTTGATGCTGATGCCGCCGGTATCGAAAGTGACGCCCTTGCCGACCAGCACCTGCGGCGCGGCATCGCCGGCGCCCCGGTAGTGCATGACGATCAATTTGGGCGGATGGACACTGCCCCGCGCGACCCCGAGCAGGGCGCCCATGCCGAGCTTTTCCATGTCGGCCTGGTCGAGGATTTCGGTTCGGAAATTGGGCAGTTCGCCAGCCAGGCGCAGCGCGGTCTCGGCCAGATGCGTGGGCGTACACAGATTCGGTGGCAGGTTGCCGAGTTCGCGCGCCAGCGTGATGCCCGCGGCGACCGCCTCGCCGCCGCGGCTATCCAGGCCGTCCGCAGCTGCGATCGCCAGGACGCTGAGCCCTTCGTCGCCCGCCTTGCGCGGCTTGGTGGCGGCGTAGCGGTAGCCGTGCTGGCTAAACCCGATCACCTGCTGGTCGAGCAGCCACTGGCCATCGCGGCCGACCACGGCGACCGCGCCGAGAAAGCTCACCGCATGCCTGACCGGACCGGCCTTCAGCGTCTTGGCGGTTTCGTGCACGGCCTTGATGAAGCCGGCGGCATCGAGCGCGCTGGAGTTGCCGAGGCCGACCAGGATCAGCCGCGAGGCCGGCAATCCGCTCAGGCCGGTCAGGCGGGAGACCGCGGCGAGTCTGGCCGAGGCATCGCCCTGCTCCAATGCACGGCTGATCGCGCCACCACTCTGGCGATCGAATGCGCTGGCGGCCGGGGTGAGGCCGCTGTCTTCGAACACGCCGACGATGATCGCATCGGTCGGGGTGGCGAGGGCATCGGCGGCGATCAACTGGATAGTGAGCGACATGGGATTCCTTCGAGTGCGCGGCGAGCGTGACTGCGGTGGGCTTCGGGTAGACTGCGGCCAGCCCCGCCGCGGCACTAGCGGTCAAAAAGACGGCCAGTTTAGCAGCCAGACCCCGCCCCCCGTGCTTCGATTGATCGACCGCTACCTGCTGCGCGAAATCCTCACTGCCCTGGCCGCGGTGATGGCGGTGCTGCTGTTGATCCTGATCGGCAATGTGCTGGCCGAGACCCTGAACGACATCGTCCGCGGCAAGCTGCCGGCAGTCTTGCTGCTCAGCCAGATCGCCCTGCGCTCGGTCGATGCGGTCGCCTTCACCCTGCCGTTGGGCGCCTTTCTCGGCGTGTTGATCGCGCTCGGTCGCCTGCATCGCAATAGCGAGATGGCGGTGCTCGCCGCTTCCGGGTTTCGCACCCGCGATCTGCTGCGGCCGCTGGCGTTGATCGCCGTGCCGATCACCGCGCTGCTCGCCGCCCTGGTGTTCTGGTTGAGCCCGCTGGCCTTGGCCAAGGCCGAGCAGATGGTCAGCGAAGCCAATCGTTCGCTGCTGGTGGCCGGCCTGGAGCCGGGGCGCTTCGTCGATCTGCCGGGCCAGCTCGGGGTGATCTACGTCGGCGCGATGGACGCGGGCGGCACCCACTTCCAGCGCCTGTTCGTACAGCGCGAGCGCGACGGCCGGCTGGACATCGTTACCGCTGCCAGCGGCCAGATGTTTTACGACCGCGAAGGCGCCGCGCGCTATCTGTCGCTCAACGATGGCTTTCGCGTCGAGGGTGAGATCGGTCTGCCAAATTTTCGCACCATGCGTTTTGAACGCAACGACATCGAATTGCCGGAACCGCCCAATCCGCGCCATGACCGTGCCGAATCCCTGCGCACGATCGAGCGACTGTGGGCGAGCAGCGCCCCCGGCGATCGCGCCGAGTGGCATTGGCGAATCGGGCTGCCGTTATCGCTGCCGCTGTTGATGCTGCTGGCACTGCCGCTGTCCAAGAGTGCGCCCCGGCAGTCGCAGTACGGGCGGATCGTGGCGGCGGTGCTTGGCTATTTCCTGTACGGCAACCTGCTCGCGCTTGGTCGTGGCTGGCTGGCGCTCGGGCAGATGCCGATGGCGTTCGGCCTGTGGTGGGCGCACGCCGCGGTGTTGCTGACCGCACTGGCGCTGATCTTTGCAGCCGAACGGCTGCCGGCGCCCCGGGAGCGCAGCGCATGATCAAACACGCCGACCGGCTGATCGCCCGGCATATTCTGTTGGCGCTGGCCCTGGTCTGGCTGCTGCTGACTGGCATCGATGCGCTATTCGCCCTGCTCAAGCAACTGGACCAGATCGGCCAGGGCAACACCACGCTCGGCACCATCGCGGTGTATATCGCCTGGACCCTGCCGCGCCGCGCCTACGAGATGTTCGGTGTGGCCGCGGTGCTCGGCGCAGTGCTCGGCATGGGCGCTTTGGCGCCGACCGCGGAGCTGACCGCGCTGCGCGCCGCCGGCTTTTCCAAGGCCCGGCTGGCCGCTTCCGCGCTGGCCACCATCCTGCTTCTGACTCTGCCGGTGATGTGGATCGGTGAGACCCTGGGACCGGAGGGCGAGCGTCGCGCCCAGGGCATCGCGGTCGCCGCCAAGTCGATGAATATGATCGCCTCCTCAAGCAGCGGCCTGTGGGCGCGCGACGGCGACGAACTGGTCAACGCCCGCCAGGGCCGGGTACTGCCCGGCACGATCGAGCTGATCGACGTGCGCATCTATCGCTTCGACGCGGTCGGGCGACTGCTCGCGATCACCCGCGCCGACCTGGCCGATTACCGCGAAGGCCGCTGGCACCTGCAAAAAACTACCAGCTACCGCTTCACCGACGATGCCGTGCTCACCGCACGCAGCGAGGGGCTGGACTGGCCGACCGCGATCGACCCTCGCCTGATGTCGCTATCGATCGTGCAGCCGCGCTACCAGAGCGCGCGCGACCTCAGCCAGCACATCGACTATCTGCGCCGCAACGCACTCGACGACAGCGCCTTCGTCAACGCCTGGTGGGCGCGCCTGCTGTTCCCGCTCAACGTGATCGCGCCGCTGCTGCTGGCGCTGCCGCTGGTATTCGGCAGCCTGCGCTCGGGCGGCTTCGGCAAACGCCTGCTGTTCGGCCTGGTGGTCGCGGTCGGCTACACCATCGTCCTGCAACCGACCGCGATCGACCTGTCCGCCGTGCTCGGCCTACCGGTGGTACTCGCCTACCTGCTGCCCGCGCTCACCCTGATCGCCGTCGGCGGCCTGTGGTTACGGCGGGCGTAGGCTGGCGGTGAGCACAGCGAACGTAGGCTGGTGGTGAGCGTAGCGAAGGTAGGCTGGTGGTGAGCGCAGCGAAGGTAGGCTGGTGGTGAGCGCAGCGAACCCCAGCGTCGATGCCACGCTGCCAAATGCTGGGGTTCGCTACGCTCACCGCCAGCCTACGACAGAGCAGCGAACCCCAGCGTCGATACCGCCCCGCCAAACCGTCACGGCAACCCGGCGGGTCGCCCGTGCCAATCATCGAAAGGCTATTGCCCGGCATCGACCTCGCGGAGAATCTCCAGCGGGCGCAGGGCCAGGGTGCGAGCCAGTCCGGCATACAGACCGATCGCCAGAATGCCGAGCACCGCGATGGCCGAAGCGATCGCCGGTAGCGGGCCGGCCCAGGTCCATCCGATGGCCTCGGCGACCACCCCGAACAGCAGACTGAGCGGCCCCCAAGCGACCGCCAGCAGGGCCGGCCAGCGCAGCTCAGCGAGCAATAACTCGCGCGCGACCCGTCCCGGCCAGGCGCCGATGGCCATGCGCACGGCCAGGTCTGCACGCCTGGTTTCGGCGATCAGCCGCATCGTGCCCAGGGCGCCCAGGGCGGCGCTGAGCACCACCAGCAGACCAAGCGCCACGGCGATACCAGCAGCCAGTAGGTGACGCCGCAGGCGCCGCCGAACTTCGACGCCCAGGTGCTGAACCTGCACCTTGAACGCGGCGCCGACGCTGACATCAAGTGCCTGTTGCAACGCCACCGGATCGGGTGCCGCGCCCGGCCGGTGTCGAAGCACCACCACCGGCGCTGGTTCGGCGGCGCCCCCCTGGGCCGGGTCCCGCGACCACGGCAGAAAGACCACCGGCGTGGTCGCAAAAGGGTTGAAGCCGGGGACGGCATCGAACACCCGGCCGGCATCGGCGATGCCGACCACCCGCAGTCCGCCATGCCAGCTATCGGCCGCGTTGGTTGGCGGCGGCGCCGGTACCAATTCGCCGACACCGGCCTCGCCTTCGAACAGGGCACGGCGCGCCTCCGGGCTCAGCACCACGGCATTCCGGTCCAGACCTTCCAACGCGCGGCCGGCGCGCAGGCGATAGCCCAGGATGGAAAAGAAAGCCGGTTCGACCTGGATCGGCATGATGCTGTAGTCGATTTCGGCCGCGCCGACCGACGCCGGGCCGTCATTTCTGGTGATGATCCCGCCCCCAGCGCTGCGCCCCACAATGCGATGGCTGCCGATATCGCGCGGACCACGGTAGCTCACCCCGTTGCCGATCAGCTCCAACGCCGGGCCGGAGGCGAGAGCAGTTTGCTCGACCCCCGGTAGCCGGGCCAGGGCATCGCGCATGCGTTCCAGTGCTTCGGACCGCGATGCCACCGGGGTGCCGGGCGGAAAGTTCGGACGAATCTGCACCACCGCATCGAACGCGGTGTGGCGGGTCACCGCGAGTACCCGCCAGGCATCGCCGACCAGGGCCAGGCTGGCGCTGAGCACCGCCAGCACCACCAGGGTCTGCCCGGCCTGCAAGGCGCGCAACAACGGCAGGCTGACCCGGATCGCCGCCGCGCCCCGCGCGCCACTGCCGGCCGTATCCCGCGTCCTGCTGGCCTGCAAGCCGAGGGCGAGCAGCAGCCCGGCGACCGCCAGATAAGCGAACCATAGGAAAACCAATCGGAGCATAAATGCCGCGTCGACCAGTCCTCGGGTCGCCGGCGCGTAGTCGCTCAGGGCGACCACGGTCAGCACGACCGGTGCCGCGAGCACGCCTGCCGCAACCAGCAACAGCACGATTTCCGCTGCCTCGAACAAGGCCGCATGCGCCGGTCGAAAGCCGATCTTGAGCAACACCGATTGGTCCCGGCGCTGGGCAAGGAAGCGGCCACTGGCCACCAGGGTCAGGCTGGCGAGCGCGGTCAGGGCGAGCAGTGCGGCGACCGCGGCGAACGATCCCACCAGCGCCAGCTCGTTACCACGCATGGCCGCGGGTAGCGGCTGAATTTCGATGCGGAATGCTCTGCCACCGAGGCTTTGACCGATGGCTGCAACCTCGGCATCGAGCAGTGCCTGCAACTGCGACTGCCCCAGGCTACTCTGCCCAATCAGACTCATTTCCTTGCTGGCATCCCGGCCTTCGGCCGCCGGATCGGCTGCGGACGGGGACCGTCCGAGGATCAGGTCCACGCGATTTTCGCCTCGACGTTGCGGGGCGATCGCTTCCGGCGCCAGGAATCCGGCTGACAGTACGGCGCTGATTCGGAATGCCCCCGATTCCAGGTACAGCGTCTGGCCCAGTGCGGCATCGCCGCCGCCAAACCGCGCGATCGCGAGCTGTTCGCTGATGGCGGCCTCCTGACGATCCGACCGCGGCGGCGACCCGCGCAGCGATGTCAACCCGAGCATCGACCAGAGGTCGTCCGAGACCATCAGCGCACGCACCGACACGCCCTGATCGCGGCGATCCCCTTCGATTCGCAGTTGCTTCGGTTCGGCGACCGCTATCCGATCCAGCGCCTTCTGCTGCAGCGCCAATCGGTACACCGCGGCGATCGAAGCCTGCGCGCCCGGGTGCCCGGCTTCGAGCGCCGGCTCGACGATGCGCAGCGACCAGAGCTGTTCCGGGTTGGCGTAGGCGGGGCGAAACGTCAGCACCCCGATCAGCCAGCTCCCGGAAAATGCCAGCAACACGCCGGTCAGCACCAGCGACAACAGGGCAAACACCACGAATTGGCGGTCGCGGGCGAGCCGCGACAGCGCGGTTCGCCCGACCAGACGGGTCAGCGCGCTCATCGCCGATCGGTCGCTGCGGCGACGGCGGGCCCAAGCCGCCCATCGCGCATCTCCAGGCGCCGGCTGGCGTCGCCGAGCAGGCTGATGTCGTGGCTGACCAGGCAAATGCTGCGGCCCTCGCCGTGCAATTCGGCGAGCAGGCGCATGACCTCGGCGCCACTGTCGCTATCGAGATTGCCGGTCGGCTCATCGACCAGCAGCAGCGGCGGATCGTTGACCAGGGCGCGGGCGATCGCCGCGCGTTGTTGCTGGCCACCCGACAACTGGCCGGGCAGATGCTGCAGGCGGTGGCCGATGCCGAGCCGCTCGGCGAGCATCGTCACCCGCGCCTTGATCGCGGCCGCGCCCGCACCGGCATAGGCCATCGGCAGGCCGATATTGTCGGCCACGCTCAGATCGCCGATCAGATGAAAAAACTGGAACACGAAGCCGATCTGGCGGCCGCGCAGGCCGGCCGCCTCGCGGCCGGAAAGCCCGCCCAGGTCACGGCCCTGGAAGTGGTAGCTGCCTTGGTCGAAGGGTTCCATCAAGCCGAGCACCGACAGCAGCGTGGACTTGCCGCTGCCGGAGCGCCCGGTGATCGCCAGATATTCGCCCGGCGCGATGCAAAGCTCAATCGCGTTCAAGGCGCAAGTCTCCACCGAAGCGGTGCGATAAAACTTGCTGAGCGCGCGCAGTTGCACGAGCGGCTGAGGGGTGGCCGGTTCGGTCATGGGTTGCCTGGATTGCCTGGATGGTTGGGGTTCGATCGCGTCAATGCGCGGCGATCCGGTCGTCGACCGCAACCCGGTCGCCGGGCCGCAGTCCACTCGGAAATACCAACGCGCCACCGACATTGCTCACGCCGCTCAGACGCAGGCGCTCGATACGATCGCCGCGATCGCGGAATATATCGATGCCGCCGGTCGCACTTGTCGGCAGCAGGGCCGAGCGCGCATAGACGGCGTTTTCCAGCCGGCCGAACAGGGCGTCGCCGCGCACCGCCATGCCGATCCGCGCGGTTGCCGGCAAGGCCGCGACTCGGGCCTCGGTGACGATCTGGCCCTGCTCTGGGTCCGGCGCGACCCGCAACAACTCGCCGGCCAGGTGCTGGTCGCCGAGTTGGATTTCGATGGCGACCCCCGGCTTCAGTCGGCCGAGCGCCTCCTGCGGGAACAACAGCCGCACCGCATCCGGCGTGACCGGTCCGACCGTGGCCAGCACCGTATCGGCCGCAACGCGATCACCGACCTTGGCCGCCACCGACTTGACCCAGCCATCGACCGGGGCGGTCAGATGGAGCCCGGCCACGCGTTCACGCAGCCGGTCGCGTTTGATGCGCGCGAGCCCGATCGCCTCCGCGCGCAGTGCGCCACCGCGGCGCTGCCGGCTTTGCACCAGGCGCAGCAGGCGCTGCGCGGAAGCGTGGCGGCTTTCCGCCTGCTCGGCCTTGGCCTCGATGGTCTGGAATTGCAGACGCGAGATCAATTGGCGCTGGAACAGAGCCGCATTCAGCTCGCGCTCGCTGCCCGCGGTGCGCCGCTCGAACTCGGCATCCTCGACCGCAATCTCAGCGCGCTCCAGCGCTTCCTGATCGTCCAGCGCCTGCTGTTCCTGTTCCAGTTCCAGACGACGCGCCTCGCTCTCGGCGGTTTCCAGTTCCAGTTCCAGTTGCTTGTTGCCGAGGCGCAGGATCGGCGCACCGGCGGCCACCTGGTCGCCGGCCGCCCGGTACACGGCGAGCACGCTGCCGGCATCGGCGGCGAGCAAGTTGCGCTGCGCTGTCGAGATGAATTCGCCGACGCCGCTGACCCGATCCTCAAGCGCGCCTTGCTTGACCTCAGTCCATTGCAACCCTTCGGGCACCGAAGCACTTCCTCGGGCCGCAATCGACAACCACAGCACGGCCGCGACCGCGGCCGCCAGCACGGCGAGCAGCGGCCAGCGACCCAACCACGGCCGCTGGCGGGTGGGCAGGGCGCGATCCATGCTCACGGCTGGGCGGGCCCCAGCGCGGCGATCGGCGCCGAATCGGCCGGGTCGAACCAGGGGTCGAGCCGGAACGGATCCAGACCGACCATGACCTCAACCAGCTCTTTTCCAGCGCCAAGTCGGTACACCATCGGCGTCATCCCACCATCGAACCAGGTACCTGCGGGGTCGAAAGCGGCGCGCAATTGCCGATCGGCCGCGATACCCGCCGGGAATGGGGCGTCGGCGTGGAACGAAATCAGATACAGCGGTCTTGGCGCCGGCCGCTCCGTCAGTGAAGCGCGCGCCAGATACTGGTCGACCAGCATCTTGCACGGCGGGCAACCGTCCGAGTACTTGGCCAGAATCGCACCGGCCGGTAGCACCTCGGACAATGGCTCGACCGTGTTCCGGCCGCCGACGGTCACCATCAACGCGCGATCAGGACGGCTGCCGATCAAGGCCTGGACACGCTCTTGCAGGCGCACCGAATCGCTCAGCACCAGCCACTCGAGCAGGGGTTGACGATAGACCACGAGCGCCGCACCCAACATCCCCAAAATTGCCAACAGCCAGAGCCAGGATGCGCGCCCGTAGCCATGCCGCCGGGACTCTATTTGAATCGTAGACATAGTCGAAAGCTCCTCGAAAAAAGCCGCGGGCACGCGCAAAAACTGCGTACCCGCGGCTTCAGGGTGGGTCAGTTCTGATTTACGCAAGGAGTCTGTTTACAAACCAGAATTTTGGCGCAAATCCTCACGTCGCCAAATTCCCTGCAAATCCATTGGTTGTCGCACATTTCACAGACCGCTGCGAAGGTCTGACCCGCGCCCACCAACCCCATCAACAACAGCAACACTGAGGCCATCTTGGCCGAAATGACTTTACTCACTTTGGTTTCTCCAGTACCGCCGCAAGATCGCGGCGGCCGGCACATTACAGGCGGAGGGGGGGGGGCTGTCAAGTCAGTTTACATTGTCGCCGTCACGAAGCCTATCGCGGCCACTACTGGCAAGGGTCGCTGAGACCGGCGGTGAGTGCAGCGAATGTAGGCTGGTGGTGAGCGCAGCGAACCCCAGCGTCGTTGCCACGCTGCCAAATGCTGGGGTTCGCTGCGCTCACCGCCAGCCTACGACAGAGCAGTGAACCCCAGCGTCGATACCGAAACCGTGGACATGCTGGGGTTCGCTGCGCTCACCACCAGCCTACGCGTCTCGCTCACCGCCAGCCTACGCGAATCGATTACCACCAGCCTACGCGACCTGCGCATCGGCGGCTCTCACTCGAAATCGAGTCGTGCGGTTTCGGGCGAAGATGCCCAATCGGCCGGCAAGATGCCGTCGCGCACAAAGCGGTGGATGCTCGAATGCGGCCAATCCACCGCCTGGGCCACCAGGCCGTGCTTGACCGGGTTGTAATGGATGTAATCGACGTGGCGGGCATAGTCGTCCGGGTCCCGAATCAGGTGTTCCCAAAAGCGTCGTTGCCATAAGCCGCGTTCGCCTTTCTGCCTACGACTCTGTGATACCGCTTCGGATCGGGCGATCTGGCGCGAGAAGCCGGCTTTGATCAAGGACCAACGCAGGGAAAAATCCGCACTGTCGTCCGGTAGCGTCCACACGGCATGGAGATGGTCCGGAAGCACCACCATGGCGTCGATTCGAAACGGGTGCCGAGCGCGCACCAGGCGATGCGCGGCGCGCAGTGCATCGATGTGTTCGATCAGCAGGCGATTGCCTCGCCTTTGCGCCAGGGCAAGGGTGAAAAAATAGCAGGCGCCGGCAACGTAGGCCCGATGATAGCGACGCATTTACGATGCTCCTGCCCGGATCGACTGTTCCGGTGCTAAACATGCCGGTTGTAGGCTGGCGGTGAGCGCAGCGAATGTAGGCTGGTGGTGAGCGCAGCGAATGTAGGCTGGTGGTGAGCGCAGCGAATGTAGGCTGGTGGTGAGCGCAGCGAACCCCAGCGTCGATGCCACGCTGCCAAATGCTGGGGTTCGCTACGCTCACCGCCAGCCTACGACAGCGCAGCGAACTTCGGGGTCGGTGCCGCGCTGCCAGATGCTGGGGTTCGCTGCGCTCACCGCCAGCCTACGCGTCTCGCTCACCGCCAGCCTACGCGTCTCGCTCACCGCCAGCCTACGTGAATCGCTCACCGCCAGCCTACGCCCTGATCCGTAGGGGCGACCCGGCGGGTCGCCGCAATTAGCGGTCGTTGATGCGGTAGGCGGGGAGTTTTTTGCGCAGCAGTTTGTTGTTCAGGCTGACGTAGACCGGCAGGCCGTCGGCGCCGTAGGGCAGCGGCGCTTCGCCGGCGATCAGCGGGGCCAGGTAGCGGCGGGCGGCGGCGGTGATGCCGAAGCCGTCGGCGCGGATGAAGTTCGCCGGCATTTTCTTTTCGTGGTTGGCGACGGCGGCGAGCGGCGCCGGTTCGATGGTCCAGCGATAGGGGCTCGCGCTCAGGCGTTTGATCACCGGCATCACCGCGTTCATGCCTTGCAATGCATATTCGACCGCGGCCCGGCCGACCGCGTAGGCCTGCTCGGCGTCGGTCGCCGACGCGGCATGGCGGGCGGCACGTTGCAGATAATCGGGCATCGCCCAATGGTATTTGTAGCCGAGATGCTGCTTGACCATTTCGGCCAGCATCGGCGCGACCCCGCCCAGTTGCGCGTGGCCGAAGGCGTCGGTGGTGCCGACCTCGGACAGGAAGCGGCCCTCGGCGTTGCGTACGCCCTCGGACACCACCACCGAACACCAGCCGATCTTTTCGACGGTGGCCTTGACCTTGGCCAGGAATGCCGCCTGATCGAATACCCGTTCCGGAAACAGGATGATCTGCGGGGCCTCGCTGTCCTTGTGGCCGGCAAGCCCGGCCGCGGCGGCGATCCAGCCGGCGTGGCGGCCCATCACTTCCATCACGAACACCTTGGTCGAGGATTCGCACATCGAGGCCACGTCCAGGCTGGCCTCGCGGATCGAGATCGCGGTGTACTTGGCGACCGAGCCGAAACCCGGGCAGGTGTCGGTGACCACCAGGTCGTTGTCTACGGTCTTCGGCACGCCGATGCATTGCAGCGGGTAGCCGAGTTTTTCGGCGATCTCGGAGAGCTTGTTCGAGGTGTCGGCCGAATCATTGCCGCCGTTGTACAGAAACCAGCGGATGTCGTGGGCGCGGAACACATCGAGCAGGCGCTGATACTCGACGCGGTTTTGTTCCAGCGATTTGAGCTTGTAGCGGCACGAGCCGAACGCCCCGCCCGGGGTGTGGCGCAGCGCCTTGATCGCGGCGGCCGATTCCAGGCTGGTGTCGATCAGTTCCTCGCGCAGCGCGCCGATGATGCCGTTCCTGGCCGCCAGCACCTTGCCGATCCGCCGCGACTTGCGCGCCGCGTCGATCACTCCGGCGGCGCTGGCGTTGATGACGGCGGTGACACCGCCGGATTGTGCGTACAACAGATTGCCCTGGCTCATGTCGGTCTCGGTCGGTCGGCTGGTTTCAGGCGGCGGGGGTGCCGCGATTGACGTAGTGATCGGCCATCACCCGCGCAACCGCGGCGGTCAGTTTCTTGCCGGTCGGGATGTGCAGGAATTCGTTCGGCCCGTGCGCGTTCGACTTCGGTCCGAGCAGGCCGGTGACCACGAACTGCGCGGCCGGAAACTTCTCCTGCAGCATGCTCATGAACGGGATGCTGCCGCCCTCGCCCATCGCCGCCGAGCGCGGGCCGAAAAAATCCTTCGAGGCAGTATCGACCGAATCGGCGAGCCACGGCAGCAGCGAAGGCGCGGCCCAGCCGAGCGAGGATTTCTCGACCTCGAATTCGACCTTGGCGCCGTGCGGGGGATCCTTTTCGAGGATTTCCTTGAGCCGGTTCGAGGCCAGCACCGGGTCCAGGGTTGGCGGCAGGCGCAGACTCAGTTTCACCGAGGTCTGCGGGCGCAGCACATTGCCGGCGCTGCCGAGTTCGGGGAAGCCGTCGGCGCCGGTCACCGATAGCATCGGCCGCCAGGTGCGGTTCAACACCAGTTCGGTCGGGTCGCTGGCCATCGGCGTCACCCCTTCCGGCCAGGGGAACTTGTCGTAGACGTGGCTGCCGAGCAGCTCGGCCGAGGCGCGCGCCTGGGCGATACGTTCGCTGGGGATATCGACGTGCAGCAGATCGACCTTGATCCGCCCGGTCGCCGAATCCTCGATCCGGTCGAGCAGGTGTCTGAGCACCCGGAACGAACTTGGCACGATGCCGCTGGCGTCGCCCGAGTGCACGCCTTCCTGCAATACCCGCACCTTGAGGTTGCCGCCGGCCAGGCCGCGCAGCGAGGTGGTCAGCCACAGTTGATCGTAATTGCCGGCGCCGGAATCCAGGCACACCACCAGCGAGGGCGTGCCGATGCGGGCGGCCAGATGATTCATGTAGAACGGCAGGTCGTAGGAACCGGATTCCTCGCAGCCCTCGATCATCACCACCACCCGCGAATGATCGACACCGGCATTGTGCAGAGCCATCACCGCCGCCAGCGAGGCGAAGGTGGCGTAGCCATCGTCGGCACCGCCGCGCCCGTACAGACGGTCGCCGATGCGCCGCGGCTGCCACGGCGACAAGTCGGTGGCCCAGCCGATCATCTCCGGCTGCTTGTCCATGTGCCCGTACATCAGCACGGTATCCTCGCCCTTGCCGGGAATCTCGATGAACAGCAGCGGGGTGCGCCCGGGCAGTTGGAAACGCTCGACCTGCATACCGGTGATCGGCTGCGCGCGCACCCAGCTTTCGATCAGGTCCATCGCCTCGCGCATAGAACCGTGCTGTTCCCAGTTGGCGTCGAACATCGGCGACTTGTTGGGAATCTTGATGTAGTCGATCAACTGCGGAACGATTTGGCTTTCCCACATCTGGTCGCTAA
>JBFXKH010000045.1:0-23377 GCA_050173995.1 Lysobacterales bacterium | reverse complement strand
CTAAACGCCGTAGTCTTGCCGAACAGCACATAGCTGCTGCCGGATTGGCTGCCGTTCGGGTCGGCAGCAAAAGCTCCGACGACCAGATCGTCCAGGCCATCGCCATTGATATCCCCGGCCGCCGCCACCGAGCGGCCGGATTGGTCGTTCACCGCCGCGCCATCGAGGCGGAAGCCGTCCGTGCCATTCAGGCTGGCAAGCTGGAGGCTCGCGCTAAACGGTGTGGTCTTGCCGAACACCACATAGCTGCTGCCGGATTGGCTGCCGTTCGGGTCGGCAGAGAAAGCTCCGACGACCAGATCGCCCACGCCATCGCCATTGATATCCCCGGCCGCCGCTACCGAGAAGCCGGATAGGTCATTCGCCGCCGCGCCATCTAGGCGAAACCCGTCGCTGCCATCCAGGCTGGCAAGCTGGTGGCTCGCGCATTACGACTTGGTCTTGCAGAACACCACATAGCTGCTGCAGGCCAAACTGTTGCCGTTCGGGTCTGCACCGTAGGCTCCGACGATCAGGTCGCCCAGGCCATCGCCATTGATATCCCCGGCCGCCGCCACCGAGCGGCCGGATAGGTCGTTCACCGCCGCGCCATCCAGCCGGAAGCCGTCGCTGCCATCCAGGCTGGCAAGCTGGAGGCTCGCGCTAAATGCCGTGGTCTTGCCGAACAGCACATAGCTGTTCCCGGCCAAACTGTTGCCGTTCGGGTCGGCAGCGGAAGCTCCGATGATCAGGTCGCCCAGGCCATCGCCATTGATATCCCCGGCCGCTGCCACCGAGCGGCCGGAGTAGTCGCTCGCCGCCGCCCCATCCAGGCGGAAGCCGTCCGTGCCATCCAGGCTGGCAAGCGGGAGGCTCGCGCTAAACGCCGTGGTCTTGCCGAATACCACATAGCTGCTGCCGGCATTGTTGTTGCCGTTCGGGTCGGCGCCGTAAGCACCGACGATCAGGTCGCTGATGCCATCGCCATTGATATCCCCAGCCGCCGCCACCGAGAAGCCGGATTGGTCACCCGTTGCCGCCCCGTCCATGCGAAAACCATCGCTGCCGTTCAGACTGCCGAGGTTGATGGCCGGGGGAAAGGCTTGGGCGCGGACCTCGCCGCCGAGGGCGCCGGCCAGCAACAAGGTCGAGATCGCCAGCGCCAGCGTGCGTGGTGAAGCCCCGGTTGGCTGTTGTGGTGTTGGCCAGCGACGGACCAGACGGGCGGTCGAGCTTGGACCCGGATGGTTGGATGTGCTCGCGTTCATCGGCGGTGCTCCTTGGTAGACGCAGGTACTTTCTGGTGTAGCAGGATGGGCATCGCAAACGCTGTGCATGGCGCGTTGCCGGTCGAAGCCCGCCTTCCCGATCGGCAATACGCAAACCGGTAGGGATTTCCGACATCGGATGGCCGGCCGCGGCCTTGGCCGCGTCCGTGCTATTTCCACTTTGCCGGATGGACCAGCTCCGCTGTTGAGCGCTGCTGTGCTTCTACCGGGCTACTTTCTGGCCCTCAAATCTCCCGGATTGACCAGCTCCGCAGTTGAGAGCCGCTGCGCTTCATCTGGGCTACTTTCGGCATCCGATGTGCTTATTCCGGGCTACTCCAGGTTGGTGCCTTCGTCGGATCAAGGCGTTTCGAAGCCGTTGCTGAAGATGTTGTCGAAATTGCCTCGCAGCGGAATGGTGTCGGGGCTGGACGGGGTATTGGATTGCAGTTGCAAGGTGGCCTGGCGCGGGCCCGGTGCACTTGGCGCGAAGCCGAGGTCGATCGTGCAGAACGCGCCGTTGGCCAACTGCGCGCCGGCACAGCCATTGCTCTGGATGCTGAAGTCTGCGGCATCGGCACCGCCGATGGTGACCGGACCTGGTTGCAGGGTGCCGGCGCCGGTGTTTTCGACGATCAGCATCGCGCTGCCCGATGCGCCCACCGCGACCTCGCCGAAGTCGAGCCGGTCGGGCATAAGGGACAGAGCGGGCGCGGGCAGGCCGCTGCCTTGCAGGACGATGGAGTCGGGACTGGAGGCAGACGTGCCGACAAAGATCGCTTGTGCCTGGACAAATCCTGTGCTCTGCGGCGCAAACTGAAAATTCAGCGTGCATGGCTGGCCGACCCGAATGCGGATGGGCAGCGGTCCACAACTGCCACCGCTGATGGTGAAGGCGGCTTGCGTGATGGTGATGGAATCGATCTGCGCCAAGCCACCGCCCGGATTGCTCAGGGTGACGGTCTGCACTGGGGCCACGGCACCAACCAATACCGGACCAAAGTCGAGCAGTTTCATGCCGCCAAAATCCAGCACCGGCGTACCGGCGACCCGCCCGAACAAGACATAGCTGCTACCGGCTTGGGCGCGGCCGTTGGGGTCGGCAAGAGTAGCGCCGATGATGAGATCGTCGATCCCATCGTCATTGATATCACCGGCGCCGTCGGCCGAGAGGCCTGAGAAGTCATCCTGCGCCGCGCCATCGACGCGGAAGCCGTCGGCGCCGGTCAGATCGCCGAGTGCCACGATCGCCGGGAAACCGGTGCTCCTTCCGAAAACCACATAGCTGCTTCCGGCGCGGAAGATTCCGTTCGGGCTGGCGCCAGCGGCGCCGACGAGCAAATCGCCGATGCCGTCGCCGTTGACATCGCCCGCCGCGCTGACCGATCCACCGGAGCGGTCGGTCGCGGCCGTACCATCGAGGCGAAAGCCGTTGCTGCCATTGAGACCGCCGAGCGACAAATTCGCCGCAAAGCCCGAGCCCCGGCCGAAGACCACGTAGCTGCTTCCGGCACTGGCGTTGCCGTTCGGGTCGGCTTCCCTGGCCCCGACGACCAGATCGTCGATGGCGTCGCCGTTGACGTCGCCCGCCGCGCTGACCGATTGGCCTGCGAAGTCGCCCGGTGCGACGCCATCGAGGCGAAAGCCGTTGCTGCCATCCAAGCCGGACAGCGCCAGCGTGGCAGGGAAATTGCCCTGCGTGGCGGTGACCTTGCCGAACACCACATAGCTGCTTCCGACCTCACTGCTGCCGTCCAGATCGAATTGCGGGGCGCCAATGATGAGGTCATCTACGCCATCCTCATTTACGTCACCCGCCGCACTCACAGAACTACCAAATCGGTCGCTGCCCGCAGCGCCATCAATGCGGAATCCATTGCTGCCGTCGAGGTCAGTCAGTGCCAACGTCGGCAAAAATCCCGTGCTTCTCCCGAATACCACATAAACGCTGCCGGCATCGATGAGGCCGTTGGGGTCGGAGCGCTCGGCGCCAATAATCAAATCATCGATGCCGTCGCCGTTGATGTCGCCTGCCGTGCCGACCGATCCGCCGGAGAGGTCGCCTGCGCCCGCGCCATCTAGGCGAAAGCCGTCGCTGCCATTAAGGCTTCCAAGGTCGATGACAGCGGCAAAGCCGGCATTCTTCCCGAACACCACATAGCTGCTGCCGGCATCGATGACACCGTTTGGGTCGGCGCGGTTAGCGCCAACGATCAGGTCGTCAATGCCGTCGCCATTGAGGTCGCCAGCGGCGCTGATTGAAAAGCCGACGCTGTCGCCTTCCGCAGCACCGTCGAGGCGGAACCCGTTACTGCCGGTCAGGCTGCCGAGTTCGATGGTCGGCGCAAAGCCGGTTTGATTTCCGAACAGCACAAAGGTGCTGCCGGCTGCGTTGTTGCCGATCGGGTCGGCGGACGCCGCCCCGATGATCAAGTCGTTGATGCCATCACCGTTGACGTCGCCTGCCGCGCTGACCACCCGGCCGGATTCGTCGCCCGCCACCGCGCCGTCAAGGCGGAAGCCGGCGGATGCGCTGAAGCTGCCGAGGCTGATCGAAGCCGGAAACGCCTGCGCCTGTGCATTCCCCTGAAACGCTCCAGCCAGTAGCAACACCGACACGGCTCGTACCAGCGGGCGGCGCGCCAAGTTACGGCGATCAGGCAGCGGGTTTTCTTGATGCGCGGATGGCGCCCTACGAAGGTGCTTGGACATGTGCGACTCCAGTGAGAAATTGATGGGAACAGGGACGATCTCGAAGCTGGGCATGGCATGGGATGGCAGTTCACGGCCAAGTCTGAAAGTAAAAGTCGTGGCAGATTGCCGGACGGTACCCCATGGCCAATCCCTAGTACGCAATCCAGCCACAAGTCCCGACACGCATCAGCCAGCGGGCGTCGAATTCATCAACGCCTCGCGGCGGCGAAGCGAATGCGGCGGCACTTGCAATGTCGCAGCCAAGCTAAGAGCGAGCCGCAAGCCCGCAGCGGCGCTGCGATCACCGGCCTCGTTCTGCCACGGAACGTGCAAAGGGGAGCGATCGTGCGTGGCCACACTTTGCTCGGTTGCTTTCGAATCCGTCGCCGAACGGTCGTTGGTCTGGCAGCTAAAGTGCGCGGCCTGTGCTCCGACGATGGCGACCAGGCCTGGTCGCAACGTGCCAGCGCCGGTGTTCGCTACGATCCGCTGCACTTCTTCCGGGCTAATTCAGGTTGCGGATCAGGGCGTCTCGAAGCCGTTGCTGAAGATGTTGTCGAAATTGCCTCGCAGCGGAATGGTGTCGGGGCTGGACGGGGCATTGGATTGCAGTTGCAAGGTGGCCTGGCGCGGGCCCGGTGCGCTGGGCGCGAAGCCGAGGTCGATCGTGCAGAACGCGCCGTTGGCCAACTGCGCGCCGGCACAGCCATTGCTCTGGATGCTGAAGTCCGCAGCATCGGCGCCGCCGATCGTGACCAGTCCCGGTTGCAGGGTGCCGGCGCCGGTGTTTTCGACGATCAGCATCGCGCTGCCCGATGCGCCCACCGCGACCTCGCCGAAGTCGAGCGGGTCGGGCATAAGGGACAGAGCGGGCGCGGGCAGGCCAGTGCCTTGCAAAAAGACCGAATCCGGGCTGGTTACCGAGCTGCTGGTGAAGGTCATTTGGGCCACCACCGGGCCTGCTGTCTGCGGCATGAACTGCACATCCAGGGTGCAGTTTTCGCCGACCCGGATGCGGATCGGCAGCGACCCGCAACTCCCGCCGACCAGGGCAAACTGCGCATTCGAAATGACGATGCTGTCGATCTGCACCCGACCGGAACCGGGATTGCTCAAGGTCAGGGTCTGGGCCGCTGCGGTGCTGCCGACGAACACCGGGCCGAAATCGACCAGCTTCTGGCCGCCGAAGTCCAGCACCGGCAGGCCGGTCACACGGCCGAACACCACATAACTGCGCCCAGAATCACCACCGTTGGCGTCGGCGCCAAAGGCCCCGACAATCAGATCGCTCAATCCATCGCCGTTGATATCGCCGGCGGCGCTGACCGATGAGCCAGAAAAATCACCCGCTGTCTCGCCGTTGAGCTTGAAGCCGTTGCTGCCGTCTAGCGAAGCGAGTTGTAGCGAGGAGGCAAACGGACCTTGGCTGGCGACATTGCGGCCAAACACAACGTGGCTGCGCCCGGAATCATTGCCGTTGGGTGCAGAGCCGAAAGCGCCGACTAACAGGTCGTCCAAGCCGTCACCGTTGATATCGCCAGCAGCTGAGACCGAAAAGCCGGAAAAGGCAAGCGCTGCTTCGCCGTCGAGCTTGAAGCCGTTCGTGCCGTCTAGCGCAGCGAGTTGTAGCGAGGAGGCAAACGGACCTTGGATGGCGACATTGCGGCCGAACACCAAGTAGCTGCGCCCGGAAGCATTGCCGTTGGGATCGGCGCGATAAGCGCCGACAATCAGGTCGCCCACCCCGTCGCCATTGATGTCACCGGCAGCGCTAGTCGAGAAGCCGGACAAGTCACCCTCCGCAGCACCGTTGAGCTTGAAGCCGCTCGTGCCGTCGAGCGCCGACAGTTGCAAGGTGGCGGGAAAGGCAATGCCTGAGCTGGCCACATCGCGCCCAAACAAAACGTAGCTGCGCCCGGAATTGACCCCGTTGGGACCGGCGGTAAACGCCCCGACGATCAGGTCGTCCACCCCGTCGCCGTTTATATCGCCGGCGGTTGAGACTGATGTGCCGGAAAAATCGCCCGCCGCCTCGCCGTCGAGCTTGAAGCCGCTCGTGCCGTCGAGCGTCGAAAGTTGCAAGGTGGCGGGAAAGGCAATGCCTGAACTGGCTACATCGCGTCCGAACACCACGTAACTGCGCCCGGCAGAAATATTGCCGTTGGGATCGGCCTGTTGAGCACCGATGATCAGGTCGCTCGTTCCGTCGCCGTTGATATCGCCTGCGGCGCTGACCGAGATGCCGGAACGATCAAACGCCGCCTCGCCATCGATCTTGAAGCCGTTCGTGCCATCCAGCGCGGACAGTTGCAGCACGGAAACAAACGCACCCTGACTGGCCACATCGCGGCCGAACACCACGTAGCTGCGCCCGGAAGCAAAATTGCCACTGGGATCGGCTTGATCGGCACCGACGATCAGATCGTCCACCCCGTCGCCGTTGACATCGCCGGCGGCTGAGACCGCACCGCCGGAAACATCGCCTGTGGCCTCGCCATCGAGCTTGAAACCGTTCGTGCCGTCGAGCGTGGACAGCTTCAGCGTAGGGACGAAGCCGCTGCGCCTGCCGAACACTACATAGCTGCGCCCGGACTCAGAATTGCCGTTGGGATCAGCGCCAAGAGCCCCAACGATCAGATCGCCAACCCCATCACCGTTAATATCGCCGGCGGCGGCGACCGCGCGGCCGGAATTGTCGTACGCCACCTCTCCATCCATGCGAAAACCATCGCTGCCGTTCAGACTGCCGAGGTTGATGGCCGGAGGAAACGCTTGGGCCCGGACCTCGCCACCGAGAGCGCCGGCCAGCAACAAGGTCGAGATCGCCAGCGCCAGCGTTCGTGGCGAAGCCCCGGTTGGCTGTTGTGGTGTTGGCCAACGACGGCCGCGACGCGCGGTCGAGCTTGGACCAGGATGGTTGGATGTGCTCGCGTTCATCGGCGGTGCTCCTTGGTAGACGCAGGTACTTTCTGGTGTAGCAGGATGGGCATCGCAAACGCTGTGCATGCCGCGTTGCCGGTCGAAGCCCGCCTTCCCGATCGGCAATACGCAAGCCGGTAGGGATTTCCGACATCGGATGGCCGGCCGTGCCCCGGCCGCATGCCGGTGTAGCCCGGATGAAGCGCAGCGTAATCCGGGAAAGTTCCCTCCCGGAATGACCAGCTCCGCTGTTGAGAGCCGCTGCGCTTCGTCCGGGCTACCTGTGCCGCCCTTGCTCAATCGCTGGCGCTTGCGGTCGTTGGCTGTTGCAGGCAGGCCAGTGATTGCAGGGCAGGTGCCGATTCGGCCAGCGCCTGTCGGAGGATCGGGGCGACGCGGGCGATGCGTTCGGCGGCGGCCTTTGCATGGCCTTCGGCGCGATCGATGCGGGCCAGTTCCAATTCCAGTTCGGCGGCCTTGGGGTGATCGCTGCCGAAGGCGTCGCGATAGCCATGGATGGCGGCTTGCAGATGTTCGCGGGCACGTGACCACAGGCCGAGCCGGCGCAGCGCTCCGCCGAGCACGCCGTGGGTGTAGAGCGCACGCAGGCTGCTTGGCGCGTTCTGCTTGAACAGGGTCGTTGCCGCCCGATCGAGCGTGGCCAAGCTGGCCGCTGTCGGGGCGCGCGCGAATTCGATCTGTGCCAGCAGCGCAGCAGACTGCGTGACGTCGGGATGCTCAGGGCCCAAGGTTCGTCGCCGGTCTTCGAGATTCTGCTTGGCGAGTGCCAGCGCCGCATCGGGTTTTCCGACGGCGAGCAGTATGCGCGCCAGATTGTGCCGGGCGCGCAGGGTGTCGGCGTGGTCCGCACCGAAGCGCTGCTCGCGCAGGTCGAGCGAGGCCCGATACAGGGGCAGGGCGCGCTCGGCCTCGCCGCGGTCTTCGTAGGCGCTGGCCAGGTTGTTGAGGTAGATGTGGCGGCTGGGAGCGCCGGCCAGCGCTTCGTCCAGCGCCAGGGCGCGCTGGTACAGCGCGATCGCGCGCGCGTAGTCGCCGGCATCATGCAAGCCGTTAGCGCGTACGTTGTAGTCGGCGGAGAGCGCCGGATGGTCGGCACCAAACAGCCGAATGCGCTGCTGCAACAAGACGTTCAACGCCTGGTCAGCGATTTGGTAGCGACCGGCACGGCGCGCAATCACCGCCATGCTGCGCAGGCCGATCAAGGTCGAGGGATGATCCGGCCCGAGCAGGCGTTGCTTGCGCGCCAACGAGCCTTCGAGCATCGTCATTGCCGCGTCGAAATTGCCGAGGCGCTCTTCGGCCAGGGCCAGATTGTGCTCTGATGCGGCCAGGGCCGCTTGGTCGGCCTGCGTCTGGCGCAGCTTGATCGCTTCCACAAGCACTTCGCGCGCTTCTGCGGCGTGTCCCGCATCGATTGCCCACACCGCCCAGTCGTTCAATATATCGGCGCGCAGCGTGGCCTCGGCGGCAGGCCAGGCATCGATCGCCGCACGCACCTGGGTAGCTTCGGCGGTGGTTTCGCGGACCCGACCAGCGCGCGTCTGTACCACCAGGTACTTGGCCCGTGCCGCCAATTCGCCACCGCGATCGCCGGCGGCGGCGGCTGCGTTGGCCGCCTGCGCGTAAAGCTTCGCGGCGCGTGGGAACTCATCGAGCGCATGCCAGGCGCTGGCCAGGGTTGTGGCGATTCCGGCGCGCAGGGCCGGCGCGATGCGCGGGTCGTCGAGCTCGGCATCGCCGCGCTCCAGCACCTCGGCCACGGTGACCGCTCGGCCCTGGCTGGATTCCGGGCGCGCCGATTCGATCAAGCGGGTCACGAACGCCAGGGTCTGCTCGGCCCTGGCCGCGGCCAGCCGGGCCCGCTCGGATTCGAGCACGGTGCGCCAGACCAGGCCAGCGGCGATGACCATGGCCAATAGCGTCGCGCCGACCGCGGCGCGATGGCGCAGCAGGAATCGTTGCAGGCGATAGCCGGCCCGGCGCCGCAGCGCTTCCACGGCGTAGCCGTCGCGCCAGCGTTCCAGGTCGGCGGCGAGCGCGCTGGCGCTCGGGTAGCGATCTTCGGGCGCGGCGGCGGTGGCGCGGGCGATGATCGCGGCCGCCTCGCGTTCCACTACCGGCGCCTCGCTACCAGCGCCAAGCACAGTCTCCAGCAGCCGGCCGAGGCTGAACACATCGCCCAGCGTGGAAACTGCACGGCCCTCGACTTGTTCCGGACTGGAATAATGCGGCGTGTAGTAGCGCACCTGGGTGCGATCCTGGGCCGGTTCGCCGACCTCGACCAGCTTGGCGATGCCGAAGTCGAGCAACTTCGGCACGCCATCGGCGCCAACCAGAACATTGCCGGGTTTGATGTCGCGATGGATCACCAGGCGTTGGTGCGCATAGTGCACCGCCTGGGCGAGTTCGATCATCATGCGTACGCGCTCGCGGGTCGGCGTGCGGCGCTCGGCGCAGCAGCGGTCGATCGGCGCGCCGTCGATGAACTCCAGTACCAGGTAAGGCTGACCGTCCTCGCTGCTACCGCCGTCGAGCAGGCGGGCGATGTTCGGATGGTTGAGATCGGCGAGAATCTGCCGTTCGGCGCGCAGCCGTTCCAGGCGCTCGCGGTCGGGAAATCCGCCGATCAATTTGATCGCCACCCGCCGCCGGTATTCGTCGTCGGCGCGCTCGGCGAGCAGGACCGTTCCCATGCCACCGCGGCCCAGCTCTTGCAGCACCCGCCACGGACCGAGGCGGGTACCCGCGGCGATTGACTGGGCGGCGGCGACGCGCTCGGTGCCGCGGGCGATGATCGCCGATAGCCCGCGATCATCATCGCCATCGGCCGCCAGCAGCGCCAGCACCCGCTCGGCCAGCGGCGCATCGTCGCTGCAGGCATCCAGCACGAACGCGCGGCGTTGCTGCGCGGGCAGCACCACAGCGCGGTCGAACAACTCGACCAAGCGCAGATCACGGTCAGACGCCACCGAGGTGATCCTTGAGCCAGGCCCGCCCGAAACGCAGGTCACGCTCCACGGTGCGCTCGGTCACCTGCAGCACGGCGGCGGTCTCGGCGGTGCTCATGCCGCCGAAATACTGCATCTCGATCGCCCGGCCGGCGCGTGGATGCACATCGCCGAGCTGGGTCAGGCCGTGGTCAAGCTGCAGCAGTTGCAAGGGATCGTCCGGCCCCGTCCCGTCCTGGGTCAAGGTGATGCGCATCCAGCCGCCGCCGCGCTTGTCGGCCAGTCGCCGGCGTGCCTGGTCGATCAGCACCTGGCGCATCACCCGCGCGGCGAGCGCCATGAAGTGGCGGCGGTCGTCTGGCTTCAACTGGCCCTGGTCGAGCCGCAACCAGGCCTCGGCGATCAGCTCGGTGGCCTGCAGCTCGGCGGCACCGCCGGACTTGCGCAACAGCCGTTCGGCGAGCACATGCAACTGCTGGTAGAGCAGGCGCAGCAAGGCGTCGGCAGCCTGGTGTTCGCCCGCGATCCAGCGCCCGAGCAGGCGCGTGATCTCGGGGCTGGTCAGGAATGGATCCGGGCTTGCGGCTACCGACACGACGCATTCATCCTGCGGCGAGGCGCTGGGCGAACAGCATACGCATTCTGGTCGGGTGGGTGAAGCCTGCGCCGTTGGTTGGCTTGCGCAGCGTTCGTCTAGCCCGCTGCAGAAATCGCGGTTGGTGGCGGTTCGCCGGCCATTTCGTCGAGCTTGGCGAAGTCGCGGATGTGTACCTGCTTGCGTTCCACGGTCAGGATGCCCAGTTCCTCGAATCGGGTGAACAGGCGGCTGACCGTTTCCACCACCAGGCCCAGGTAACTGGCGATGTCCTGGCGCGACATGCTGAGCATGATCGACTCGTGGATGTGGTGCAGGCGGCGATGCCGGTCGGACAGGCTGCGCAGGAAAATCGCTAAACGCTCCTGCGCCTGTTTGCGGCCCATCATCGCCAGGTGTTCATGGTCCTTGACCACTTCGCGGCTGGCCACGCGCAACAACTGGCGGCTGAGGCCGGGCACCTGCTGGGCGATATCCTGGATCAGATCAAAGGGAATCTCGCAGGCGGTGGCGTGTTCCAGAGCTTCGGCGGTACAGCGGTGTATGTCGGTTGCCAGCGCATCGAATCCGACAATCTCGCCGGGCAGATGAAAGCCGAGTACCTGGACATCGCCGGATTCGGTTTCGGAATAGGTTTTGAAGGTGCCGGATCGCACCACATACAGATGCCGGAACGGCATGCCATCGTGGAACAGCGTATTGCCGCGCTCGAACGGACGACGGCTCTGGATCACCGCATCCAGACGCTTGAGCTCCTCGCCGTCGATGCCGGCCGGCAGGCACAACTGGCTGAGCGCGCAGGCGCCACAGGAAGCCCGCAGCCGGCCGATGTCCACATGGTTGCCGCTGACCTGGTTCATGGCAGCTCTTCAAGAATAGCCGGGCAAGTGTACTGCAAGCCCGTGGTGTTGGTATGGTGGGCCGATGGGCGACGCGACCCTCACCGCTTGCCGCCGGACGCTGCGGACTGCCCTACACTGCGCCGGTCCGCTGAAGGAGCCATGGGTTTGTCTGCATCCCCCGCCGAAGAACCTGCCCGGCTGCCGTTGATCGGTGCCACGCGTGATGAGCTGCCGGCCTTGTTCTGGTCGTTCCTGTATTTTTTTTGCGTGCTGGCGGCTTACTACGTGATCCGCCCGGTGCGCGAACAATTCGGCGCCGCCGCCGGTGGCTCGGCGGCGCTGCCGCAGATCTGGCTGATCGTGTTCCTGGTCATGCTGGCGTTGACGCCGGTATACGGGGCGCTGGTCGCGCACTTTCCGCGGCGCATCTTCGTGCCGGTGGTGTATCTGTTCTTTGCCGCCGGCATGTTGGTGATGGCACAACTGCTCGGCGACGTGCCGCCATCGCGCCTGCTGGCGACCGGCTTCTACGTCTGGGTGAGCGTATTCAACCTGTTCGTGGTGGCGGTGTTCTGGAGTTTCATGGCCGATATCTTCACCGACCAGCAGGCCCGCCACCTGTTCGGTGCCATTGGCGTCGGTGGCACCCTGGGCGCAATGGCCGGGCCGACCCTGGCCTATTCTCTGGTGCATTCGATTGGGCTCGAAGGTTTGCTCGCGATCAGCGCCATGCTGTTGATGCTGGCCCTGGTCGCCGCGGTACTGCTGGGTCGTTGGGCGCGGCGCTTCGGCCGCCGCGATCCACGTTTGGGCGATCAGGTGATCGGCGGTGGTCTGCTGGCGGGTGCGCGAATGGTGTTCACCCATCCGTTCCTGCGCCGGATGGCGGTGCTTTTTTTGCTTTCCGACCTGATCGGCACGGTGCTGTACGCGCTCAATCTTGATCTGGGTGCCAGCCTGTTCAGTTCAGCCGCGGACCGCACCAGTTTTTTCGCCATGCTGGATTTGTACGTGAACGGATCGCAGATCCTGCTGCAACTGCTGGTGGCGCCGGTGTTGCTGACCCGCTTTGGGCCGAGCGTGGTGTTGATGCTGGTCGCCGCCTTCAATGCCTTGGTGCTGCTTGGCCTAGCGCTGTTCTCCGGGCCGACCTGGTTGATGGCGGCCCTGGTCGCAACCCGTGCCGGCGGTTATGGATTGGTCGCGCCGGCACGCGAGAGCCTGTACACGCGGGTCGGTCGCGAGGCACGTTACAAGGCCAAGAATTTCATCGACACCACGGTCTGGCGTGGCGGCGATGTCGCCGCCAGCAGTTTTCTGCATGTGCTGAAATCGGCCGGTGCCAGTCTGTCGCAGATTGGCCTTATCGGGGTGATTGCGGCATTGTTGGGGGTATGGTTGAGCCGCAATGTGGAGCGGCTGCCCGGCCTCGATACCGATACCGACAGCAAGGATCGTGCATGAATAAATTCACTTCCGTCGGCTGGTCCACCCTGATGTTGCTGGTGGCAACCAGCAGCCGCAGCGCGGAACCCTGGCCGGGCGATCATTGGGAGATCGGCGCGCGCTACGGCGGTGCGATCACCGACAACAGTTTCAGCATCGACGGCCAGGTCGAGGTCCTGAGTCTGTTGCGCACGCTCGGCCCAGAGCGCGCGGTCGAATTCGAGATCGGCGCCGATCAGCTCGGCTTCGGTATCGATTTCGGTCTCGAACACCAGAGCGCCGCGGTCAATTATCTGGTCATCAATCGCAAACCACTGTGGGACCCGTATGTGCTGTTCGGCGTCGGCGTGATCCGCTTCGAGGCACCGCGTTTCAGCCCGGACCGGCGCGGTACCGACGCTCTTGCGCAATTCGCGGTCGGTGGCAACTGGGAGCTGGCCGCGCCGAACAAGTTGCTGCTGCGCGCCGAAGTGCGCATTCGCTACGACTTCAACGATTCCGGTCAACCCGGTCAGGATGGCTTCGGCGACGCGATCGTCACGGTCGGCTTGAGCGTGCCGTTTTCGGGGAATTGAAGGCGGGAGGCGGGAGACGGGAAAGTGCGTCGCCCCGGCGCAGGCCGGAGCCCAGTTCCCGACGCTGCGGTGCGCCCTGACTCTGGGCCCCGGCGTTCGCCGGGGCGACGGCTTGATCTATCGTCTGTCTTCTGTCTTCTGTCCTCTGGACCGGATGCGCTGCGCTTATCCACCCTACGCTTCCCCGCTCCCCGCTCCCCGCTCCCCGTTCCCCATTCCCCATTCCCCCCTTCCCAATGGAGTGCCAACCATGAACCCACAAACCGCTTTGCCCGACTGGAACGCCGCCAGCACCGTTTTGCGCGCGATCCTCGGCGTGTTGTTCACCATGGCTGGATACTGGAAGGTATTCGTGCTCACGCCGCAGGCGCATGCCCAGCAGTTTTTCATCGGCTGGTTCGCCGATTCCTGGATTCCGCACTGGCTGCTTTGGGCCTTGGGTCTGTCGATCCCGTTGCTGGAACTGGCTGTCGGGCTGTTGCTGTTGCTTGGCTGGCGGCTGCGCGAGACTCTGCTGTTTCTGGGTGGGCTGCTGGTGCTGACGACCTATGGCCACGCCCTCAAGGAGCCCCTGTTCAATATCGACGGCCACACTTTCACGCGACTGGCTCTGATCGTTTTCTTGCTGGTCGTGCCGACCGGCGCCGATCGCTGGACCCTGGATCGTTGGCTCAGCCGTCGTCGCAAATAACGGCCGGCGTTTCGCATCCCCGTTTCTTTTCCGTAGTTGAGTAGCCAAGCGCAGCGCATCGACCACTCTACGCTTCCCCGCTCCCCGCTCCCCAGTCTCAGCCGCCAGTCTTCCCGGGCAGCCGCGGAATACCCATGTCGTCGCGCACTTCGGCGACCGGCAGTGGGGCGAGCAGGTCGTCCGGACGGTGTTTGCCGAGAAGTTTTTGCGGGCGTTCGCCCTGCGGTACGCCGAGCGCGTTGCCGAGCGCGCGCGCGGCGCGGTCAGCATCGCCCTGTTCGGCGTAAGCGCGGCCCAGTTCGCGCCAAAGTTTTGAGGCCAGACCCGGGTCGGGTTCCAGGGTCAGGCCGCGACGCAGGTAGTCCTCGTTCTTGATCCAGTGGCGCTCCTGCCGCGCCAGACTGCCCAAGGTGAGAAACAAAGCGGCATCGTCGGCGTGGGTTTCGAGCCAGGCCTCGGCTGTTTTCAGTCGGTCTGGCGCACGCGCATCGGGCGGGAGGACGCCATAAGCCAGCACCAGGCTGGCCGACCAACCATGCTTCAGCGTTGCTTCAAGCTCAACCGCGGCCTGTGCGATCAAGTTGAGCTGCACCGCCCGGCGGGCATAGGCGAGTGCAACATCGGGCAGGCGCTTCTGATCGCGGTTCAAATCCGACCAGAGCGCGTGCAGGTTGACCGCGTCGCTGGTTTCGGCGACCGCCTGGGCAAGCGTTCGCGCTTCGAACCGGATCCAGTCGGCACCCGCCATCTGCTGGCTCTGGCGAATCCGGTTGAGGTGGCTTTGGGTCTCGCGCGCCCGCTTGCAGGCACACAGAGACTCGACCAGCAGGCGGGTGCCGAACGGGCTCAGTTGTCCGGATTGTTCGAGCGGCAGCAGCCGGTCGATCGCCGCCTGCGGCGCACCGTCGGTCAGTTCGTTCTGTGCCTGTAGTTCGCTCGCCAGCCGCGCGGTAGCGGGCACCGCGGCGAGTTGCTCGATCCATTCGGCTTCGCGTTCGCGGTCGGCACGGGCGTGGGCCGCGGCGTGGGCCGAAATCAGTGCCGGAAGTCGTAGCGACGCCAACTGGCTGGCACGCCGGAGTTGTTGTTCGGCGCGCAGCGGGCGTCCGCTGGCGAGGGCCAGCAGGCCGTCCAGAAAGCGCTGCTGGCCACGCCGCAGGGTGCTCTCCGACCACAACCGGAACGGCCAGCGCAACAATTGCAGCATGAGCCAGAATGCCAGCCCGATCAGCAGCAGCAGGATCGCGGCAGTGACCAGCGTCAGTTCGATCGATGTGCTGCCGTGTTCGATCAGTACGTAGCCGGCGTCATCGCCCAAGCGCCAAGCCGCCAGTGCCACCAGGACCGGCACGGTCAGCAGCCACAGTACACGGCGGTACCAGTTCATTCGGGCAGATCCGCGGCGCGGCTCAGACGCTTGGAAGCGAGCAGGTTGCGCAGTTGTTCGAGTGCGCTGCCGGCGGTGCTGGTGGGGCTCAGCAGCGGGCTGGCCTGCAATGCCGCCAGATCGTTCGCGGCCGCCTGCACTGCGCTGCTGTCCGCCGCGAAATAACGCTTCAAGGCTCGCGACGCGGCGTCGGTCTGCTGCTTGAACACGCCCGCATCGCGGCGCAACCAGGCGGCCTCGGCCTGGAGCAAAGCTAGCCGCAGCTCGGCCTTGGCCAGTTCCGCCTCGAACGGCCTTAGGCTGCGCGGCGCGTCGGGCATGCTCTGGCGAACCCGCACGAAATCGCCCAGCGCGCTGCCGAAGCGCTGCGCCCAGCCTTTGTTTCCGGCCGCACTCCCGGCGATCGGATGGGTTCTGAGCGGCAGTTGTTCGACCGAACGATGCAGTCGTTGCAGCAGGTCCAGGGTCAGTCGCTCCTGTTCCGCCGGCAGTGCGGCCAATTCGGCGATCTCGTTGGCCAGGGTCTGGCGCACGCCGGCGACCACCGGGTCGTGCATTGCGGCCAGCTCGGCATCGGCCAGGCGCAAGGCCATCAACGCGGCTTCGTGGTCATGAAATACATGCAGTCGGGTGACCCCGGCGCTGAGCAGGAAGGCGGCATTGTTCAGACGCAATTCGCCGACATTGTCGATGCCGCGCTGATTTAACTGCTGCACCGTGGTTTCCAGCAATTGCGCGCGCTCGGCGACGCCGAGCATCTCGTCGCGCAGATTGCGGTTGATGGTGGCGGCGTCCTGCTGGCGCTGTTCGGTGTTCCTCAGTGCGGCTTCGGTCTGCCCCAGGCGTCGATCGAGCAGCGCGATCTCGGCGCCCAGGTCGGAACGTTCCGCCGTATGACGGGCATTGCGACGCTCGATCTGCCACAACCAGCCAAGCGCAATCAACGCCAGCACCAGGGCGAGGCTGGCCGCGGCAATCGCAAGCGCGCCAATGCCATGGCGGCCGGCGGCAGGTGGGTTGTGGTCGATTTCTGACATGAAACGGCACCAGGATGACGGATGCAATGCTAACAGCCGGCCCCGTGCCCGGCAGCCAGGGATTCCAAACATGCCCGCAAATCGACCCAAGCCGCGGACCGCGCCACCCACACTTCGCGGCTGCCGTTGGCGGCGGCCAGTTCGGCCAGTCGCGGGCTGCTGACCAGCCAAGGGGTAGAGCGCAGCGACTGCCAGACCGTTGGCGGCAGTCGGCGGGCCAGCGCTTGCACGGATTCGGCGCTGCTGATCACCAGCACCGGTCGCGCCAGCGCGGTCAGCGCAGCCAGTCGGGACGGCGACAGCGCCCGCGTCGTCCGGCGGTACACGGCGATCGCCGTGGCGTCGGCGCCGCGGGCTACGAGGCTTTGGAGCAACAGGGCGCGACCACCAACACCCGCGATCCGCACCACCCGGCGACCACAGAGTTCGCGCCAATCCGGTTCCTCCAGTAAATCCTCCGAGGTAAATCCTGCCGACGGTAGCCGAGCCGCGATGCCATGCGCCGCCAAGGCGGCCCGGGTCGCCGGGCCCTGGGCATAGACCCTGCCCTGTGGCCGGAAACCGGGCAGCAGACGGAAGCAGCCGGCCACCGCGTTAGGGCTTGCGAACACCAGATAATCGGCCGATTGTGCGCTGCGCAGTGCACCCACCCGGGTCACGGTGGGCGCCAGCCAGCGGATGCCCAGCACCGGCAAGTTGAGACAGGTCGCCCCCAGCATCTGCAATTCCGCGACCCGAGCCCCTGCCGTCTGCGCGGCCAGCAGCAGCACCACCTCCCATCCGACCAGTGGCTGGTCGGATCGTGCGGCAGCTTGCTGGGCAGGAAAACGGTCTGGTTCGTGCACCGACGCATTGTAGGCGCGGTTGCCTGCCTCCGGGATAAACGGCAGACTGCACCGCCCATTGCCAAGCGACCATCCCGTGATCGATAACGTCGTAGCACTCGAACGCCTGATCCTTGAATCGATCCCGCTAACGCGGGCGATGGAGGTCGGGGTGCTCGACTACGACGGCAATCGCCTGGCCCTGTCCGCGCCGCTCGCGCCCAATGTCAACGACAAGGGCTGCGCTTTCGGCGGCAGTATCGTCAGCCTGATGACCTTGTCGGCTTGGGGGCTGATCCAGCTTAAGCTCGGTGCCGCAGCGGTCGACGCTGAGGTGTTCGTCGCCGACAGCGCGGTCAGCTATCTGAGCCCGGTCTGGGATGCGCTGGTCGCCGAGGCCTTTGCCGAACCCGGTCAGGACTGGGAGGAGTTCATCGCCGCGCTGCGCACCCAAGGCAAGGCGAGGATCACCGTGGTCAGTGAAATCACCGCCGCGCAGGGCGGCGGTGTCGCCGCTAAGATGTTCGCTCGCTTCGTCGCGAAGCGCGGAGAGAGTTGACCATGATCCGTAGTCGTACAGTCCTTGCCACCGCTCTGCTGATGCTACTGCTGGCCTTGCTGCTACCCGGTCTGGCCCTGGCCAAATCTGTCGAAAAGCGCCTGCAGGAAGCCCTGCGTTCCTACGCCAGCACTTTTCGTTGGGGCAAGATCGAGCAAGTGATCGACTTTATCGACCCCAAGGTCCTGGCCGAGAAGCCGATCAGCCCGTTCGAATTGAACCGGTGGCGGCAGTGGCGGGTGGTCGGCTACAGCGCGCAACCCTACGCGATGTTCGGCGACAAGGCCGCGGTGCAGGTGGTCAGCATCGAACTCAACAACGTCCATACCGGGGTCAATCGCAGCATCGAGGATCACCAGCGCTGGCGCTACCTGAAAAAAAACCGGCGTTGGATGCTGGTCAGCGGCCTGCCGCCGTTGTCGGTCGAAGACGGCCGTTGAGGAGTGGGCGCGTATGCGTGGGATGGCCAAACCAATTGCCTGCCTGATCGCCGGGCTTGCGGCCCTCGGAGCGCTGGCCGGGGATCGTCCCGAAGCACTCGCATCGCCGCCTTTGGAGGCGGCGCCAGTGGGAGCGGGTTCGTCGTCAAGCGATGCCGCGAGCGCTGAGCTGAGTGTCGCTGTCGGACTGCGTGCTTATGTGGATGCGAATGGCGCGCTCAGTGAGTCGCCACCGGGCGGCGACGCGGAACGGACGATCGCGCTGCCGCGTCGTAATTACGATCTGATGTGGACCGAGACCCGGCCGGACGGCAGTGTGCTGCTGCACACCGAGGGCCAGGTGCAGATGGCGGCGATGGCGCGGATCGGCGCGGACGGCCGCATCGAACAATACTGCGCACCGGCGGCGCGGCCCGCGGCGGCGACCCGCGCTGGCCCATCGGTGCCGGCGGCAGACGCGGCGCGATGAATGCCGGACGGCTCGCGCTCGGCTTGCTGGCGGCGCTGGGCGCCGCCAACGACGGCTTCGCCGCGACCATCAGCATCGTCAACAACGACAACCCCAACGAGGGTTTCAACGACCCGACGCCGACCGCGGCCGAGGGCGGCAATACCGGCGCCAGCCGCGGCCAGCAACGGCTGATCGTGTTCCAGACCGCGGCCGCGATCTGGGGCGGCAAGCTTAATAGCAACCAGATCATCAAGGTCGGTGCCGAGTTCAATGATCTGTTCTGCCAGCCCGGTTCGGCGGTGCTCGGCTTCGCTGGCCCCGGCACCTTCGGCACCTTGCCCAATCCGGCGCCGCCGGGTTATTTCACCGGCACCTGGTACGCGATCGCGGAACTGGAAGCGGTGCGTAATAGCAACCTCAACGGCAGCGATGCCGAAATCAGCGCGGAGTTCAACAGTGCCGTCGATGCCAATTGCATGGGTGGCGGCACCCGCTTCTGGTATGGCATCGACCCGGCGGTGCCGGTCCCGGCCAACCGCATCGCCCTGCTGCCGACGGTATTGCACGAGCTCGGCCATGGCCTCGGCTTTCTGAGTCTGGTCTGCGACGATCCGGCCGGCTGCGGCGGCCAGGGCGGTTTCGGCAGTCCGGCGCTGGGCACGCCGGATATCTGGATGCGCTTTCTGAAGAACGCCAGCACCGGCGAGTTCTGGCAGACCATGACCGACGCCGAGCGTCAGGCCTCGATCATCGGCGATCCCAACCTGGTCTGGGATGGTCCGCGGGTCAATGCCGCCCTGCCAAGCTTCCAGCCCAGTGGCCCGGGCCTGACCGGCGGGTGCATCCGCATGCACGCACCGAATCCGGTGCAGTTGGGGTCCAGTGTCTCGCACTTCAGCGCGGCGGCCAGCCCCAATCTGTTGATGGAACCGGCGATCAACAGCAATCTGTTCGACCAGTTGGACTTGACGCTGCCCTTGTTTGCGGACATCGGCTGGTCGGTGACCGGCGCGCCGGTCAACCAGGCGCCGAGCATCAACCGGCCGGCCAGCTTTGCGTTGAACGAAGACCAGAGCGCCGGCCTGGGCGGCATTTCGTTCGACGATCCGGATGCCGGGAGTGGAACGCTGACGGTGGCGCTGTCGGTGCCGGCGGGTGGCGGCAGCCTGTTCGCCGGCAGTTGTGCCGGCATCGCGGTCGGTGGTTCGGGCAGCAATACCCTGGTGCAGTCGGGCACGCTGGCCGATCTCAATACCTGCTTCGGCAGTGGCGTGGGCGATCCGGACTACAGCCCGGCGCCGAATGCCAATGGCCTGGTCACGCTCGCCATTCAGATCGTTGACAATGGCAACAGCTGCAGCGGCGGAGGCGCACTGAGCGCCAATGCCAGCGCCAGCCTGACTATCGCCGCGGTCAATGACGCCCCGGTTAATACCGTGCCGGCGAGCTTCAGCGCCAACGAAGACCAAAGCCTGGCCCTGGCCGGTCTGGGCGTCGCCGATATCGATGCCGGTGCCAGTCTGTTGAGTTTCCGGCTGGCGCTGCCGGCCGGCGCCGGCAGCCTGAGTGCCGCCAGCGGCGGTGGGGTTACGGTCACTGGCAGCGGCAGCGCCACGCTGACGCTCAGCGGAGTCCAGGTGAATCTGAATGGCTATCTGGCCGCCGCCGGCAGCCGGCCGCTGTACACGCCGCTCGCCAACAATACCCAGAGCGTGTCCTTGACCATCACCAGCAACGACGGCGGCGCCACCGGCAGTGGGGGCGCGCTCGGCGACAGCGATATCCGCCCGATCAATTTCGTCGCGGTCAACGATCCGCCGACGCTCAGCGCGCCGGCGGTGTTGTCGGTGGCATCGCCAGGAACCACGCCGCTGCGCGGATTCGTGCTCAGCGATGTCGATGCCGGGTTCGGCAACCTGGATGTGGTCATGAGCGTAGACCAGGGGCGACTGCTGGCGGCGAACAACGACGGCGTGACCGTGGTCGGCGGCAGCGGCAGCGGCACGCTCAGTCTGTTTGGCGGCCTCACCGCCTTCAATGCCTTTTTTGCCAACGGCCGAGTCGGCTTCGACCCGAATGGTGCCAGTGGCAACAGTCAACTCACGATTAATTGCGACGACAACGGCAATACCGGCAGTGGTTCTGCCCTGGCCTGCAATCCGGCGCTGACCAGTCTGGCGCAGAGCCTGTTCGCCGATGGTTTCGAATAGCCGTCACGCTGCGCTGCAACAAACAAGCGATTGAAACATCTGTTTGATCCGGGCTCAAAAACCCGCTAGATTCGAGCTGCCCACCGCTGCCGTGGTGGGTGCGTTCGGTTCCCGCAGGTCCGACCCGCGCGACCGACGCCAAAAAACAATCGCATCCACGCATACCCTGGGGAGGGCACCATGCAACTACGGTTATTGGCCACACTGTTCACGGTTCTGTCGCTGCTGTTCGGCGCCGGCAGCAGCCACGCCGCCAGCACCTATACCAAGACCAAATACCCGATCGTGCTGGTGCACGGGCTGCTCGGTTTCGATTCGATCCTGGGCGTGCTCGACTATTGGTACGGCGTGCCCTCCGATCTGCGTGCCGGCGGCGCGCGCGTGTTCGTCGCCAATGTCTCGTCGAGCAACTTCTCGGAAGTGCGTGGCGAGCAACTGATCCGCGACCTGGATGCCCTGCGTGCGGTCTATGGGCTGACGAAGTTCAACCTGATCGGCCACAGCCACGGCGGCCCGACCATCCGCTATGTCGCTTCGGTGCGCCCCGACCTGGTCGCCTCGATTACGTCGGTCGGCGCGCCGCACAAGGGCAGCAAGGTCGCCGATGGCCTGGACGCCAACCTGCCGCCGGGCTCGCCGCTGCGCCCGCTGGTGGCAGGCTTCATCAACGCACTGTCGTTCTTTATCGAAGTGCTGTCCGGCGACGACGACCCGCAGGACGCGCTCGGCGCACTGGCCTCGCTATCGACCAGCGGCGCCGCGCAGTTCAACGCCCTGCACCCACAGGGTCTGCCGACCAGCAGTTGCGGCAGTGGTGCCGCGACCGTCAACGGCGTGCGCTACTACAGTTGGGGCGGAACCCGGGTGCTGAGCAACCTGTTCGACGCCAGCGACGCCCTGCTCGGCGCCAGCAGCCTGTTCTTCGGCGGCGAAGCCAATGACGGTCTGGTCGGGCGCTGCTCCAGCCATTTGGGTGTGGTGCTGCGCGACAACTACCCGTGGAATCACCTCGACGAGGTCAACCAGTTGTTCGGCCTGCGCGGCCTGTTCACCTCCGACCCGGTCGCGGTGATCCGTACTCACGCCAATCGGCTGAAAAACGCCGGCCTGTGAGTCCGGGGCCAAACGGCGCCGCCACTGCGCCGACCGATCGGCGCCGGCCGGCGCGAACCTTCGCTTGGGCAGCGGCCGTGCTGCTGCTCGGGCTGCTGCTCGGCTTCGTCTGGTGGCTGCAACCGCAAAACGCCGACCGATCGCAGCGCGAAGCCGCAGGGAACGCGGCGACGCCGGGCATCGGCGTCGATGCACCGGGCCTGGCTGCACTGACCACCCGGTCGCAGGGTGCAGCGGCCGACGAAACTAATCGCTGGCCGGTTTCTTTGGCCGGTAGCCTGCCCGACGGCGAGCCGGAACAAGACAGCGGCGGACGCCTACGACCCAGCCGCGGCCTGCGCCGCCTGTTCGACTATTTTCTAACCGCCCAGGGCGAACGCGAACTGCCGGCGATCCGGCAACTGTTGCAGGACTATCTCGATGAACGCTATCCGGCGACCCTGGTCGCCGAGGTCATGCGCGAATTCGATCGCTACCTGGACTACCAAGCCGCACTTGCATCGCTGCCGCCCGAAACCGATCTGATCGCCCGCCTGGACGCGCTGGTGGGGCTGCGTCGTCGCTGGTTCGATGCCGCCACCGCGGAGGCGTTTTTTGGCGAAGAGGAACGCATGACCCGCACCACCCTGGCGCGGTTGGCGATTGCCCGCGATCCGGACCTGGACGCCGGGGAGCGCCGGGCGCGCCTGGACGCGCTGGCGGAAAACCTGCCGGCGGAACAGACAGCGCTTGCCGCCGAAGCGGAGACCGCGCTGCGGATCGCCGCGCAGACCGAACAACTGGACGCGCGCGGCGCCGATGCCGCCACCCGTCGCAGCGAGCGCGCGGCGCTGTTCGGCGAGGAAGCAGCCGAACGCCTGGCCCGGCTCGACCAGGACCGCGCCCACTGGGACGCCCGACTCGCGGCATACACGCAGGCACGCGACGCGATCCGCGCCGACCCGGCCTTAAGCCCAGCCGAAATCGCCGCACACCTCGCCGCGCTGCGCGCCAGCCGCTTCGATGCCAGCGAACAGCGCCGGATCGCCTCACTGGAGGCGATCGGGCAGCTTTGAGCGCAACCCATCAGGCCCCGGTGTTCGCCGGGACGACGGAAGTAGGGTGGATAAGCGCAGCGCATCCACCATCGCCGACTTCAAACTCAGCGCCAAAACAGCGCAGGCACGGTGTCGCCCCGGCGCTTCCGCAGTTGTCTTTGCTGGCGGCGGTCGGAGGCACGGTGGATGCGCTGCGCTTATCCACCCTACGGTAGCTTGCTGGGCCGGTTCAGGCCGATTGCAGCAATTCGCGGGCGCCTTGTGCGAACAGGCTTTCGGCGACGCGCTCGGCGAGTGCGGCGGACTCGCTTTCGGCGGCCGAGCTTGCGGCGCGGATGCAG
>JBFXKH010000044.1:0-23433 GCA_050173995.1 Lysobacterales bacterium | reverse complement strand
GGAAGCGCTCGACGTGGCCGGTTACCTGCGTCGCCATCCGGATTTTCTCGGTCAGTTTCCGGAATTGGCACTCGCGCTGCAATTGCCGCGCGAACACGGCGCCAGCACCAGCCTGGCCAGCTACCAGATCGACGTATTGCGCGACAAGACCCGCGCCCTGTCACGGCGGCTGCAGGAGCTGGTCGGCATCGCCCAGGACAACGAGGCGCTGATGGTCCGCGTGCACGCCTTCACCCTGTCGCTGATGCGCGCCGGTACGCTGACCGATACCCTGTCACGGGTGGCGGCCACCCTGACCGAAGATTTTCACACCGATCTGGTGCGGCTTGGGTTGTTCGCGCCGGTCGAGGGTTTTCAACCCGACTGGCTGATCGTGGCCCCGCGCGATGCCGCGCACTGGCTGGCGCTCGCCGACTTTTTTGCCAAGGGCGAGCCGCTCACCGGCCGACTCAATGCCGACAAGCTCGGTCTGATGTTCGGCCCGCACGCCGATGCGGTGAAGTCGGCGGTGCTGCTGCCGATCGCCGAGCATGGCCTGCTGGCGATTGGCTCGCACGACCCGAACCGCTTCCACCCCGGCATGGGCACGATCTTTCTCAAGCTGATCGCCGAGGCGGTTGCCGCTGCGCTGGCGCGGTATTGAGCGGGGGCGGGGCTAGGGGCTAGGGGCTAGAGGCTAGAGGCTAGAAAAGCCGTCGTCCCGGCGCAAGCCGGGACCCAGTCGTCCAGACCGCGACCCTCTCCAACACTGGGCCCCGGCTTGCGCCGGGGCGACGAACAAACCTAAAACCTAAAACCTAAAACCTAAAACTGCTCTCCGGAGTCCTATCATGTCCCCCCGTCTGCTATCGATTGCGCTGCTGATCCTGATGAATCCTGTTGTCGCCAAGGAGCGCACCTCGCCCTACGCCCTGGTCATCCACGGCGGAGCCGGGGTGATCGATGCGGAGCGGCTCGATAGCGGCGAGCGTGCGGCGATCAAGGCCGAGCTCGATCGTGCGCTGGACGCCGGCGAAGCGGTGCTGAAGGATGGCGGCGCCGCGCTCGACGCGGTCACCGCGGCGATCGGCGTGCTTGAGGATTCACCGCGCTTCAATGCCGGCAAGGGCGCGGTGTTCGATGCCGAGGGCGGGCACCAATTGGACGCCGCGCTGATGGAAGGCCACACCCGCCGCGCTGGCGCGGTCGCCGGTGTCAGCACGGTGCGCCATCCGATCCTGCTGGCGCGCGCGGTGATGGAACACAGCGCCCACGTCATGCTGGCCGGTGCCGGCGCCGAACGCTTCGCCGATAGCCAGCCGGAGATCGAGCGGGTCGATCCGCATTGGTTCGACACCGAGCATCGTCGCGAGCAGTTGCGACAGGCGCAGTCGCTGGAACAGGCCCACGCCCTGCACAGTGTGCCCGGCACCTATTTCGGCACGGTTGGCGCGGTCGCCCTGGACCGCGCCGGTCATATCGCCGCTGGCACCTCGACCGGCGGCATGACCAACAAGCGCTTCGGTCGCATCGGCGATTCGCCGATTATCGGCGCCGGAACCTATGCCAACGAACGCTGCGGCGTGTCCGGGACCGGCTGGGGCGAGTTCTATATCCGCGCCGCGGCAGCGCACGACATCTGCGCCCGCGTCGAATACCGTGGCGACCGTCTGGCGGTGGCCGCGGCCGAAGTAATCAATGGCGTGGTGCCGCGGCTGGGCGGAGACGGCGGCGCGATCGCGCTCGACCGTGAGGGTCATATCGCCATGCCGTTCAACACCAGCGGCATGTACCGTGGCTGGATCGGCACCGACGGCAGACGCGGCACTGCCATCTTCAAGGAGGAATGAGCGTGGATAGAACACCGGTGGTTGCAGCGCACCCCAACGGGCATTTCTACTCGCCGGTGGTCGATCCGGCGGAACTGCTGCCACAGCAATCGCGGCTGTGGCCGGAATCCCCGCAATTGCTCGGCGTCGATTTCAACGATGCCAGTCACCTGGCCATTCTGCGCAACGAATTTCCGCGTTTCATGGCGGACTTCGACTATCCGGCGCAGGCCCCGGCCGAAGACTCGGCGCTGGATCGCTACTACATCGACAATTCGCAGTTCGGCTGGCTGGACGCCCGCGCGCTATTCGTGCTGCTGCGCGCCTGGCGGCCACGGCGGGTGATCGAGGTCGGCTCCGGCTATTCCTCGCTACTGATGGCTGATGTCAATCAGCGCTTCCTCGGCGGTGAAGTGGACATCACCTGTATCGAACCCTATCCGCGGCCCTTTCTCCGGAACCGCCTGCCCGGCATCGCCCGGGTGATCGAACACAAGGTGCAGGATCTGCCGCTTGATCGTTTCGCCGAACTGGACGCAGGCGACATCCTGTTCATCGACTCCTCGCACGTTGCCAAGACCGGCAGCGACTGCAACCATCTGTATTTCGAGGTGCTGCCGCGGCTGCGGCCGGGGGTACTGGTCCATATCCACGACATCTTTTTTCCGCACGACTACCCAAAGGACTGGGTATTGGGCGAAAACCGCAGTTGGAACGAGCAGTACCTGGTCCGCGCCCTGCTGATGTATTCATCGGCGTTTCGGGTCCGGTTTGGATGCAGCTATGCTTTCCATCGCTTTCCGGCGGATGTGCTGGCGGCGCTGGCTTACCCGGACGGGCGCGCCTTCGCCGGTGGCAGTCTGTGGATCGAGCGTGTGTGAGCTGCAGCCTGGGGTTGTGGGAGCGACGGCACGTCGCGACTGTCGCTTCGATAGCCCAGTCGCGAAGTGCCGTCGCTCCGACACTCGGGATCTAACGCTCTTGCCCCCACTCTCACATCCATAACCCAGGCCATGACTTGTGCATTGCTGCCAATATCGTTCCTCGTCTGTGCACTGAATACGCCCCACCGATGAATACCGAAGCCGAATCCCGATTGTGCTATCGCAGCCACGGTGCTGCGCTGTTGACGCGGCTGTTTGCGCCCGAGATCGTCGCCGCGCACGCCTTCCAGATGAGCCAGCAGGTGGCGCGCACCGGCACCCAGATGCTGGCCCCGCCCAGCCTCGGCAACCTGCCTTGTTATGAAGCCTATGGCTATGCTGTGCCGGTGCTGGCCACCTTCCTGTGGGGGCTGACCCCGCATATCGAGTCGCTGACCGGCTGCGAACTGTTGCCGACTTACTGTTACTTCCGCACCTACCAGCACGGCGATGTCTGCCGCGTACACAGCGACCGCCCGGCTTGCGAACATTCGCTGTCCTTGACCCTGGCCTACGCCGACGGTATTCCCTGGGCGCTGTCGGTTGCCGATCGCCCGCTGCCGGCCGACGCGGCCCTGCGCCAGACCCGTCACGGCGAGCCCGATTTCGGCGAGCTCGGCCATGTCGATCTGCCGATGCAGCCGGGCGACGCGGTGCTCTACCGTGGGGTCGATTATGCGCATGGCCGGATCACGCCCAATCCCAATCGCTGGTCGGCGCACTTGTTCATGCACTGGGTCGATCGCCACGGGCCGTTTGCCGACCGTGCCTTCGATCGCCAGCCGGTCGGCGGCGACGCCGATTTCGTGTTTCCACCGCTGTGAGCGCCGCGTCGCGGCCCGCCGCCGCACGCACGGCGCCTTGAAAAGCCGGCACCGGCACGCATCTGTTTCGACCAACCCGTTCGCAGGCCGCCATGTCCACGCTGACCCCCAGAGAGATCGTCGAAGCGCTCGATAAACACATCGTCGGCCAGGGTGCGGCCAAGCGTGCGGTGGCGATCGCGCTGCGCAACCGCTGGCGGCGGATGCAGCTCGAACCGGCCCTGCGCAACGAGGTCAGCCCGAAGAACATCCTGATGATCGGCCCGACCGGGGTCGGCAAGACCGAGATCGCGCGACGCCTGGCGCAACTGGCCGAGGCGCCGTTCGTCAAGGTCGAGGCGACCAAGTTCACCGAGGTCGGCTACGTCGGCAAGGATGTCGAAACGATCATCCGCGACTTGATCGAGCACGCCGTCAAACAGGTTCGCGAACGCGCCAAGCAGCGCGTGCAGGCGCAGGCCGAACAGAACGCCGAAGAGCGTGTGCTGGATGCCCTGCTGCCGCGCGCCCAGGGCGTGCGGGTCTGGGGCGAAGACAGTAAACCCAGCGACGAGGACTCGCGCACCCGCGAGAAATTCCGCGCCCTGCTGCGCGACGGCAAACTGGCCGAGCGCGAGATCGAGATCGAAGTGGCGCTGAATGTCGGCGTGGAAATCATGGCCCCGCCCGGCATGGAAGAAATGAGCCAGCAACTCAAGCAGATGTTCTCCTCGCTCGGCAACCAGAAATCGCAGAAGCGCAAGCAGACCATTGCCCAGGCGCTGCCGCAGTTGATCGAAGAAGAGGCCGGCAAGTTGCTGAACGACGAGGAGCTGCGCGCCGAGGCGGTGGAAGCCGCCGAGCAACGCGGCATCGTGTTCATCGATGAGATCGACAAGGTCTGCCAGCGCAGCGACTGGGGCGGCGCCGGGGTTTCGCGCGAAGGCGTGCAGCGCGACTTATTGCCGCTGGTCGAGGGCTCCACGGTCAATACCCGCCACGGCCCGGTGCGCACCGACCATATGCTGTTCATCGCTTCCGGTGCCTTTCATCTGGCCAAGCCATCCGACCTGATCCCGGAGCTGCAGGGACGCTTTCCGATCCGGGTCGAACTGAAGGCGCTGACGGTGGACGAATTCCGCCGCATTCTGGCCGAACCCGAAGCCGCACTCAGCAAGCAATACACCGCCCTTCTCGGCACCGAGGGGGTATGCCTCAGCTTTCAGGCTTCCGGCATCGAGCGCCTCGCCGAAGTCGCCTTTGCCCTCAACGAACGCCAGGAAAACATTGGTGCGCGCCGGCTCGGCACTGTGCTCGAACGGCTGCTGGAAAAGCTCTCGTTCGACGCGACCGAGGCCAGCGGCGAGGTGTTGATCGACCGCGCCTTTGTCGATGCCGAATTGGGCGAGATCGCCGCCAATCCGGACCTGTCGCGCTATATCCTGTAGTTCCGCGCCTGCCGGTGTCGGGTCCACGCCTGCGGCGCTTGACCCGACCTACGGCTGTAGCAGCGTTAGCTGGGCGGATTGGGTAAACGCGCGGCGGGCGTGAAACCGGGTTTGGTCGAAAGCCCGCGTGCCAGTAGACTAGTGCCATGAGCAAGGTCGTCGAGCTTCGTCCCAAGTCGGTTCCGGCGCAACTGCGCGAAGCGGCGCGCCAGCGCTTGCTGGTGCGCATCTGGCGCGAGCAGTTGGAGCCCGGCAGCTTCACCGGCTATGTGGCTGCGGTCGGGCGCGATCGCTTTCTGCTGTGGGCGCTTGGCGATTCGATCAATTTCGACGGCTATTTCGTATTGCGCTACCGCGATGTCAGCCGCCTCGAGGCGCCGGATCACCACGCCAGTTTCCTGGAACGCGCCATCACCCTGCGTCAGCTCAAGCCGGAATGGCCGCCAGCGTTTCCGCTCGACGATCAGCGCCAGTGCCTGGTCGCGGCTGCGGCACTGGCCCCGGTGCTTAGCGTCTACGTCGATTCCGAGGCCGATTCCGAAGTCTGCTACATCGGCCGCCTGCTCGACTTCGATGCCGAAGGCTTTCATATGCAGGAAATCTCGCCGCATGCCGAATGGCTGCGCGAGGCCTCGTCATTCGGTTGGGACGAAGTGTCGGTGGTCAGTGCACAGGAGCCCTACGCCCTGGCCTTGGCCGAGGTCGCCGGACCGGCGCCCGCGCTCGAGCTCAGCGCCAGCGAGCCGGGCCGACTGCAGTAGCGGCCCATGCCCCGAGCGACCGCCATCGAACTGCATCGAGGCTCGAAACTGTTGGAGGTCCGCTTCGACAGCGGAGAAACCTTCCATTTGCCTTGCGAGTACCTGCGCGTGCATTCGCCCAGTGCCGAGGTCCAGGGGCACGGACCGGGCCAGCGGGTGCTGCAATTCGGCAAGCAGGGCGTCAATATCCGCGCCATCCATCCGATCGGTCACTACGCGGTGCAGCTCGCCTTCGACGATGGCCACGACAGCGGCCTGTTCAGTTGGGACACCCTGTACGACTTGGGCCGCAACCAGGCCAGCTACTGGCAGCAGTACCTGAACGACCTCGCCGCCGCCGGCAAGAGCCGCGCGGGCTGAGAGCGGGCGACCCGCGGGTCGAGGGCGACCCAGCGGGTCGCCCCTACAACCGCGGATATCGGTAGGGGCGACCCGGCGATGCGCCCGCACCACCGTAGGGGCGACCCGCTGGGTCGCCCTGGATGCCGAGCGCATCCAACGTACAATGCGCGCTGCCCACGGAGTCGAAGCGATGCCAAGTCCCCCGCCAGCGGAAGTCGATTTCGGCTTCCAGAAAGTCAGCGCCGCAGAGAAGACCCGACGGGTCGGCCAGGTGTTTTCTTCGGTGGCGTCGAACTACGACCTGATGAACGACCTGATGAGTCTCGGCATCCACCGGCTGTGGAAGCGACACTTCGTCGCGACCAGCGGGGTGCGGGCCGGCGACCGGGTGCTGGATCTGGCCGGCGGCACCGGCGATATCGCCGCCCTGCTGCGGCCGCGGCTGGGCGAGGGCGGCAGCGTGGTGATCGGCGATATCAATGCCGAGATGCTCGCCACCGGACGCGACCGGCTGACCGACCGCGGCCTGCTCGCTGGTCTCGAGTACGTGCGGCTGAACGCCGAGGCGCTGCCGTTTCCGGAATCCAGCTTCGAGCTGGTCACGATCGCCTTCGGCCTGCGCAACGTCACCGACCAGCCGGCCGCGCTGCGCGAAATGCTGCGCGTGCTGAAGCCCGGCGGCAAGCTCTTGGTGCTGGAGTTTTCCGAAGTCACCGAGCCGCTGTTGAAGCCGCTCTACGACATCCACAGCTTCGATGTCCTGCCGCGGCTCGGGCAGTTGTTCGCCAACGATGCCGCGAGCTATCGCTACCTGGCCGAATCGATCCGCAAACACCCGAACCAGCAAGCGCTCAAGCACTTGTTGGAACAGGCCGGCTTCGCCGGCGTGCACTACCGCAACCTCAGCGCCGGCATCGTCGCCATCCACGCCGGCGTCAAGGCCTGATCCAGGTCGATTGCGCGCCGCATTCGCGGCATAGTCGCTCCTGGTGCAGTACTAAAGACCCAAGCGCAGACAAGCACTGGCGGCTACCATTCCACCATGCCCGAGCCGTTCGACAATCCCGGTAACCAACCGTCCGCGCTGGATTTCGACCGGCTACGCAGCGAGCTGGATGTCGCCCTGCCCGAGCTGCTGCCGATGTTGTATGCCGACCTGCGCCGCTTGGCGGTGGCCCAGCGTCGCCGTCTCGGCGGGCCGGAAACCTTGAACACCACGGCCCTGGTCAGCGAGCTGTACCTGCGCCTGCAGCAGGGCGGCAGCCTGCAGGTGCACAATCGGCGGCATTTTTTCGCCTTGTCGGCGCTGGCGATGCGCCAGATCCTGACCGACCACGCGCGCCGTGCGGTCCACCAGCCAGAGGCCGTGGCCGACCCGGAGTTGGCCGGGGTGCTGCTGGACGACCCTGCCCATCTGCTCGAGATCGACGACCTGCTGACCCGGCTGGAGGGCTTCGATCCACGCCTGGCGCAGGTGGTGACCTGCCGCTATTTCGGCGGCTACAGCGATATCGAGACCGCCGAGATTCTCGGCATCACCAGCCGCACCGTACGTCGCGACTGGGAGCGTGCGCGCCGCTGGATGAGCGCGGCGATCGGTCCCCGCCATGCATCCTGACCACGGACGCCTGGACGATGCCGCGCTGGCTCGGCTGATGGTCTGGCTAGACCGGGCCTGCGAGGGCGACGATCTGGCTGGGTTGCGCGCCGACATCGCCGCCGAGGCGCCGGAACTGCTGGTGGCTTTTGAGCGTGGGCTGCTGGACAGCGAGTTTTCGCCCTTGGATTCTCCGGTCTTCGTCGCCGCTGGGGATGATGCCCCAGGCTGGCTACCCGGCCAGCGGCTCGGCCCCTGGCGGATTGTCGAACTGGCCGGACAAGGCGGCATGGGCGAGGTCTACCGCGCGGAGCGCGCGGATCTGGCCTTTGAGCGCATAGTGGCGATCAAGCGCGTGCGCATCGAGCGGGTCGGTTTCGCCACCCGCTTCCAGCTCGAGCGCGAGCTTTTGGCACGACTCGATCACCCGTCGATCGCGCGCCTGTTGGACGGTGGTGTGGATGACCAGGGTCGCCCCTACCTGGTGATGGAATGGGTCCAGGGCCTGGAACTGGGCGACTGGTTGCTCGGCCAGCCCGAGCTGGAACAGCGCCTCGATCTGCTGGAGCAACTGGGCGAAGCCTTGGTATCGGCGCATCGTTCACTGGTAATACACCGCGATCTGAAGCCGGCCAATGTCCGGGTCACCGCCGCGGGCAGTCCCAAGTTGCTCGACTTCGGTATCGCCAAGCTGGTCGATCCAGCCGAAAAGCCCGGCGATACGATCGGACTGTTCACGCCGCAATATGCCGCGCCGGAACAACTGCGGGGGCAGCCGGTATCGACCTTGACCGACGTGCACGGCTTTGGCCTGCTGATGTTCGAGGTGCTGGCCGGGCGGCCGGCGTATCCGGATGCTGGCCGCAGCCTGGCCGACGCCGTACGGGTGATCTGCGAGCAAGACGCGCCGCGCCCAAGTGCGATCGCCGACGGTTCGAGCCTGCCCTATCCGGCGCGCCGGCTTGAAGGCGATCTGGACGCGATCGTGGCGCACTGCCTGGCCAAGGAACCGCTACGCAGGTACAACGGCGTCAGTGAAGCCCTGGCCGACCTGCGCCGTTATCGCGGCCACCATCCGATTCTGGCCCGCCAGGATGATTGGCGCTACCGCGGCGGGCGTTGGCTGCGTCGTCACTGGCTGCCCAGCGCGCTTGCGACCCTGGTGCTGCTGTCGCTGCTGGCCGGCTTGCAGGCCACGCTCTGGCAGGCCCGGGTGGCGCGTCAGGAGCGCGACCAGGCGCGCCGCGAATCGGCCATGCAGGAAGCCCTGCGCGAGCACTTCATGCTGGTGCTGGGCGAAGCGGCCGAGAGCCAGAGCAGCGAGGTGCGGCGCAAGCTCGACCTGAGCGTCGCCGAAATCGATCGCATCTATCCGAACGATCCCGACCTGCGCCACGATCTGGTGCTGGCGATCGGCGAGCTCTACTACCACATTGGCGATTACCTCAAGACCCGCGACCTGCTACTCCGGCTGCGCCAGACCGACGCCGACCTGCTGACACCGGTGCAGGCAGTGCGTCTGCAGGTGCTGCTGGCCCAGGTCCAGGTGCGACTGGGCGAACTCGACAGCGCCGACCGCGAGCTGGTCGCAGCCGAAAGCGGACTGGCCGGGCTGCCGGGCGCGCGCGTGCAGCGTTTTGAGCTGGATCAGGCGCGCAGTCAATGGTGGCGGGCCAAGGGCGAGACCGCCCGCGGCCTGGCACTGCAGCGCCAGGCGGTGGCTGAATTGGCGGCAGCGCCGGAAGCCACCGTGCGCCACATTGGTATCGCGCAATCCAATCTGGCCACGGCACTGTTGCAAGCCGGCGATCTGGATGGTTCGGAGAGCAGCGCCAATCAGGCGCTGGCCACCTGGCAGCGGGCCGGGCTGCCACTCAATTCCAATCTGCCGGTGGTGCTTACCTTGCTCGGTCATCTGGCCAATCTGCGCGGCCAGCCGCTGGCGGCGCTCGAACGCTACGATCAGGCCACCGCGGCGACCCGCGCCAGCGAAACTCGCACTCCAGGCTATGCCGCACTACTGAATGCCCGCGCCCGCGCCCTGCTCAGCATGAATCGTCTGACCGAGGCCGATCCGTTGGCGGTGGAGGCGGAATCGATCCTGATCGAAGTGACCGGCAAGGACAGCCCAGACCGTCTCGGGGTCGTGATCACCCGCGCCGACCTCGCGATCGCAAACCAACGCTGGCAGCAGGCCCAGGAGCAGATCACGGAGGCCCGCCGGATCGCCGGGCTGCGCCTGCCGCCGGGGCACCCGATCCGGTTGCGGGTCGATCTCGCCGCCGCCGAATTGTTAGCACGCAGTCGGCCGGGACTCGACTTGCGGCCCGAATTTCAACGCATCGCCGCCGCCCTCGCCGATGCCCCGGCCATGCTGGGTGCGGCCGCCGCGACTGCCGAACAGCGGGTCGCCGAAGCCGCGCTGCGTACTCGGGACCATGTTGGCGCACGCGCCGCGTTGCAGCGCGCCGATCGGCATCTGGCTGCGCTACAGAAAACGGACGGTGTCGGCCGCCTGCAGATCGCCTATCTGCTTGCGCTCAGCAACGACGACCCGGCTGCTGCAGAGCGCAGCCTGCGGGGACTCCAGGGACTGCTCGGCAAGGACCATCCGGACCTGCATGCGCTAACCGCGTTGGCCGCACAAGTATCTGCGGGCAGGCATTGAACCCGCGCCCGGATCAGTGGTCGACGCGTCCGATGCAGGCGGACATGGTCTGCAGGCCAGGTCGCTGTAATACTCGCGCCGGTAGCCAACCCAACCTGCGACCTTGTCGGCAATGACCAGAATCTCCCTGGCGGTAATCACCATCCTGTCGCTTGCGGCGTGTAATCAGGCACCGGAGCCCGCTGTTTTGGCGCCAGCGGCTGACCAGGCAGACAGAGTCAACAGCGCGCCGCTGGCCACGCCGCGCCAGGTCCCCGCCCCGGCGGTGCCCGGGCGACGTCCACTGAAAAAGCCACTGCCGGCCGGTATCGCGATCCCAGTCGAATTCAATCGTCTGATCGACAACGACATGTCCGGTGGGCAATGGTTGTCACGGCAATTACTGCTGGAGCACTTCGAAACCGACATCGACCGGCTCGATCAGACCTGGCAGCAGGCCCTGGTTGAACAGGGATTTGTGCGAACGCAAACCCCCTCGTTGGGAGCGAGCGGACGCGGCGGCCACTTTCGGCGGGCCGCCGATGGTATCGAGATAAGCTTGAACCTGAGCCAGGGTGCGAGCAGCCAGGGTGGAAGTCAAAGCGGTGCCCGCGGCACCGTATCGCTCAGTATCAGCGGCCCGCGCTGATTATGTCTAGCGCCCTTTGAACTTCGGTGTACGGCGCTGGCTGAAAGCCGCCAATGCTTCGGCCATGTCTTCGCTGGCCAGCACCGGGCCGAGGCGCGAAAACAATACCGCGAGTTCGGCGCGATCGCCGGCGACGCGGGCGTGCCGCGCCGAGGCCAGCGCCGCCTGCACGCCGAGCGGGGCCTGGGCGGCGATGCGTTCGGCGATGGCGAGCGCCGCGTCGAAGCATTGCTCCGGCGCGACCAGGGCCTGCACCAGGCCCAGCCGGTAGGCTTCTGCGGCGGAGAATTCCTCGCCAGTGAGGATGATGCGCATGGCATTGCCCCAGCCGATTTCCTGGGCCAGCCGCACGGTCGCGCCGCCGCAGGGAAAAAAGCCGCGCAATACTTCCAGTTGCCCGAAGCGCGCGTCGTTGCCGGCGACCCGCACGTCGGCGGCCAGCATCAACTCGACCGCGACCGTGAAACTGACCCCGCGCGCCGCCACCACCAGCGGCTTGGACAGGCGCCGGTCCTCGTCCAGTCCAAACGGTTCGATGCTGCCTTCGGGCAGCGCGATCCATTCGCCGCGGGCCAGTACCGGCGCCCACTGCGGCAGGTCCAGTCCGGCGCTGAAATGTTCGCCGTGACCAAACAGCAAGCCGCAACGCAGATCGGGGTCGCGGTCGAGTTCGCCGTAGGCCGCGGCCAGGGCCAGATACATATCGACATCGAAGGCATTGCGCTTGTCGGCGCGGTCGAAGCCGATCAGCAACACCTGGCCGCGACGGGCCAGCGAGAGTTTGCGTTGGGTCATCTTAGAACCACGCCTCGCACATAGGTCATCTTAGAACCACGCCTCGCGCATGTCGTAGGCACTCGCGTCCTGGGTTTCCAGCAAGTGGATCGCGTGGTCTACGCTCGGCAGTTCGTGCTGGAAGAAAAACCGCGCGGTGTGCAATTTGCCACGATAGAAATCGGCCGCGGCGACGTCAGCCGCGGGCAATCGGGCGGCGGCGACCACGGCCTGGCGCAGCCACATCCAGGCCACGCACAGATGGCCGAGCAGGTGCAGATACTGGGGTGCGTTGGCCAGCACCGCGCGGGCATTGCCGCCGGCCATGCTGCCGCCCAGGGTGATGGTCAGGTCGGCAGTACGCTTGGCGTACCGGGCCAGGGACTGCGCCAGTCCGAGCAATTCCGGCGCCGCCGCCGCCGCTTCGATGGTGGTGGTCATCAACGACAGCAGGGCGCGCAAACCGGCGCCCTGTTCGGCCAGCACCTTGCGGCCGAGCAGGTCGAGCGCCTGGATGCCATTGGTGCCCTCGTGGATCGGGTTGATGCGGTTGTCGCGGTACAACTGCTCGACCGGGAACTCGCGGCTGTAGCCATAACCGCCGAGCACCTGGATGGCCAGGTCATTGGCCCTCAGGCACCAGTCGGCCGACCAGGCCTTGACGATCGGGGTGAGCAGGTCGAGCAGCACGCCGGCCAACTCGCGGGCGCCCTGGTCCGGGTCGTGGCGTCCGGCATCGACCAGGCTCGCCGCATACAGCGCCAGCGCGTGCGCGCCCTCGACGTAGGCGCGTTGCTGCAACAGCATGCGCCGCACGTCGGCGTGCTCGATGATCGTGAGCGGCGCACTGAGCGGATCCTTTTGGTCCGGATGACGGCCCTGGCGACGCTCGCGCGCATACTGCAGGGCGTAGCGATAGCCGGCCTGGCCGAGCATGATCGCGCCGATGCCGACGCCAATGCGTGCCTCGTTCATCATCACGAACATCTGCGCGAGTCCCTGGCCCTCGGCACCGACCAGCTCGCCGATGCAGTCGTCATTCTCGCCAAACTTCAAGAAGGTGTTGACGATGCCGCGCTGGCCGAGCTTGTGATTGAGCCCGGCTAGGCGCACGTCATTGTCGGCGCCGACTGTGCCCTCGGCATCGACCCGGAAGCGCGGCACGATGAACAGGCTGATTCCGCGCACCCCGGCGGCCGCGCCGGCGACCCGCGCCAGCACCATGTGCACGATATTCTCGGCCAGCTCGTGCTCGCCGCCGGAAATCCACATCTTGGCGCCGCTGATCCGGTAGCGGCCGTCGCCGAGCGGCTCGGCGCGGGTACTGATATCGCCCAGCGAGGAACCAGCCGCCGGTTCGGTCAGGCACATGGTGCCGAAAAAGCGGCCGCCGCGCAGCGCCTGCAGATAGCGAGCTCGCTGCTCGGGGCTGGCGAAGCGTTCGATCAGGTGCGCGACGCCCTTGGTCAGCATCGGGTAGCCCGCGGTCGACACATTGGCCGCGGCAAACAGCGCTTCGCAGGCCAGCGCGATGGTGTAGGGCAGTTGCATGCCGCCCTGCTCGAAGGCCGCCCCGGCCGCGAAAAATCCCGCCTCGCGATAGGCCGCAAGCGCATCCGCCACGCCTTCGACCAGGTGTACCTTGCCATCGCGTAGGCGCGGCTCCTGGATGTCGGCCGCACGGTTATGCGGCAGGAACTGCGTCAGTGCCAATTGGTGGGCGAGATCGAGCGCGGCGTCGAAGGTCTCGGCGCTGTGCTCGGCAAAGTAGGGGTAGCGGCACAGTTGGGCTACGTCGAGCACCTCGTACAGCAGGAACTGCTGGTGGCGCCAGTCGATCAGCGGGCTGTCGGTAGCGCTCAAGCCCATTCGGTGAGTTCCTCGATCTGGTACAGCCGGGCAAAACTCGGCCTGGCCTTCATGCGCGCGGCGAGCGCCGCCAGCGCCGGCCATTCGGTGGCCGGGCGCGGCAGATTGCGCGACCAGCGCATCAGCATGGTCAGATAGAAATCGGCCGCAGAAACTTCCGCCCCGAGCAGGTACGGCCCATGCGCAGCGAGGTGCGCGTCGATGCGCTGCCAACCGGCCTCGATGCGCCCACGCGCCTGTTGTTTGGCCGCTTCGGCGTGCTCGGCGCCGGCCGCCTCGGCCGGGAAGAACCAATGCCGGAACGCCGGTTGCACGACATTGGCCAGGTGCAACACCCATTGGTACATGTGCGCCCGTGCCAGCGTGCCCGGCGCCGGGGCCAAGCCCATTGTCGGGTGCGCATCGGCCAGATGCAGGACCAGGGCCGCCGCCTCGAACACCGGTTCGCCGTCGATCAACAGGGTCGGCACCACCCCGGCCGGATTGAGCCTGCGATAGGCCGCGCTGTGCTGCTCGCCGGCCTGCAGATCGACCTTCTCCAGTCGATATTCGGCACCGGCTTCGAGCAACAACCAATGCACCACCAGGCTGGCGGCGCCGGGGGCGTAATAGAGCGTGTACATGGCATCTCCTTAGGTGGGGTCGGAAGACGCTTAGCGTAGCGTGTAAGCCGGGGCGAGCGCAGCGAGGGTAGGCTGGTGGTGAGCGTAGCGAGGGTAGGCTGGTGGTGAGCGTAGCGAGGGTAGGCTGGTGGTGAGCGTAGCGAACCCCAGCATCCGTACCGACACCGTCGCATCGACGCTGGGGTTCGCTGCGCTCACCCCAGCCTACGCGCTGCGCTCACCCCAGCCTACACAGCGCACACACCCCAGCCGGCGCACTTCCGCCGGTACCGATCAGCCTGCGCGCAGCCAGCGCGCCGCGTCCAGGGCGAAATAGGTCAGCACGGCGTCGGCGCCGGCGCGTTTGCAGCTGGTCAGGGCTTCCAGTACACAGGCGCGTTCGTCCAGCCAGCCGTTCTGCGCGGCGGCCTTCAACATCGCGTATTCGCCGCTGACCTGGTAGACGAAGGTCGGCACGCCGAAGCGCTGCTTGACCCGGCGCACGATATCCAGATAGGGCATGCCCGGTTTGATCATCACCATGTCGGCACCCTCGTCCAGATCCAGCGCAATCTCGCGCAGGGCCTCATCCGAGTTGGCCGGGTCCATCTGGTAGGTGTATTTGTTGCCCTTGCCGAGGTTGCCGGCCGAGCCCACCGCATCGCGAAACGGCCCGTAAAAGCTCGACGCGTATTTGGCCGAATAGGCGAGGATCCGGGTGTGGATGTGCCCGGCCTGCTCCAGCGCTTGGCGGATCGCTCCGATGCGGCCGTCCATCATGTCGCTCGGCGCCACCACATCGGCGCCGGCCTCGGCGTGCGACAGCGCCTGGCGGATCAGGGCGGCGACCGTGGCGTCGTTCTGCACATAGCCGCTGGCGTCGATCAGGCCGTCCTGGCCGTGGGTGGTGAACGGGTCCAGGGCCACGTCGGTGATCACGCCGAGTTCGGGAAAGCGCGCCTTGAGCGCACGCACCGCGCGCTGGGCGAGGCCGTCCGGATTCCAGGCTTCGGCGCCATCCAGGGATTTGTCGCCCGGGTCGGTGACCGGAAACAGCGCCAGCGCCGGGATGCCGAGGCCCGCCGCTTGTTCCGCGACACCGAGCAGGGCGTCGATCGAGACCCGCTCGACCCCAGGCATCGAGGCGACCGGCTCGCGCACGCCCTGGCCCGCGCGGACGAACACCGGATAGATCAGGTCATTGGCGGAAAGCTGGTGCTCGCGCATTAGCCGCCGCGAAAAATCGTCGCGGCGCATCCTTCGCATACGGGTCGCAGGGAAACTCATGGTCGCGGGTTCCGGTCGGTGCTTCGGCCCATTGTAGGGCATCGGCCGAGTGGCCCCGGCCGTCCGCGGCTTTGATCGCACGCCGCCGCCGTTGTAGATTCGCCCAACCACGGGAGGGCACGAGCATGCGCACGATACTGGTGGCGAGTTCCAAGGGCGGTTGCGGCAAGACCACGATCGCCAGCAATCTGGCCGCGTTCTACGCCAGCGCCGGCAAGCCGACCGTATTGATCGACTGCGACCGACAGGGCTCGGCGCTGCATTGGGCGGAAAAGCGCGCCTTGCTGAGCGACCCGGTGCTCGGCCTGCCCGGCCGGGTCGGCGGCAAGCTCAAGGCGCGCCTGCCGGCGGACTGCGCCCGCGCCATCGTCGATAGTCCGGCCGGTATTCGTCCAGGCGAAGTCGCCGAATTGTGTGGCGAGTGCGATGCCCTGGTGATTCCGGTGCTGGCTTCGGTAATCGACCTGGAGGCGACCGAAGCCTTCCTCGCCGAACTGACCACGCTCGCGCCATTCAAGCGCGGCAAGTTTCCGGTCGCGATCGTCGCCAACCGGCTCAAACCCTGGACCCAGTCCAGTCAGATGGCACTCGCACGCATGCGCGAATGGCCGCTGCCGCTGGTCGCCGAACTGCGCGATGCCCAGGGCTATGTGCTGCTCGCCGGCCTCGGCCGCAGCATCTTCGACTACCACTCGATCCAGGTGCAGAGCCATCAGGACGACTGGACGCCGTTGCTTAAGTGGTTGAAGAAGTTGTGAGGGGAATAGGGGCTAGGGGCTAGAGGCTAGCTAGGGGCTTGAGGCTGGGGCGGTTGTGGGAGCGACCGGCAGGTCGCGACAGCCGCTGCCCGAACGGTGGATGCGCTGCGCTTACCAACCCTCACCGTCGCCCCGGCGAACGCCGGGGCCCAGTGCCAGGAGTTCGATGGTGGCGGGTATGGGGCCGCGGCAGCCGCCGTGGCGACGGCCCTTGCCTGATCCCGGCGAATACAAGTGCGGAGCCGGCCGATAAGCCGGGTTCTGTTCCGATCCGAAAATCGGCGGCGATCATTCCTCTGGACCTTGCGTCGCCGCAGGCCTCAAGCGATCTACCCGGAAACACGGCGGGCCGCCGTATCGTTTCCCTATTTGATCTTGCTCCGAGTGGGGTTTACCGTGCCATGCGGCGTTAGCCCCGCATGCGGTGCGCTCTTACCGCACCGTTTCACCCTTGCCACGCGCACCCGAGGGTGCCGTTCGGCGGTCTGCTCTCTGTTGCACTGGCCGTCGGCTCGCGCCGCCCAGACGTTATCTGGCACTCTGCCCTGTGGAGCCCGGACTTTCCTCGGGACGCCTGCGCGCCACGCGATCGCCTGGCCGACTCCGCCTCGGCATGGTAGCCGGAAACCGGCGCGGCAGCGGTCGACCGCCGCCGCGCCGCCGTCACAGTCGCTGTTCAGAGCCGGAACAGGCCGACCAGCCGAACCAGGGTCGCGCGGATCGGGCGCGGCAGCGATGCCGCAGGAACGTCGCGGCCATTGACATTGACGGTGCCGGTCAGCACCACGCCGTCGGGATCGTGGTGTACGACCAGGTCGTCGAACAGCAGGGTCAGCGTAGTCGCGGTTCCAGTGCTGGCATCGCCACTCAACACCAGGTTGCCGTCGTAGCTGACATCGCGCACTTCGCCATCGCGCACCGCCTGGCGGTCGAGTGTGCCATTGATGCTGGCGCTGCTTTCGGCGCGTGGGTGAAACTGGCTAAAGGTGCCGTTGCTGACGGTGTTGCCGGCGTCGGCACCGACTTCGCCAGTGCTGTGGCTGACGAACTGGCCACCCTGGCCGTCGTTGATGCTGAGGGTCTTGTCGAAGCTGAAGCCGGCCTCGGACACCGAGGCGATCGCGAACAGGCCGAGGCCGAGCAGAAGTTTGTGCCACATGGTGCATTCTCCAGTGAGGGTTGGGATCGAAGCGGGGCGGACAGCCCCGGCCTCGCTTGCCATCAACGCACACGGCGCGGATCGGTTGACCGCCACTGCCGCCACTGCCGCCGCCGCCGCGGTCGGTCGGCGGCCCGGGCATGGACCGACTTGCCGTGCTCACCGGCACCCTCGATTGGTTTGCAGGCTTTGCCCCGGCTCTGCTAGGCTTGGCGACCGGCCAGGCTACCCTAGGCCTAGACCGGACCACGCCGCCGCCAGTGACCGCGCTGGCGCGGTCGGCGCCCGCAGGCGCGCTCCGGTCGGGTCGCGACCGGCCTTGTTACTCTTTCCGCATTCGAGGATTCACCATGGCACGTATTACGGTTGAAGATTGCCTGCAAGTGGTCGAGAACCGCTTCGAGCTGGTGCTGATGGCGACCAAACGTGCCCGGCAGTTGTCCAAGGGCGCCGATGCCCTGGTGCCCGACGCCAACGACAAGCCGACCGTCACCGCCCTGCGCGAAATTGCCGGAAACAAACTGAGCCACGAACTGCTCGCCGAGATCGAGCGCCAGGAACGCGCCCGCGCCGAGCGCGAGGCGCTGGAATGGGCCGCGCAGGAAGTGGCCGACGACGATCTGTCCAAGGGCGACGATCTCTGATGAAACGCCGATGTCCGCCGCCATCCTGCATCGCTTCGATGCAATAACCGGGGGCGGGGATGGAATCGCGGGCGTCACAAGGCTCAGATTCCGCTTCCGGCGTGCCGGCCGAATGGACCGCGCTCGATCGCAAACTGGCTGACTATCTGGGCGCCGAGCAGCGCGCCCAGGTGCGGCGCGCGTTCGAATTGGGCGCGCGCGCGCATTCCGGGCAAAGCCGCCGCAGCGGCGAGGCCTACATCACCCATCCGCTGGCGGTGGCCGGCATCCTGGCCGAGATGCACCTGGACGCCGACGGCATCTGCGCGGCGGTGCTGCACGATACCCTGGAAGACACCACGGTCACCCGCGCCGACCTGGAACGCGACTTCAATTCGACCGTGGCGGATCTGGTCGATGGGGTAACCAAGCTCGACCACGTCGAGTTCCGCACCCGCCAGGAGGCCAACGCCGAGAGCTTCCGCAAGATGGTGCTGGCGATGAGCCGCGACCTGCGGGTGATCCTGATCAAGCTCGCCGACCGCCTGCACAACATGCGCACGATCGCCGCGATGGGGCTTGCGTCGCGCAAGCGGATCGCGCTGGAAACCCTGGAGATCTACGCACCGATCGCGCAACGCCTGGGCATGAACCAGCTCAAGGCGGAACTGCAGGACCTGGGCTTCGCCGCCCTGCACCCGATGCGCCACCGGGTGCTGGCCAAACACGTCGCCGACATCTACGGCAGCCGCCAGAGCCACATGCAGCGCATCCAGCAACAGTTGCTGGTGCGCCTGGCCGAGGAACAGATTCCGGTGCGCATCGTCGGCCGGATCAAGTCGCCGTACAGCATCTACACCAAGATGAAGGCCGAGCGCAAAACCCTGGACCAGGTGATGGACGTCTTCGGCGCGCGGGTGGTGGTGGCCAACACCCTGCAGTGCTACATGGCGCTGGGACTGGTGCACGGCTTGTACAAGCCGCTCGAAGCGCGCTTCCGCGATTTCATCGCGATCCCCAAGGCCAATGGCTACCAGAGCCTGCACACGGTGCTGCGCGGTCCCGGCAACACCCCGATCGAAGTGCAGATCCGCACCGAGGACATGGACTTGCTGGCCGAGCGCGGGATCGCCGCGCACTGGTCGTACAAGGCCGACAGCGTCGCCGGCAACAGCGCGCAGTCGCGGGCGCGGGCCTGGGTCAGCGGACTGGTCGAGTCCGGTGGCCAGAGCGGTACCCCGCTCGAATTCATCGAGAGCGTCAAGGTCGATCTGTTTCCGGACGAGGTCTACCTGTTCACCCCCAAGGGCGATATTTTCTCGCTGCCGCGCAATGCCACCGCACTGGATTTCGCCTACGCCGTGCATACCCACGTCGGCGACCATTCGGTAGCCGCGCGGGTCGACCAGAAACTGGTGCCGCTGCGCACCCGCCTGGCCAGCGGCCAGACCGTCGAGATCATCACCGCGGCCGCCGCTCAGCCGCAGATCGGCTGGCTGGAGTTCGTGGTATCGAGCCGCGCCCGCACCGCGATCCGGCACTCGCTCAAGCATATGCAGCACGAAGACGCGGTCGAGATCGGCCACCGCCTGCTCGACCGCGCCCTGGAGGCGCTCGGTGCCTCGCTGGAGAGCCTGCCGGCCGGCACCCTCGATGCCTATCTGGCCGAGCACCGGCTGCCGCGGCTGGAGGCGCTGCTGGCCGAGATCGCGCTCGGCAACCGCATCGCCGATCCGGTCGCGCGCGCCCTGACCAAGGACGCCGCCGACCTCGATGCGGACACGGTACGCCGGTCCAGCGAGAACATCCTGCTGAGCGGCGCCGAACACGGCGTGATCAGTTACGCGCACTGCTGTTACCCGGTGCCGGGCGACGCGGTGATCGGCTTCATCTCGACCGGCAAGGGCATCGTGGTACACCAGCAGGACTGCCCGAACGTGCCGGAACTGTGCAAGATCGAAGAACGCTGCGTCAATGTCGGCTGGGACCGGCAGGTGTACGGCGACTTCAAGGTCGCGCTGAAGGTGGTGGTCGACAACAAGCCCGGCGTGCTGGCCAGGGTGGCGGCGGCGATCGCCGACGGCGATTCCAATATCGACACGGTCGAATACCAGGAACGCGACCTGGTCACCGCCGCGATGCTGTTCGTGATCGAAGTCAAGCACCGCAAGCACTTGGCCGACGTGATGCGCGCCGTCCGCCGCGCCGCCCCAGTCCACGGCGTAAGTCGACTGGTGGGGTGAGTGGATGCGCTTTGCCGATGCCTTCCGGCATCGGCTGCATCCACGAACGACCGCGCATGGATGCGCGGGCCGGCGCCCAGCACCAGGGACGGTTGCTGGCCCAAATCACCAATCGAAGCAGCGTAGCCCGGATGAAGCGCAGCGGAATCCGGGGTGTCCGGTCGATAGCGTGATGTCACCGGATGACCAGCGCCGCTGTCGAAAGCCCGCTGCGCTGCATCCGGGCTACTTCCGCCAGCTTCCCCGGAATCCGCTGCGCTCCTTCCGGGCTACTTCCTCTCGCTGCCGCATCGGCAAACAGCATCCAAAGCGGCGCGGAGCGCCGCACTCCATAAGCGCTGCCCACAATCTCCACCCCAGCCCTTGTTGCCGACCCGCGTCGGCGACAGAATGCTCGCTCTCGAGAGGAGTTCGCGCATGGCCCGACAGGTGATCCATACCAGCAACGCCCCCGCCGCGATCGGCACCTATGTGCAGGCGGTGCGGGCCGGCAATACCGTGTACATCTCCGGCCAGATTCCGCTCGATCCGCATACCGGTGCCTTGGTCGAGGGCGATTTCGAGGCGCAGATCCGCCGGGTATTCGAGAACCTGCGGGCGATCGCGGTGGCCGCCGGGGGCGAGCTCAAGGACATCGTCAAGCTCAACGTGTTCCTCACCGATCTCGGCCACTTCGGCGAGGTCAACCGGGTCATGGCCGAGTATTTCCAGGCGCCGTTTCCGGCCCGGGCAGCGATCGGCGTGGCCGCCTTGCCGCGCGCCGCGGCGGTCGAGATGGATGCCATCCTGGTGCTCGATTGATGCGGGCCGGGCCGGTTTGATGGCGACCCCCGAAGCGGCGCCTACCCTGGCGGCGCCCGATTCCGGGCTGCAACCGGTCACGGTGCTGCGCGGCGTCGGCGCGGCGGTGGCCGAGTCCTTGCAGCGCATCGGCATCCGTACCCTGCAGGATCTTTGGTTTCATCTGCCCTTGCGTTATGAGGATCGGACCCGGGTCAGCCCGGTGGCCGCGCTCGAGGTCGGCAAGCCGGCGCTGGTCGAGGGCGTGGTCAGCGCGGTCGAGCGCAGCTTCCGTTACCGGCCACTGCTGCGGGTGGCGCTGGAGGACGATCACGGCCACACCCTGACCCTGCGCTTCCTGCATTTCAGCGCGCAGCAGGTGTCGGCATTCGAGCCGGGCACGCGCTTCCGTGCCTTCGGCGAGGTGCGCTACGGCGCCCAGGGCCTGGAGATGATCCACCCGCAGTACCAGCGGCTGCAATTCGCCGCGCCACTGGCTTCGAGCCTGACTCCGGTCTACCCGAGCACCGCCGGGCTCGGCCAGAAAACCCTGGTGCGGCTGACCCGCGATGCCCTGCGCCTGTTGCCGAACGGTGCGGCGTTCGAGCTGCTGCCGCAGGACTTTCGCCAGCAGTTAGGGCTGGGCGATCTGCGCGCGGCATTGTGGAAAGTCCACGCGCCGGGGCCGGACGACGATGTCGCCGCCCTGCTCGCCGGTAGCCATCCGGCCCAGCGCCGGCTGGCGATCGACGAACTGTTGGCGCATCAGTTGTCGATGCGCCGGCTGCGCAAGCGGGTGCGCGCGCTGCCGGCGATCCGCTTCGCGGCGGAAAGAACGCGTCGCCCGGCGCTGCTCGCCGCCCTGCCGTTTACCCTGACCACAGCCCAGCGCCGGGTGCTCGCCGAATGCGACGCCGACCTGGCCAGCGCGCAGCCGATGCTGCGCCTGATCCAGGGCGACGTTGGTTCCGGCAAGACCGTGATCGCCGCCCTGGCCGCGCTCGCCGCCGCCGACAACGGCGTGCAATGCGCGTTGATGGCGCCGACCGAATTGCTCGCCGAGCAGCACTTCCACAATTTCAGCCAATGGTTGGCGCCGCTCGGGGTGAACTTGGTGTGGCTGGCCGGCAAGGTCAAGGGCCGCGCGCGCAATGCCGCCTTGGCCGCGATCGGCGCCGACGCCGACGTGGTGATCGGCACCCACGCACTGATGCAGGAAGCGGTGCAGTTTCGCGAACTCGGCCTGGTGGTGATCGACGAGCAGCACCGCTTCGGCGTCCACCAGCGGCTGGCGCTGCGCAACAAGGGCCACGACGGCGAGCGCGTGCCGCACCAGTTGGTGATGACCGCGACCCCGATCCCGCGCACCCTGGCGATGGCCGCTTACGCCGACCTGGATACCTCGGTGATCGATGAACTGCCGCCGGGGCGAACGCCGGTGCAGACGGTGGCGCTCAAGGCCGACCGCCGCGACGAAATCACCGAACGCATCCGCCACGCCCTGGCCGCCGGCCGCCAGGCGTACTGGGTGTGTCCGTTGATCGAAGAATCCGAGCAATTGCAGGCGCAGGCGGCCGAGGTCACCTTCGATCATCTGCGCGCCGCCCTGCCGGATTTTCGCATCGGCCTGTTGCACGGCCGCCTGCGCCCGGCCGAAAAACAGGCAGTAATGCAGGACTTCGTAAAGGGCGAGATTCGCCTGCTGGTCGCGACCACGGTGATCGAGGTCGGTGTCGATGTACCGGCCGCCAGCCTGATGGTGATCGAAAACGCCGAACGCATGGGCCTGGCGCAACTGCATCAGTTGCGCGGCCGGGTCGGCCGCGGCAGCGCCCAATCGAGTTGCGTGCTGCTCTATCAATCCCTACCGGAACTGGCGCGCGAACGCCTGCGCGTCATGCGCGAAAGCAACGACGGCTTCCGCATCGCCGAAAAGGATCTGGAACTGCGCGGCCCGGGCGAAATCCTCGGCACCCGCCAGACCGGCCTGATCGGCTTTCGCGTCGCCGACCTGGCCCGCGACGCCGAGCACCTGCCGCGCGTGCGTGAGGCCGCGGAGTGGCTGCTGGAACACGCCCCAGACAGCGCCGACACCCTGATCGCCCGTTGGATCGGCGCCGGACTCGGCTACGCCGACGCCTGATACCCGCCCATCACCCGATCCGGGCGTAGGCTGGCGGTGAGCGCAGCGAAAGTAGGCTGGCGGTGAGCGCAGCGAAAGTAGGCTGGCGGTGAGCGCAGCGAACCCCAGCGTCGATGCCGTACCGCTGAACATGCCGGGGCTCGCCGCGCCCACCCCACCCCACCCCACGACAAGTGCCCTCAACAGCGCACCACTACGCCAGGTTTGGCTGAGTGGC
>JBFXKH010000043.1:0-23919 GCA_050173995.1 Lysobacterales bacterium | reverse complement strand
GCCGGGGCGGGATGCGATTCAACGCATGCCGCCCCAACACCGCCGCAAGCAACCGTCCCTGGTGCAGCGCATCCGGCCCGCGAAAGCCCCGGCTCACCCAATTGCTCCTTCCAGCGACACTTCGAGAAGTTTGCGCGCCACGACCGCGAATTCCATCGGCAGTTCGCGGAACACCTGGCGGCAGAAACCATCGACGATCATCGAGACCGCGTCTTCGGCGCCGATGCCGCGCGACAGACAGTAAAACAACTGGTCTTCGGAAATCTTGGTGGTGGTCGCCTCGTGCTCGACCACCGCGGACGGGTTCTTCACTTCGATGCTCGGAAAGGTATGCGCGCCACAGCTTTTGCCGATCAGCAGCGAATCGCACTGGGTGTGGTTGCGCGCGCCGTCGGCGCCCTTCTCCACCCGCACCAGTCCGCGATAGCTGTTCTGGCCGTGGCCAGCCGATATGCCCTTGGCGATGATCTTGGACTTGGTGTTGCGGCCGATGTGGATCATCTTGGTGCCGGTATCGGCCTGCTGGCGGTGGTGGGTCAGCGCCACCGAATGGAACTCGCCGACCGAATCGTCGCCGCGCAGGATGCAGCTCGGGTATTTCCAGGTGATCGCCGAACCGGTCTCGACCTGGGTCCAACTGATCCGGGCGCCCTGGCCGCGACAGTCGCCGCGCTTGGTGACGAAGTTGTAGATGCCGCCGACGCCGTTCTCGTCGCCGGGGTACCAGTTCTGCACGGTCGAATACTTGATGCTGGCGCGATTGAGCGCGACCAGTTCGACCACCGCCGCGTGCAACTGGTTTTCGTCGCGCATCGGCGCGGTGCAGCCTTCCAGATAGCTGACCTGGGCGTCGTCTTCGACCACGATCAGGGTGCGTTCGAACTGGCCGGTGTCGCGGGCGTTGATGCGAAAATAGGTGCTCAGTTCCATCGGGCAGCGCACCCCCTTGGGGATGAACACGAAGCTGCCGTCGGAGAACACCGCCGAATTGAGCGCCGCAAAATAGTTGTCGGCGACCGGCACCACCGAGCCCAGATACTGGCGGACCAGGTCCGGGTGCGCCTGCACCGCCTCGGACAAGGAACAGAAGATCACCCCGACCGCGGCCAGCTCCTTCTTGAACGTAGTGCCGACCGAGACCGAATCGAACACCGCATCGACCGCGACCCCGGCCAGACGCGCCCGCTCGTGCAGCGGAACGCCGAGTTTTTCGTAAGTAGCAAGCAGTTTCGGATCGACCTCATCCAGCGACTGGTATTGCTTCTTGGGCGCGGCGTAATAGCTGATCGCCTGGAAGTCGATCGGCGCGATATCGAGCCTGGCCCAGTGCGGCGCGGTCATGGTCAGCCAGTGACGGTAGGCGGCCAGGCGCCATTCGGTCATCCACTCGGGCTCGTTCTTGCGCGCCGAGATCATCCGCACGGTCGCCTCGGACAAGCCGACCGGGGCGACATCGGTGGCGATATCGGTAACGAACCCGGCCGAATATTTGCGGCTGCTGAGCAGGCGTTCGACTTCGCTGGGGGCGGCGGACATAAGACGACCTCAGGCCAACGTCAAGGGAATGCTGCGGGATTTGCCGCGCCCGGAAGGCGGCGGCGTCGGCGAGCGCATCGCGTCCAGACTGACCTCGGCCAGCGAGGCAGCGATCAGGCGGCTGATCCGCTGCCAGTTGTGCTGCACCTGGCAATGTACCTCGTGGTCGCAGGCGCCTTTGCTGGCGCTGCATTCGGTCATGCCCATCGGGCCTTCCAGCGCCACCACGATATCCAGCACACTGATCGAAGCCGGCGCCCGCGCCAAGCGATAACCACCCTTGCTGCCACGCCGCGATTCGACCAGCCCGGCCGCCGCCAGCAACTTCAGCAACTTGCTCACCGTCGGCAATTCCAGATGCGCCAATACCGCCAGCTCCGAGGCCGGCAGCAACGCCCGCTCGCGACCGGCCAGGCAGGTCATCAACACCGTGGCATAGTCGGTAAGTTTGCCGATGCGCAGCATGATCGTAGTCCAGCGCTTCAAAACAGTACCGGAATAGTACCAGATGGGCCGGGCTGGCTCAAGCGTGGTGGTGGCTTCGGGGGAACGGGGAGTGGGGAGTGGGGAATGGGGAACAGGGAACAGGGAACAGATGACGGAAAGAGCCGTCGCCCCGGCGAACGCCGGGGCCCAGTGTCGAACGCGGCGAGAAGATCAAAAGCACTGGGTCCCGGCTTGCGCCGGGACGACGGCTCCTCTGTCTCCTGTCCCCTGTCCTCTGTCCCCTGAACCGGCGAACGCCGGGGCCCAGTGGTGACCGTATCGGCATCCCCGACACTGGGTCCCGGCTTGCGCCGGGACGACGGCTCCTCTGTCTCCTGTCTCCTGTCTCCTGTCCTCTGTCCTCTGTCCCCTGAACCGGCGAACGCCGGGGCCCAGTGTCGAACGTGGCGAGAAGATCAAAAGCACTGGGTCCCGGCGCGGGCGAAGCCCGGCCTGCCCAGATCTCGTCGAAGGGCCGGGACGACGCGGGGTGTGCCTGGTAGCAACCTTACGATCGCCGCCCGCACCCTGGCCGGCTTCGGCCGCTATCATGCCGCCCCAACCCCAACCCAAGCCGCCCGCCTCAACGCATGAAGCCCTTGATCGAAACCCGCAACTCCCGCATCCATGGCCGCGGGGTGTTTGCCCGCCGCGCGATCGAGGCCGGCACCGAGATCATCGAGTACCGCGGCCATCGCCTGACCCACGCCGAGGCCAACGAACGTTACGGCGACAGCGTCGACTCCGGCCACACCTTTCTGTTCACACTGGATGAGCAGTACATCATCGACGGCAACGTCAACGGCAACGCCGCACGCTTCATCAACCACAGTTGCGACCCGAACTGCCAGGCCTTCCTGCACGAAGCGCCGGACGGCGAGCCGCGCCACCAGTTCGTGATGATCGAAGCCAAGCGCGATATCGCCCTCGGCGAAGAGCTGACCTACGACTACAAGATCACCCTGGAGCAAAACCACACCGCCAGGCTGCGGCGCATCTGGGCCTGTCGCTGCGGCGCGGATTTCTGTACCGGCACGATGTTGAAGCCGAAGCCGCGGCGGGTGCGTTGATCGCACGCGCCTGGCCGATCGTTGCGCGATCGTAACGACCGGCCAGGGAATCGTTGTTTTCGTCGGCTTTTCGCAACTTTGAACAAGCGCTTGGTGCTGGCAAAACCTTGGAGTAAGATCGGCGTTCGGCCGGCCGCTACGCGCGCGTAGCGGCCGGCCCGGCTTCGAAAATCTGGCGACAAGAATCAAGGGGGACACTATGAGAATGGCTATTGCAGGTGGATTTTTTGCGCTTTGCACGGTGGCACTGGCCACCGGCTCGGCCCAGGCGGCGAACGAACGCCTACAGCGCGACCCAGTGCTGTATGAGCTGTCCTTGAAGGGCCAGCCGTCCGGCGAGCACGCCCAGATCATCAATGCCACCGTCAATTATTCGAATACCACGGTCGGCGGACCGACCTATACCCGAGTACTGAGCGACTGCGCCACCCCGTCCGGCGTCGGTGTCGGCGTCAACTACCACGTGCAACCCTTCACCGTGGACGCGACCGGCGCCTACGATGTGACCAGCGTCCAGGATGGGGGCTGGGATGGCTACCTGTTTGTTTATCAGAATGCCTTCGACCCACTCAACCCGGCGACCAATTGTCTCGCTGGTAACGACGATGGCGTCGGCGGCATCGGCACCTCGGACATTCTTGGTGTGGCTCTGACTGCCGGCACCCCTTATCTTGCGGTTACCACTGGATTCGAGCCTGCCGATTCCGGCACCTTCACCAACACCATCACTGGCCCCGGCAATATCGCCCTGGGCGGTGCCGGTCCGCAGGCCGACCTGAACCTGAGCAAGACCGCGCCCGGTGGTGTGGTACTGGGTGGCCCATTCGTCTATAGCCTGGGCGCCGGCAATGCCGGGCCGGATCCGGCCACCGCGGTCACCGTCACCGATACGCTGCCGGCCGGCGTCAGTTTCGTCTCCAGCAGTTGCGGCGCCAGCGAGGCGGGTGGCACAGTAACCTGGAACATCGGCAATCTGGCCAATGGTGCGGCGGCCAATTGCGATATCACCGTCACCGTCGCCGGTAGCGTCTGCCCGGCGATCAGCAATACCGCCAGTATCAGCGGCGCCGAGGGCGACCCGTCGCTGGCCAATAATTCCGCGACCTCGGCCAATGGCGGCGGCAATCTGGTCGCCGACCCCGGCTTCGAAACCGGCACGCCGAACGCGGCCTGGGCCGAGGCCTCGACCAATTTCGGCACCCCGATCTGCGACGCCGCCGGCTGCGGTGTGGGCGGTGGTACCGGCCCGCACAGTGGAACCTTCTGGACCTGGTTCGGCGGTTTCGGCGGCGGTGTTGAATCCGGCTCGGTGAGCCAGAGTCTCACCATCCCCGCCGGTTCGACCGACATCAGCTTCTGGGCCGAGTTCCCGGCCTGCGAAGTGGCCAATGGCGCCAATGACTTTGTGCGGCTGACCATCGACGGCAGCGAGGTCTGGCGGGAAGACGCCAACTCGGCGCGCTGCAATGTGGTCGGCTACAGCCTGGTTACGATCCCATTGGGTGCTTTCGCCGATGGCGCGGCGCATTCGATCAGCTTTGAATCGACCACGGTCGGCGGCACCGCGACCAACTTCTTTATCGACGACGTCGCCATTCTTTCGGCCCCGGCCTGCGGTACCGCCGGCGTGCTGCTGCCGGCGGTTCTGGTGCCGAGCCTGAATGGCTTGGGTCTGCTCGGACTGGGTCTGGCCCTGGGCATCGGCGGCCTGCTGTTGATTCGGGTGCGCGGTCTGCACTGAGTCAGTTCAAGGACTGATTGGAAAGGCCCGCCCATTGGCGGGCCTTTTTTTTGCGCCTAGCCAATACCGGTGCAGCATGGCAACGGCAGCACTTCTTGACCCAGGTCATGACGGCCAGGGTGAGTCTGCGTTGTGATGGGCTATGCGCCTGCCCCACCCTGCCCTGCTGCCGCTGCTGCCGGCCCGCGATCTGATCGATCGCATCGACGATGGCCTGCTGGTCCTGGTCGGGGCGCGGCGGCGGGTGGTCGCCGGCTTGGCCGGGTTCAAGCGCCGGGCTGGTATTGCTGCCTGCGACCCGCTGCGCGAACAGGCGGTGCTTGGCCGCGCCGAACGCGTCGCGGCAGGGCTTGATCTACCGCCCGGGCTGGCGCAGGCGTTGATCGGTCTGCTGATCGCCGATGCCCGCGCCGCGCAGGGCATCGCGCCTTCCGCCATCGAATCAGCATCTGTGGAGTCCGCCATGAACCTCACCCCGCTCAGCCATCGGTCGGGGTCTGTTTCACCGGAGCCGGACCGCCATCGGCTCGGTGCGCTGCTCGCGCTGTTGCCGCCGCCGGTGCGGCTGGAACCACTGCTGCGCCTGCTGCCCCGAGCGGTACAGGCGCGGGCCATTGAATTCGCGATTGCGCGGGTGCTGGCCCGCCCGCTGGCGAACGGCGACCTGGATTTCATGCAGGGACGCAGGATCGGTATCGAAGTCAGCGATCTTGGCCTCGCCTGGGTGATCGAATGGCACCAGCAGCGTTTGCGGGTTTGCCCGCCGGGCACCGTGGCCGAAGCCAGTGTGCGCGGCAGTGCCACCGATCTGCTGCTGCTCACCAGCCGACTGGAAGACGCCGACGCGCTGTTTTTCCAGCGCCGCCTGGAACTGACCGGCGATACCGAACTCGGTCTGACCGCGCGCAACCTGCTCGACGCCCTGCCCTGGGAAGACGTGCCGCTCGGCCTGCGCATCGTGCTCCATCGCGCGGCGCAGTTGGCGCGCGCCGCGCGTGCCGCGCACCGCGAGCGATCGACCGCGGCACCATGACCGAGACGACATCGTCGCCCCGGCGAACGCCGGGGCCCAGGGTCGTGGCGTAGCGCAGTGTCGGGGACTGGGTCCCGGCTTCCGCCGGGACGACGTTGTTCCCCACTCCCGACTCCCGACTCCGCACCGTTGCGCTTCGCTTCGCTGCGCTGCGCTCAGCACAACCTATTTCTGTTCCCCGCTCCCCGTTCCCCGCTTCCCCGCCCCACAACATACGCCAGCGCACAGTTGACACGGCCTGATCCTGGCCCCAGCATCGTCGCCTGCATCTGCATCTCCGTTGCTGTTCGACGGGCTAACGTGCAGATCACCCAGCGCCGCGCTACGGCAGATCCAAACCTTTCAGCAAGACCTAAGGTGCTGACGCACCCGGCAGGATTCGTCCCGTGATCGAGTTCGACAACCAGCATTGGGCCCTGATCCTCGGCGGCTCCAGCGGATTTGGTCTGGCCACCGCGCAGAAGCTCGCCCGCCATGGCATGAATGTGCTGGTCGTGCACCGCGATCGCCGCGGCGCGATGGCGCGGATCGAGCAGGGCTTCGATGTCATCCGCGCCACTGGGGTCGGCTTTGTCGCGCTCAATCTGGATGCGCTGTCGGCCGAAGGCCGCAGCGAAACCTTGACACGTCTGAGTGAAGCGCTGGGTGCCAACGGCCGCGTGCGCCTGCTGCTGCACTCGATCGCCTTCGGCAATCTGAAGCCGATCGCCCCGGCCGCGCCCGATACCCGCGCCGCGGCGGCGGTGGAACGACTTGCCGCGGCGCTCGGTGTGCCCAGCGCTGACCTGCAAGCCAGCGTCGATCGCCTGCTCGAACAGGGCGTCGGCGCCTTGCATACGCTGCAGGCAACACAATACGGCGACACCCTGATGGACGAGGAAGACCTGGCCCGCACCATCCATGCGATGGGCACCAGCCTGCTCGGCTGGGTGCAGGACCTGCACCGGCTCGGCCTGTTCGCCGCGGATGCGCGCGTACTCGGCATGACCAGCGAGGGCAATACCACCGCCTGGAAGGGCTACGCCGCGGTGGCCGCGGCCAAGGTCGCGCTGGAATCGATCTCGCGCGCGATCGCGGTCGAGTTCGCGCCGTTCGGCATCCGCTCCAACATCATCCAGGCCGGGGTGACGCCGACCCCGGCGCTGAAACTGATCCCGGGCAGCGCCGCCATGCAGGCGGTCGCCGAGCAGCGCAATCCGTTCAAGCGCTGCACCACGCCGGAAGCGGTCGCCGATTTCATCGCGCTGATGTGCCTGGACGAGGCCGCCTGGGTCAATGGCGCGCTGATCCGGGTCGACGGCGGCGAACATATCGCGCCGTTGTGACCGGCGGAGCACGGCAATGACCTACCTGCACGGCCTCGGCCACTTCCACCCGGACAACGTGATCGACAACGCGTTCCTCACCGCGCTCGACATCGGCACCGATCCGGACTGGATCATGGAGCGGGTCGGCATCGAAGCCCGGCGCACCGTGCTGCCGCTCGACTACATCCGCAGCACCCGCAACGCCGATCCGCGCGCCGCCGCCGAGGCCTCCGAATACAGCAATGCCGAGACCGGCGCGCGCGCCGCGCGTCAGGCGATCGCCGCCGCCGGCATTGGCGTTGGCGACATCGGCCTGGTTATTTCCGGCAGTTGTTCGCCGCAGTCGAGCTGCCCGGCCGAGGCCTGCACGATCGCCGCGGCGCTCGGCATCGAGGCGCCGGCCTTCGATCTCAACTCGGCCTGTTCGTCGCTGGCCGCGCAGTTGCATTTTCTCGACAGCATGCGCCCCGAGCGGCTGCCGGATTTCGTATTGCTGCTGCAAGTCGAGAACAGCACCCGCGCGATCGATTACCGCGACCGCAGCAGTTGCGTGCTGTGGGGCGACTGCACGACCGCGCAGGTATTGTCGCCGCGGCTCCCGGCGCGGCTGCGGGTTGCGCACAGCGAGTTCGCTTCGGACCCCAGCGGCAGCGACAAGGTGCGCTTCGTTCAGGGCAGTCACTTTCGTCAGGAAGGCCGCACCGTGCAGACCTTCGCGATCCGCCGTTCGTTGGCCCTGCTCGCCGCGCTGCGCGAACGGGCCGGCGCGGCCGGCGCGGCGCTGATGAAGTTCATCGGCCACCAGGCCAACCGCGGCATGCTGGAAAATATCTGCCGCAGCGCCGGGATCGGCGCCGACAATCACTGGTTCAACGTCGATCGCTTCGGCAATTGCGGCGCCGCTGGCGCGCCCAGCGTGCTGGCCATGAACCAGCACCGCCTGGTCGCGGGCGACCTGCTCGCCCTGGCCGTGGTCGGCGGCGGCCTGAGCTGGGGCGGACTGCTGCTCGAGGTGGGCGCATGACGCTGATGAACTACGCCGGCTTTCTGCAGGCCGAGACCCTGTCCAAGGCCGAACTGCTGGCCTGGGGCAAGCAGACCCTGGTCGCCGACGCACCCGGCCCGATTCCGTCGCTGCCGCTGCCGCCGATGCTGATGTTCGACCGCATCACCAGCATCGAGCGCGCCGGACGCCGCGGCCTGATCGTGGCCGAGCAGGACATCCATCTGGACGCCTGGTATTTCCTCTGCCACTTCGGCAACGACCCGGTGCAGCCCGGCTGCCTGGGCGTCGATGCGATCTGGCAACTGCTCGGCATGTACTGCGCGCTGCGCGGCGCGCACGGCGCCGGCCGCGCGCTCGGCTGCAAAGAGGTCGATTTCTTCGGCCAGATCCGCCCGCACGACGCGCTGGTGAGCTACCGCGTGGAAGTGCGCCGCTATTCCGAACTGCAAGGCGGCGCGGTGGTGATCGGCGACGGCACGGTCAGCGTCGATGGCGAGGCGATCTACACGGTCAAGGATGCCAAGGTCGGCGTCTATCCGGGCATTCAGTACAGCGATTACCCGGCACCCTCGGCGAACAGCAAGGGCGGGGTGCTGAACCGATGACGCCCGAACAGGTTTTACAAGCCCTACCGCAACAGGCACCGTTCCGGTTTCTCGACGAGATTGTCGAACTTGACGACCAGCACATCGTCGGCCGCTACACCTTCAAGCACGACGAGTTCTTCTATCGCGGCCACTTTCCCGGCGATCCGGTCACCCCTGGAGTGATCCTGACCGAGGCGATGGCGCAGACCGGCGTGGTCGCGCTGGGCCTGTACCTGTGCAGCCAGACCTTGCCGCCGGAGGAACTCGCGCAGTGGACCACCCTGTTCACCGAATGCCAGATGGAGTTCCATCTGCCGGTGCTGCCCGGCGACAGCGTCAGCATGCGCGGCGAGAAACTGTTTTTTCGCCGCATGAAATTGAAGAGCCAGGTCCAGTTGCTGCTCCCTGACGGCCGCATCGCCGCCGAAGGCACGCTGGCCGGCGTAGGAGTCAAACGTGGCAGATAAGCATCGCGTCGTTATCACCGGTATGGGCGTGCTGGCGCCGAACGCGCACGGCCTGCAGGACTACCAGGCCGCGCTGCGCGAAGGCCGGTCCGGCATCCGCTTCATCGAGAAACTGGCCGAGCAGAAATTCGCCTGCCAGGTCGGCGGCGTGCCGCAGGGCGTCGATGAACTCAAGCAGCGTTACCTGGCCAGCGACGACCTGCTGGCGATGAACGACGCCATGATCTACGCCGCGATCGCCGGCATCGACTGCTGGCGCGACGCCGGCCTCGGCGAAATCGGCGCGGATGCGCCGGTCGATTGGGATACCGGCGCGATCATCGGCACCGGCATCGGCGGCATGCAGACGATCGGCGAGCGGCTGATTCCGATGGTCGACAAGGGCCGGGTCGGCCGGCTCGGCTCGACCATGGTCGAGCAGGTGATGTGCAGCGCGGTCTCGGCCAAACTCGGCGGCCTGCTGGCGCTGGGCGGCCAGGTCACCACCAACAGTTCCGCCTGCACCACCGGCACCGAGGCGGTGATCGACGCCTTCCACAAGATCAGAAGCGGCCAGATCGCACGCATGCTGGCCGGCGGCGCCGAGGGCTCCTCGCACTACACCTGGTCTGGCTTCGATGCCATGAAGGTGCTGAACAGCCGCAGCAACCATGCCCCGGCCGAGGCCTCGCGGCCGATGAGCGCCAGCGCCGCCGGTTTCATTCCCGGCGCCGGCGCCGGCCTGCTGATGCTGGAGAGTCTGGCCAGCGCCGAAGCCCGCGGCGCGCGCATCTACGCCGAGATCATCGGCGGCCAGGTCAACAGCGGTGGTCAGCGCGACGGCGGTTCGATGACCGCACCCAATCCGGACGGCGTGGTGCGCTGCATCCGCGCCGCGATCGCTGGCGCCGGTATCGAGCCCGGCCAGATCGATGCGATCAACGGTCACCTGACCGCGACCTTCGCCGACCCCTACGAGCTGGAAAACTGGCGGCGTGCGCTGGATATCGATGCCGGCAAACTGCCGCCGATCAATGCCACCAAGAGCCTGATCGGCCACGCTCTGGGTGCCGCCGGCGGACTGGAATGCGTGGCCGTGGTATTGCAACTTCATCATGGCTTCCTGCATGGCTCGATCAACTGCGCCGACCTGCATCCGAACATCGAGCCGTTTCGCGGCTCGGTGGTGCAGCAAACCCGCCGCTTCGACGGTCGCATCATCGCCAAGAGCAGTTTCGGCTTCGGCGATGTCAACGGCTGCGTACTGTTTCGCAAGTGGTCCCCGTAATCCTTCCCAAACCAAGCCACCGGAGAATCCCATGAACCAAGCTGAAATCACCGAGAAAGTGGTCGCCCTGATCACCCCCTACGTCAAGAACCGCGACGCGCTGGCCAACATCGGGCCGGACACCAGCATCCTCGGCGACCTGGGCGTCAATTCGGCGCGGCTGGTCGATATCGTTCTCGCCTTCGAGGACGAGTTCAATATCGAAGTCAGCGACGACGCCGCCGATTCGATCGCCACCATCGGCGACGCGGTCGCCCTGATCGGCAAGCTGGTCGGCTGATATGGACCTGCCGCTACGCGCCCGGATCGCGCTCAGCGTGCAGCGCACGCTGAGCTATTTCGGTTTCGCCGCGTTCGGACCGGTGCTGCTCGCGCTGTATCGGTTCCGCTTTCGCTTCTCGGCGCACGCACTCAAGGAGGTGCGTGCCCAGTACCGCGCCCTGCGCGCGGCGCACCCGGGGCCCCTGCTGATCTGCAGCAACCACCTGACCCTGGTCGATTCGATCATCCAGGCGGTGCTGCTCGGCTCGCTCTGGGATTATCTGAAGCACCCGGCCTCGCTGCCCTGGAACCTGCCCGAGGCGAAGAACTTCTACCACCGCTGGAGCTGGCGGCTGGTCTGCTATCTCGGCCGCTGCATTCCGGTGCAGCGCGGCGGTTCGAGCGAACAGTCCAAACGCGCGCAGGCGCGCATGCAGTACGTGCTCGATCGCGGCGATGCGATCGCGATCTTCCCCGAGGGCAAGCGCAGCCGCGATGGCCGGGTCGATGACCGGGACTTCTCCTACGGCGTCGGCCAATTGCTGAACCAGATCCCCGACGCCAAGGTGCTATGCGTTTATCTGCGCGGCATGCGCTTCGGTGGTTTTGCCGATTTTCCGAAGATCGGCGAACGCTTCTACCTGCAATTGCAGATGCTCACCCCACAATCGGCCAGCCAGGGCCTGCGCCGCGCCCGCGACCTGTCGGCCCAGGTGGTCGCCAGCATCAAGGCGATGGAGGCCGAGTATTTCGCCAAGCGCGAGGCCGGGCAACTGGCCCTGCCCGAGTTGCGGTGAACACCACGATCGGCAACGACCTGATCGATCTCGGTGCCGCGCACAACCGGGGCCGCGCCGATCAGGCGAAGTTTCTGGCGCGCATCCTGACCGCTGCCGAGCAAGCGCAGATGGCCGCGCAGCACGCTGGCGACCTTGGCTTCGCCAGATTGTGGTCGGCCAAGGAGGCCGCTTACAAGGCCGCCAAGAAGCACCAGCCAGCCCTGGTGTTCGCGCCGCGGCGCTGGCAGGTCGCAATCGATGCACTGGACGACCCGGCGACCGAACTCGACGGCCAGGTAAGGATCGACCCGGATACCCGAGTGAACGTGCATTGGCGGCTCGGCCCGGGCTGGCTGCACTGCATCGCGGTACTTGGCCCGGCGCCCGGTGAACTCGCGCAGGCGGTCGCGGCCTGCGCCGAGCCGGCGCCCGAAGCGGTGTTCAGCGCGCGCGAACGCGAGGGCTTCAGCCGCGGCGAATCGGCCGGCGTGCGCACCCTGGCCAAGCGTCTGCTGCGCCAGCACGGCATCGACGGCGTGGAAATCCTGCGCCCCGTCGATGGCCAAACCCGCCTGCCACCGCGGGTCTTCGCGCACGGCCAGCCGCTGCCCGACCTGGATATCAGCCTGTCTCACGACGGCGCCTGGCTGGCCGCGGTGATCGCCCTGGCGTAGGCGTAGCCCGGAAGGAGCGCAGCGGATTCCGGGGAATCGAGCGGAAGTAGCCCGGAAGGAGCGCAGCGGATTCCGGGGCTTGTGTCTACCGCACTGGCGCAAATTCCTGATGACCCTGCTCGCGATTACACCATCGTCGCGCGGCATTTGAGCCAGGCATTATCGAATCGGCCATCCCGGATTGACCAGCTCCGCTGTTGAGAGCCGCTGCCCTCCATCCAGGCTACGGACTGCGCATTATCGAAACGACTGTCCCGGATTGACCAGCTCCGCTGTTGAGAGCCGCTGCGCTTCATCCGGGCTACGGACTGCCATTATCGAATCGACCATCCCGGATTCCGCTGCGCTTCATCCGGGCTACGGAAGCGGCGCGACTTCGCCTGATCTTGACTTGCATCAACTCGCGTTTCGGCCGAGGTCCAACAATAGGCTGGTCGCGGGCGGGCTGGGCGTGGGCCGATGATGCAGATCAGGATTCATGGTCGGGGTGGTCAGGGCGTGGTCACCGCCGCCGAGATGCTGTCGATCGCGGCCTTCGAACAGGGACGCCACGCGCAGGCGTTTCCGAGCTTCGGTTCGGAGCGCACCGGTGCGCCGGTGGTGGCGTTCTGCCGGATCGCCGATCGGGAAATCCGCCTGCGCGAGCCGATTCTTGCGCCCGATGTGCTGATCGTGCAGGACCCGACCCTGCTGCACCAGGTCGATGTGTTCCAGGGCTTGCAGGCGGACGGTTATGTGCTGATCAACAGCCGCCGGAGTTTCCAGGAGCTCGGCCTCGCCGACATCCAGCAACGCTTCCGGCACGAGCGCCTGGCCACCCTGGCGGCGACCGAGATCGCGCTCAAGCACCTCGGCCGGCCCTTGCCCAACGCGGTGCTGCTCGGCGGTTTCGCTGCGCTATCGGGCTTGATTACCCTGGACGCGGTCGCCCACGCCATCCACAGCAAATTCAAGGGCCAGGTCGCGCTGGCCAATGTCGCGGCGGCCACCGAAGCCTTCGCCTGCATCGTGCGTACCCGCGAGGAATCGGCCCATGCTGAGACAAGTTGAAGGTTCGCACGCAGTCGCGACCGCGGTGGCGTTATGCCGGCCCGAGGTGATCTGCGCCTACCCGATTTCCCCGCAGACGCATATCGTCGAGGGGCTGGGCCAGATGGTCAAAAGCGGCGCGCTCGCGCCGTGCGAGTTCATCAATGTCGAAAGCGAGTTCGCCGCGATGAGTGTGGCAATCGGCGCCTCGGCCACCGGTGCGCGCAGCTACACCGCAACCGCGAGCCAGGGTCTGTTGTTCATGGCCGAGGCGGTGTACAACGCCTCCGGGCTCGGCCTGCCGATCGTGATGACCGTGGCCAACCGAGCGATCGGCGCACCGATCAATATCTGGAACGACCACAGCGATTCGATGAGCCAGCGCGACAGCGGCTGGCTGCAACTGTTTGCCGAGAACAACCAGGAGGCGCTGGACCTGCACATCCAGGCGTTCAAGCTGGCCGAAGAGCTGTCGATGCCGGTGATGGTGTGCATGGACGGCTTCATCCTCACCCACGCCTACGAGCGCGTGGATATCCCCGAGCAGGCCGAGGTCGATGCCTTCCTGCCGCGCTACGAGCCGCGTCAGTTGCTGGACCCAGCCGACCCGGTCTCGATCGGCGCGATGGTCGGCCCGGAAGCATTCACCGAAGTCCGCTACCTGGCGCATGCCAAACAGTTGTCGGCGCTGGACGCGATCCCGCGCATCGCCGGCGAGTTCGCCGCTCGCTTCGGCCGCGACGCTGGCGGCCTGGTGCGCGGCTACCGCAGCGAGGATGCCGAAACCATCGTGGTTGCGCTCGGTTCGGTGATCGGCACGCTCAAGGACACCATCGACGAGATGCGTGCGGAGGGCATCCGCATCGGCGTGCTCGGCATCCAGTCGTTCCGGCCGTTTCCGCTGGCCGCGGTGCGTGCCGCCCTGCAGCACGCCAACAATGTGGTGGTACTGGAAAAGAGCTTCTGCGTGGGTCTGGGCGGGGTGGTTTCGACCGACGTGCGGCTGGCCCTGTCCGGCCTGCAGTTGCACGGCTATACCGTGGTCGCCGGGCTCGGCGGCCGCGCCATCACCAAGGCCTCGCTGCACCGCACCCTGCGCGAGGCGATCGCCGGAACGCTGGCACCGCTGACCTTCATGGATCTGGACTGGCGGATCGTCAACCGCCAGCTCGAACGCGAGGCTGCGCACCGCCGCAGTGGACCGATCGCCGAGAACCTGCTGCGCGATGTCGGCGCAGTGGCGGCGCGGGTCGGTTGAGGAGCGCCCCATGTCGCAACCGATCAAGTTCTACCAGACCGGCACCTTCACCGTCGGCAACCGCCTGCTCGACCCCGGGCAGCGCAGCGTGCAGTCCTCGATCGAGCGCAATAATTCGCTGAACTCCGGACACCGTGCCTGCCAGGGTTGCGGCGAGGCGCTGGGGGCGCGTTACGCGGTCGATGCGGCGATGCGCGCCACGCAAGGGCAACTGATCGCGGTCAACGCCACCGGTTGTCTGGAAGTGTTCTCGACGCCGTATCCGGAAACCTCCTGGCAACTGCCGTGGATTCACTCGCTGTTCGGCAATGCCGCGGCGGTCGGCACCGGGGTCGCCGCCGCACTCAAGATCCGTGCGCTCAAGGCCGGCCAGGCGGCGAGCGCGGTGCGGGTGATCGCCCAGGGCGGCGATGGCGGCACCACCGATATCGGCTTTGGCTGCCTGTCCGGCATGTTCGAACGCAACGACGACGTGCTGTACATCTGCTACGACAACGAGGCCTACATGAACACCGGCGTGCAGCGCAGTTCGGCGACGCCGCCGGCCGCGCGCACCGCGACCACGATGGCGGTCGGCGCGCACCCCGGCGCCGAATTCGGCCAGGGCAAGAAGCTGCCGCTGATCGCAATGGCGCACCAGATCCCCTATGTCGCCACCGCCACCGTGGCCGACCTGCACGATCTGGAAGCCAAGGTCGAACACGCCATGGGCCTGCACGGCGCGCGCTATCTGCACGTGCTGGTGCCCTGCCCGCTGGGCTGGGGTTCGGCCAGTTGCGACACCATCCGGCTGGCGCGGCTGGCGCAAGAGACCGGCCTGTTTCCGGTGTTCGAAGCCGAACACGGCGAAGTCGTGCGGGTCACCCGCATCCGCCACCGCGTACCGGTGGAGGACTACCTGCGCTTGCAGAAACGCTTCGCGCATCTGTTCGCTGGCGATGGCGATGCACAGACCATCGCCCGAATCCAGGCCGATGCCGACCGCACCATCCGCCGTTTCCACCTGCTCGATGAAGGACTGCCGGCATGAGCATGGACAAGCCATTCGCGATCACCCTGGACCCCGGTTCCTCGCTGGCCAACAAGACCGGCAGTTGGCGCACCGAGCGCCCGGTCTATGTCAACCGCCTGCCGCCATGCAATGCCCAGTGCCCGGCCGGCGAGGATATCCAGGGCTGGTTGTTTCACGCCGAGAGCGGCGACTACGAAGCGGCCTGGCGGCACCTGGTCCGCGACAATCCATTCCCGGCGATCATGGGCCGGGTCTGTTACCACAGTTGCGAGGGCGTCTGTAACCGCGCCAACCTGGACGCGGCGGTCGGCATCAATTCGGTCGAGCGCTTCCTCGGCGACCAGGCGCTGCAACACGGCTGGCAATTCGAAGCGCCGCGCGAGAACAGCGGCAAGCAGGTACTGGTGGTTGGCGCCGGCCCTTCCGGCATGTCGGCGGCCTACCACCTGCGTCGGCTCGGCCACGCGGTGACGGTGATCGAAGCCGGCCCGGTTGCGGGCGGCATGATGCGCTTCGGCATCCCCAAGTACCGCCTGCCGCGCGATGTGCTGGAAGCTGAGATGCAGCGCATCGTCGCGATGGGTATCGAACTGCGCTTGAACACCCGGGTCGGCGATGTCGCCGCCGAGATGCGCGACGGCCACTACCACGCCGCCTTCCTCGCGGTCGGCGCGCATATCGCCAAGCGCGCCTACATTCCGGCCAAGGATTCCTCGCGCATCCTCGACGCGGTCGCCGTACTGCGCTCGATGGACGGCGCCGAGCCGCCCCTGCTCGGCCGCCGCGTGGTCGTCTATGGCGGCGGCAATACCGCCATCGATGTGGCCCGCAGCGCCCGCCGTCTGGGCGCCACCGAGGCGATCATCGTCTACCGGCGCAGCCGCGAAAAAATGCCGGCGCACGACCTGGAAGTCGAAGAAGCGCTGCAGGAAGGCGTGCTGGTGAAATGGCTGTCGACCATCAAGAGCGCCGATGGCGGCGCGCTGACCATCGAGAAGATGCGTCTCGACGACCACGGCAACCCGGTACCGACCGGCGAGTTCGAAACCCTGGAATCCGATTCGCTGGTGCTGGCCCTGGGCCAGGACGTCGACCTGTCGCTGCTCGACGGCGTGCCCGGATTGGTGCGCAAGGACGGCGTGGTCCAGGTCGATCCGGCCACCATGATGACCGGCCACCCGGGCCTGTTTGCCGGCGGCGACATGGTACCGGCCGAGCGCAATGTCACGGTCGCGGTCGGCCACGGCAAGAAGGCCGCCCGGCAGATCGACGCCTGGCTGCGCGGCACCCGACTCGACATCGCCAGCAAACCGCAAGCGGCGCGCTTCGAGCAACTGAATCCCTGGTACTACAGCGACGCCCCAAAAACGCTGCGCCCGCAACTCGACCTGGCCCGGCGCACCAGCAGCTTCGACGAAGTGCAAGGCGGCCTGACCGAAGACAACGCCCTGTTCGAAGCGCGCCGCTGCCTGTCCTGCGGCAACTGCTTCGAATGCGACAACTGCTACGGCGTCTGCCCGGACAACGCCGTCATCAAACTCGGCCCCGGCCTGCGCTTCGCCTTCAACTACGACTACTGCAAAGGCTGCGGCGTCTGCGTTGCCGAATGCCCGTGCGGCGCCATCGAAATGCAACCCGAACCGATCTAGCCCTGACCGCCCGGTCGACCGTAGGATGGGCAAAGCGCAGCGTGCCCATCGCCGTTGTATCCCAGCCGCGATCGAGAATGATGGGCACGGCCTTCGGCCTTTGCCCATCCTACCGACTGCTATCGGGTTGATCGCCGCTGGCGGCGCTGGCCGGGCCGTCCATAAAAGGCCCATTTTGCCCAGTGCGTAGGCTGGTGCTGAGCGCAGCCTACCGGACGATACGTTCCGTCAACAGCGCACCACGGCACTAGCGCCGGAAGCGCACGAATGCGCGCTTGGCGAGATAGAGAAGGTGGCCGGTCAGACCGCGATCCTGGGCTTTGCGCAGTGCGGTGTTTTCGGCGTACAACATGCGCAGGTGCCCGTCGCGCTGTTCGAGCAGTGCCCTGATCTCGGCAAGATCGGCGCGCGATAGCACGCGGCCTTCCTGGTAATGCGCCGGAAGCTGGCGGTTGACGTAGTAGGTCGTGTGCCGGGGCGCGGTCTGCTCCGCCGGCCGATCCTTGCTGTAAAGATAGATGGCAATGGACCGTCGCGTCCGATTCCGCCGCTCGGGCGGCAACCTGATCTGATTGAATGCGTGCCATGAACGTTCCGAGGTTTCGAAGATTACGCAACGGTTGAACGCCGGCACGATCTGCCGGGACGGCTGGGCGTCGACGTAGGGATCGCGGAACAGCTCAAGACATCCACCCCAGGCGGCTTCCCAGCCGGGATTGAGGTAGACGATCAGGTTCAAACGTCGATGCCAGCGCTCGCTGGGATGCAGGTTGAAATCGACGTGCGGATCGAGGCTCATGCCCTCGCGATTCTCGTGCGTGCCACCGCCCAGATACCAGGGGTCGTAGAGCAGGCCTTGCATGCCGGTCAGGGTTTCGATCGCGCCGAGAAACCCGGGGCTTTTGATCGCATCGTCCAGACGCGCATAGGCCGGTCCGATCTGGCGAACGCGCTCCAAGGTGGATTTGCCGGCCGCTTCGCCGTTGTCGCCCACCGAGTTGCCGCGATCAAAGGCGGGAAAGGTATCGAACAGATTTTGCGCGAAGTCCGCGGATAGGAAGTTCTCGATCACCACATGCGGAAAGGGCGCAGCCGCGAGAAATTCGGCCCGGTAACTGTCCCGTCGTTCGAGGACGCGAGGATCGATGATCGACGTAGCGTGAGAGCCGTGCATGGCTTGGGTGGGTCTGGATCGATAGCGGGTGGAGGGTGGATAAGCGTAGCGCATCCACCATCGCTTGCTTGCGGCAGACGATCGGTTCGGGCCACCGCGAGCGTCGCGACGTTCCGTCGCTCCCACAATCCCCGCCCTGCTCCCCGCTCCCAGTCCGTAGGATGGGCAAAGCGCAGCGTGCCCATCGCCTTTGTATCCCAGCCGCGCCCGAGAATGATGGGCACGGCCTTCGGCCTTTGCCCATCCTACCGGCTGTCCTTTGCCGTTGCGCGTCAACCTGGAACTATCTCAGAGCAGCTTCCGGAATTGCCCTACGGAAGCGCTCGCTGCGAAGCTGCTCCTCCACCACCTCCAGGTAAGCGCGGATGGCGTCCTTGATATTCTCGACCGCCTCCCCCTCGGTGGCGCCTTGCGACCAGCAACCCGGCATACCGGGCACCGACACCGAGAAGCCCTCTTCCGACTGATGCAGCGCGATCTTGTACAGCATGAACATGCTCCGACAGGCGCGTGCGGCAAGCATACTTCCAGTCCGTAGGATGGGCAAAGCACAGCGTGCCCATCGCCGTTGTATCCAAGCCGCGATCGAGAATGATGGGCACGGCCTTCGGCCTTTGCCCATCCTACCGGTTGACGATCAGCGTCGAGGATTGCTGCTGGGCGGCCGACGAACCCCGACAGGCAAGCGTCAGCGCACGCCGACCACCGGCTTGACTTCGCTGCCGATGATGAAGGTGCAATGGGCCTCCTTGGCGGCGCAGACCGTGGTCTGCATCTTGATCCGCTCCAGTTCGACGAATTGCTCGGGGCTCAGGTTCATCGCCATGCGATAGGCGTTGTCGGCCGCGGCGCGGCTTTGTTCGGCGGCCTTGCGGCTCTGCTCGGCGAGGTCGCGTTTGTGTTCGGTCAGGATGCGCTGCTCCTGCTGCGCCGTCTCCACGCGCTGGTTGCGCACCGCGTCCGGCGGGTTGGCGCGGCCGACGGTCATCTTCATCAACCGAATCGGCAGACCATTCTGTTCGATGTACTGTTGCAGCGCCTCGGTGACCTCGGCGTCGATCGCTTCGATGGCGGTGGTCTGGATCGCGGTCTCGTTCATGCCGTGCTTCTTTACCGCCGAGCGCACCCGGTTGAAGAACTCCTGTTCGACGTTGTTGCGATACCAGTCCTGGCCGAACTGGCCGACCAGCGCGACCGGATCGGTGATCTGCAGCCGGATCACTGCATGGAAATCCAACGGCACCCCGTCGCTCGACATCAGATCGGTGAAATTGCCGTCGTACTGCTGCGGCAGCATGTTCACGTAAATCTTCTGCGTGGAAACCCAGGTGTAGGTCAAACCCGGCAGCACCGGCTCGGCGCGCACCCCGCCATGGCCGAAAAACCACGGCTTATCGATCAGCACCGCGGACTGGCCGGCGTCCGGCGACACCACAGTGCAGCCGCCAGCAAGGATTGACAGTATCAGGGCAAGGGTGGTGCGGATGATGTACTGCATGCTTGTCCTCGATCTGCATCGATAGCGGGCGTAGGATGGATAAGCGTAGCGCATCCACCATGGCTTGCTTGCGGCAGAAGGTCGGTTCGGGCCACTCTGAGCGTCGCGACGTTCCGTCGCTCCCACAATCCTCGCCCCATTCCCCGCTCCCTATTCCTATCCCCCGCTGTTCGCGATACCGCGGCCGTGCCAGTAACCGCTGTCGTCGCCGCGGCGGGGTGGCGGCTGGGCGCTGCGGCGGGCCTGGTCGAAGTGCTGGATGATTTCGGCCATGCCTTCGGCCTGCGGATAGAGCCTGAGCAGATCGACGCCGAGTTGGCGCAGTTCCGGCAGTTCCGGGGACAGGTCGCAGGTTTCGCGGCCCTGGACCTGGATGCCGTTGATGACCAGGAACGGTTCGCCGTCGCGGGTGGCGAGCGGCAAGCCGTCGGGGTGGTCGATGCAGCGGAAGCCGCAGTTGTCCTTGCCGATGTCGAAGGCGCGCGCGGTGAAGCAGCGCGCCGAGTAGGCGAGCGGCAGGCGGCCCCAAGCGATCAGTTCCAGTTCCGGTAGGGCGACATGCTCGTCGCGCGCGGCCTGCCACAGTTCGCCGAGCAGGTCGCGGCCGAGTTCGACCGGCGGCACCCAGCGCTGCATGCCGTCTTCGACCAGCATGGCCAGGGCGCGCTGGTTGTAGACATTGAGCGTGGGACCGCCGACGAACGGCAGGCCGCGCTCGCGGCATAGCTGCACCGCGGCCATGTCATTGGCTTCGATGCGGAAGCGGCCGTTTTCGACCAGGCGTTGCAGGGCGCCGAGTTCGGATTCGGCTTCGAGCAAGGCCAGACTGGACAGCACCACTTCGCGGCCGCTGGCGGCGAGTTCGTCGGCCAGCGCCAGCCAGTCGCGGCCCTTCAGTTCGCGGCGCTTGGAACAAACCGTCTCGCCGAGGTAGATCACCTCGATCGGCCAGTGCGCGGCCCGACGATAGAACGCCAGCAGCCGATCGCGGCTCCAGAAATATTGCGGCGGGCCGAGGCTGAGCCGCGGCTGATGGGCAATGCCGGCGCTGGTGTACATCAATGCCACTCCCGATGGTAGGGGCCGAGCGTGGTCTGGCTGCCCTCGGCGTGGGCGGCGAGCGCACCCTGCCAGCCGGGGTCGGCGGCGTAGCTGGCCGGATCGGCGGCATGGCGATCGAGTGCGGCGCGCCAGGTGCGGGCAACCGTGCTGACATAGGCGAGACCGCGTTGCCGGCCCTCGATCTTGACCGCGGCGACGCCGGCCGCGGCCAGCCGCGGCAGCAACGCCAGGGTGTTCAGGCTGGTCGGTTCTTCCAGTGCGTGGAAGATCTCGTCGTTGACCTCGAAGCGGCCCTTGCACACGGTCGGATAGCCGGCCGGTTCGCCTGCTTCGAAGCGATCGATCAACACGCCATTCAAACGCACCGCGCGCTGGCCCTCGGGCAGTTCTTCCCAGCGCACGAACTTGGCCGGCGAGCAGACGCCGTGCCGATTCGGCGAGGCTCCGGTGACGTAGCTCGACAACTGGCAACGGCCCTCGACCATGATGCACAGACTGCCGAAGGCGAATACTTCGATCGGCACCGGCGCGTGCTCGCACAGGCGTTCGACCTGCTGCAGCGACAACACCCTGGGCAGTACCGCGCGGGCGATACCGAAGCGTTCGGCGTAATAGCGCAGCGCCGCCTGGGTGGTCGCCGAACCCTGCACCGACAGATGCCGCGGCAGACCCGGATGATGGCGCAGGGCATAGTCGAGCACGGCCAGTTCGGCGGCGATGATGGCGTCGGCGCCGAGTGCGGCGGCACGATCGACCGCTGCCTCCCATTCCGCAATGCGGGCGCTGTCCGGGTAGGTGTTGAGCGCCAGATAGACCTTGCGGCCGCGCTCGTGGGCATAGGCGATGCCGGTCTTGAGGCTTGCCTCATCGAAGTTCAGGCCAGGAAACGCGCGGGCATTGGTCTGGTCCTTGAAACCGACATAGACCGCATCGGCGCCGTTGTCCACCGCCGCCTTCAACGCCGGCAGATTGCCGGCCGGGCACACCAGTTGCATCGCCCAACCTCCGCGATTCGGGGTGGTCATGGTCGCCGATCCGGATCGCGCGACGGTTGACCTGGGTCAAGTGCCCGCCCGCGGCTGCCACGCTCAATCGCCGCGCTGTGACCGGTGCCGATGCGCTCCCAAAGCGCGGCGACGCGCTCGGCCAACGCCTGGTCTGGGCGGATCGGCTGGCTCCACGCGCGGTTGGTTTCGCCAGGCCACTTGTGGGTGGCGTCCAGGCCGATCTTGGAGCCGAGGCCGGCGACCGGGCTGGCGAAGTCCAGATAATCGATCGCGGTTTTTTCGATCAGCAGGCTGTCGCGGGCCGGATCGACCCGGGTCGAGACCGCCCACAACACATCGGCGAAATCGCGCACGTCGATTTCGGCATCGACCACGATCACAAATTTGGTGTAGGTGAATTGGCGCAGGTAACTCCAGATGCCCATCATGATCCGGCGCGCGTGGCCGGCGTATTGTTTGCGGATGCTGACCACGGCGAGCCGGTAGGAACAGGCCTCGGGCGGCAGATAGAAATCGACGATCTCGGGAAACACTTTCTGCAGGATCGGCACGAACACTTCGTTCAAGGCCGCGGCCAGCACCGAGGGTTCATCGAACGGCGCGCGGCCCATGTAGCTGCCGTGGTAGATCGCATCGCGGCGCAGGCGCATGCGTTCGATGGTGAACACCGGAAATTCGCCCTGGCCGTTGTAGTAGCCGGTGTGGTCGCCGAACGGGCCTTCGAGCGCGCGGTCATTGGGCTTAATGAATCCTTCGAGCAGGATTTCGGCGCCGGCCGGGGCGTCGAGCCCGGTCAGCCCGGAATGCCAGAGCCGGGTGCGCTCGCCGCGCAGCAGTCCGGCGAACTCGTATTCGGACAGGGTATCCGGCACCGGTGCCACCGCTGCCAGCAGGGTCGCCGGGTCGGCACCGATCGCGACCAGCAGCGGGAACGGTCGATCGGGATGCGCGGCGCACCAGTCGGCATAATCGAGCGCGCCGCCACGGTGCGGCAGCCAGCGCATGATGACGCGATTCCTGCCGATCGCCTGCTGGCGATAGATCGCCACGTTCTGGCGCTGCTGGCGGGTGCCGCGGGTGACCACCAGACCGAAAGTTATCAGCGGACCAACATCATCCGGCCAGCAGCGCTGGATCGGCAGGCGGGTGAGGTCGATGTCCTCGCCGCTCAGGGTGACTTCCTCGAACGCGGCTTCGCGCTGCACGCGCGGGGCGACGTGCGCCAATTGCGCCAGCTCTGGCCAGTGGGCCAGCGCCTCGCGCAGATTCGCCGGCCAGCGCGGCTCCTTGATCGCGGCCAGCAGCGCGCCCAATTCGCGCAGCGAGGCCAGCGGCCGCCCGGCCAGCGCGGCCTCGATGCGGCTGCGGTGGCCGAACAGATTGCCGAGCAGCGCATGCGCCGAGCGACACGGATTCTCGATCAGCAGGGCCGGGCCCTGGGCGCGCAGCACATGCTGGCAGAGCGCGGTGCTTTCCAGTTCCGGATCGACCGGCTCGGCGACCCGGCGCAACTGGTCGCTGCTCTCCAGCCGGGACAGGAAACTGCGCAGGTCGTGGTAGGCCATGGCCAACTCTCGGACAGAAAACGCCACTGTCGCCGATTGCCAAGGCTGGGGAATTGATTTGGGTCATGGCGGGCGAATCGGCTTCAGGCGATGCTGCCGGGTCGCAGCCCGACCACCTGGCGTCGCTCAACCGATTCCCGTTCCCCGTTCCCCGCATTGCCGTTTGCCGCGAGACCACGGCGATGGGATGGAGTGGTAGAGCGGTTTTAAGTTTTAAGTTTTAAGTTTGAAGTTTGAAGGGCCGTCGCCCCGGCGAAGGCCGGGGCCCAGTGGTGACCGTATCGGCATCCCTGACACCGGGGCCCGGCTTGCGCCGGGACGACGCCGCATTTCCCCCGTTCCCCGTTCCCCGTTCCCTGTTCCCCATTCCCCGTTCCCTGTTCCCCATTCCCCGCCACCGTGACCGCCCAAGCCGCCCTGCTGCCCCGCCCCGAACTACGTCCCGGACTCG
>JBFXKH010000042.1:0-24642 GCA_050173995.1 Lysobacterales bacterium | reverse complement strand
CCTCCGGTTGCTTCCAACCCCGCCTCGCGGCGACGCAGTTACCTTCGACTACGGGGCCTTGGCTTACCCCGGTCCGGACTTCCACCGGACTGTGTGTGTGCCTTCACGAGCGCACTGGGAGCGACGGGCACGTCGCGACAGTCGCCGCGATCGGCAGTCGCGACTTCAGGTCGCTCTCACCATGGCCACGGCCCTTGATGGCTCTCCGGGCACGCCATTGCCGCGCCCCGATAACCCGGTCGCGACGTGCCGTCGCTCCCACCAGAGCGGCGCCATCCCGATCTGTGTTTTGGTTTTCCCCCTTGATCCATTCCGCCTTGCTACTATGCCCGCTGTTCAGGGCCTATAGCACAATGGTTAGTGCAGGGGACTCATCGATTGGTGGCGCCGCGGCGTAATCCGCGGACGCGAACGGGATGAATTCAGGGAAACCGCAGCGGCTGGGCAACCAGGCCGGCGGCAATCCTGAGCCAAGCCGAGGCCTAAGCGTCGGAAGGTGCAGAGACTACCTGAGGACTGATGCATTGCATCGAGTGTCCTTGATTACAGGCTAGAGCGTCCCGCACCCCAACTGCCTTTTTGCAAGCGCAGCGGGTGAAGAGATAGTCCACGCTGGTTGGAAACAATCAGACCACGTGAATCCCTTGGTTCCAGGTTCGAGTCCTGGTGGGCCCACCATCCCTCCCTTCCCCACACCGCGACCCATTCCGTCGCGGTCATCTGCATCATGTGGGTACCGAGCGAGGTGCCCCATGTGGTTGCGCGATTTTCCTACTGAGCACGGCGACCGCGTGCGCGTCATTGCCGATGCGATCTGCCGGCCGCTGGTCGAGCCGATCGTGGACGGTTGCCGCGGTGGTGGCCAGCGTCCGCCGACCGACCCGGATATCGTGCTGATCGTTGCGACCGGAATCGACGCGGAGCTTTGCGCCGTGGCTGAACCGGCGCTGCGCACCGCGACCGTTGCCGTGCTGTGTTGCTGTCCCGCCGAGCCCAGCGCCGCGTTCGAGCTCGACGGCCACCCGTGGCTGCAGCACTGGATCGACGCCTGGTTGGTCGGCGAAGCCAGCATCGCGCCGTTGTGCAGTCTGCTGCTCGAAGCCGCCTGCGCCGGGGTCGGCATGCGTCGCAAGGATAGCCTGCTGCGCGCCCTCGGCGGCATCGGTCGCTGCGTCCTTCACCACACTGCCCTGCCCTCGTCGGCGGTGCGTCGTCACCAGGTCAAGCGCCTGCCGGCGATCGACCACGAGATTCTCGACGCGCCCCATCTGGTCGCCCTGGTACGCGGCTCGGTACGCCGGATCGACGCGGTGAACGCCATTCACGATGCCCTGCTGCCCGCACGCCGCGCTGGCGATCTGCATCTGCGCTGCCTGGTTTTACCCGCGCGACACGACGGCTTTGCGCTCAGTCTGATCGCCCCGGCGCCGCACCCGGGCGGCGCGACTGCCGAAGCCGCCGCTGCCGCCAACGAACGTCATCGGCTGCGTTTTCCTGTTGCCTACCTGGGACATCTGCGCCGTTTTGCGCGGCTGCCGGGCGCTGCCGATCTGCTGCTCGCCAATCCCGCCCTGGCCTTGGCACTGGCGTACTGGCCGAGCTTCCGGCTGCAACCTTTAACCGGCGTGCCAACGCCAACGCCTGACGATCGTGCCGGCTGCGCGCGTCCGACCGACAGCGGTCGCGCCCTGATCGCCGCCAAACTCCGCGCCCCGCAGCGCGAGGTGCTGGCCTGGCTCGGCTTTCCCGGCAGCGACTCGGTGCGCCGCTTCCTGTCCGGTCTCGCGCCGGAGTGCATCGACCTGGAACGGCTGCTCGCCTTGCGCGACTGCCTGCGCGTGCCGGAGCGCTTCGCCAAGCTTCGTCATACCCGTCCCGGTACCCTGCACGAGCTGCGCCTGCTGCTCGAACCGAGGGTTCTCGACCGCTTCTCGATCGGCCTGCTGCAACAGCTCCAGCACAGCGCCGCGGCGACGCCGCCCGGCGATTGGACTCACGCCGCCCAGTTGCTGCTACGGCGCGACAGCCACGGCGCGCCGCGCGAGTTCGCCACACGCGCCGCGCTGACCGCCTGGGCCGCGCAGCAAATGGGTGCGCGTTTATTGCCGACGCCGCCGCCCGACCACGCAGCCGCCCAGCGCATTTCCAGCGCAGCCGGGCTGGTCGCCGAAGGGCGCGCGATGCAGCATTGCCTGGGCAACGCAAATTACCAATGCCTGCTCGACGACGGCAGCGCGCTGTTCTATCGGGTGCTGAAACCGGTGCGCGCCACTCTGATGTACCAAAGCCAGGGCGCGCTCTGGGTGCTCGCCGAAATCAAGGGCCGCAAAGGCCGCGCCTTGCGCCCGGGCGAACTGGCCCATTGCCTGCGGGCGATGTGCGCAGACACGACTTCACTGACCTAGGGGCACTTGTATAGTAGCGTATACGGCACTATCATCCGCGCATGATTCGGCTCGAAGAGTACCTGCGAAGCGATGGCACGAGCCCCTATCGGCAGTGGTTCGACCGATTGGATGCCGCAGCGGCCGCCAAAGTCGCCACGGCACAGTTCCGGGTCGGTCTAGGCAATACTTCGGCGATCAAGTGGTTTTCCGGCATCGGTGAAATTCGCATCGACTGGGGACCGGGTTATCGGGTCTACCTGGCCCGCGAAGGCGCCAGCCTGATCGTTCTTTTTGGCGGCGGAACCAAGGCCTCGCAGGCGCGCGATATCGTCAAAGCCAAGTCCCTGTTGGCCGAATACAAGGCTCGCAAGCATGCAGCAAGCAAGCAACCCTGATCCATCCACTGGAGATGCGCCGATGGCACTGACTCGCGATTTCAAGCAAAGCGTACTCGAACGTATGCAGCGCGAACCGACATTCGCAGCCGCACTGCTCGACGAAGCAGCCACACTCTTCCTCAATGGCGAGGCGGATACAGCGCGGGTGTTGTTGCGCGACCTGGTCAACGCAACCATCGGCTTTGAACGCCTGGCCGTAGTCACCGAGAAGAACAGCAAGACCTTGCATCGCATGCTTTCCGCCGCCGGCAATCCCACCATGGACAACCTCGCGGCAATCTTTGCCGCCATCCGCACCGCGCTCAATGTCGAGTTGCAGGTGCGCGCCGTGCGGGCGGCATAACAAGCTGGCCGGTAGTCGGCGTGAACCATGCGCCACCACGATTGAGCAGAGTCGGTGATCGCAACGACTGCTGCCGTCGGGAAACCAGTGGCCGAAATCGACCCGCTGGTAACGACACATTCTGTCGTCGTACCGAGCGATCTTGTCTCCCCAGCCACAGGAGACCGCCATGCTCGCTCACCGTCGTCGCCGCAATCCGCAGACCATCGACCGCCTCGACGCGCCGCACCCGCTGGTGCGGCGCTGGGTGTTGCGCATCCTGGGCGCACTGGGTGGCGCCCGCGCGATGTTCGGCGGCGGCCGCGGCATGCCGGAGTCGATCGCGGCCATGCTCGGCATCGAGGATGACGAACTGGAGGGCAGCGCGGCCGAGCTGCACGCCCTGGTGCGAAAGGCCTGCCGGCAGGCCGAAGCCGAGGGCCCGTTGCCACCCGCCCCGGCCGAGCTACGGGGCAATATCGCCGAATTGCAGGCGCTGATCGGGCTCAGCGACTGCGACTGCCGCATTTTGACGTTTGCGGCGATGATCCACACCAACACTTTGCTGGAGGAAGCGGGCGATTTGTTGCAGCAACTTTCCATGGCACGCCTGGTGCGCGTGCTCGCGGTCTGCCTGGACTTGCCCGAGGCCGCCATCCAGCAGTCCTTGAAAAGCGACGGCGCTCTGGTCGAAACCGGGTTGATCGATATCGGTCAGACCGGCGTGAGTACGCTGCGCTACAAGCTCGACGTGTTGTCCGCGCAATTCATCGAACGCCTGCTGTCCTCGGCCGAAAGCCCGCTCAGCCTGCTGCGCGATTCGGTGCTGCCGGCCCTGCCCGGCCATCTGACGCTGGCCGACTTCGCTCACCTCGAAACCGACCTGCGCATCTTGCGGCCGCATCTGCGCGGCGCGCTCGAATCGCGTCGCGCCGGGGTTAACGTGTTCCTGTACGGTGCGCCCGGCACCGGCAAATCGCAACTGGCGCGCACGCTGGCGCAGGACCTCGGCGTCGAACTGTTCGAAGTGGCCAGCGAAGATGCCAACGGCGACGCCATCCAGGGCGATGCCCGCCTGCGCGCCTACCGTGCCGCGCAACGCTTCCTGCGCCAGCGCCGCGCGCTGTTGGTGTTCGACGAAACCGAGGACGTGTTCAACGACGGCGGCCTGTTCGGCCGGCCGAGCACCGCGCAATTGCGCAAGGCCTGGATCAACCGGACGCTGGAAGAAAACCCGGTGCCGACCCTGTGGTTGTCGAACAGCGTGGGCTGCATGGACGCGGCCTTTCTGCGCCGCTTCGATGCGATCCTGCAACTGAAGGTTCCGAGCCGCCGTCAGCGCGAGGGTCTGGCCCGCGCGACCTGCGGCGATCTGCTCGACGCCGATGGCCTGGCCCGTCTGGCCGCCGCCCCGCATCTGGCGCCTGCGGTAATCGCCCGCGCCGGCGCGGTGATCCGCGCGATCCGCAGCGAACTCGATCCGGCCGCTCTGTCCGACGCGCTCGAACACCTGGTCGATGCCACCCTGGTCGCGCAGCAGCATGGCCTGCTGCCGACGCTGGACGCCGCCCGTCTGCCCGAGCACTACGACCCGCGCTGGCTGCATAGCAGTGCCGATCTCAGCGCGATGGCCGATGGCATCCAACGATCCGCATCCGCCCGCCTGTGCCTGTATGGCCCGCCCGGCACCGGCAAGACCGCCTACGGCCATTGGTTGGCCGAACGCCTGGATCGGCCGCTGTATCTGCGCAAGGCCTCCGATCTGATCGACTGCTATGTCGGCAATACCGAGAAGAACATCGCGGCGGCGTTCCGCGAGGCCGAGACCGACCGGGCGGTATTGCTGTTCGATGAGGTCGACAGTTTCCTGCACGACCGCCGCCATGCCACCCGCAGTTGGGAAGTGAGCGCGGTCAACGAAATGCTCGGCCAGATGGAACGTTTCAACGGCGTGTTCATCGCCGCGACCAACCTGATCGACGGCATCGACCCCGCCGCGCTGCGCCGCTTCGATCTCAAGCTCAAGTTCGGCTATCTGCTGCCGGCGGCGGCCTGGGAACTGTTCTGCGTCAACTGCCAGCGGCTCGCCCTCGGTGTCCCGGCGCCAGCCCTGCGCGCCGCACTGGCGCGCATCCCGGTGCTAGCCCCCGGCGACTTCGCAGCGGTGGCACGCAGCCATCGCTTCCGCCCGCTCGCCGGTCCCGGCGCCCTGCTCGAAGCGCTGCAAGCCGAGTGCGCCTTCAAGGAAGACGGCAAAACCCTGCGCATCGGATTTATCTGAAGCAGCGCAAAACATAGGTTGTGCTGAGCGCAGCGAAGCGCAACGATCCGGAGCCCAAAACATAGGTTGTGCTGAGCGCAGCGAAGCGCAACAGGCCAAAACCGAATCATAGGTTGTGCTGAGCGCAGCGAAGCGCAACAAGCCGAATCCCGAAACATAGGTTGTGCAGAGCGCAGCGAAGCGCAACAAGCCGAAGCCCGAAACATAGGTTGTGCTGAGCGCAGCGCAGCGAAGCGAAGCGCAACAAGCCGAAATGTAATGGCGAGATCGTTGCGCTTCGCTACGCTCAGCACAACCTATGCACAACAACAAGCCGAAGCGACACGGCAAAATCGTTGCGCTTCGCCACGCTCATCACAAGCCATGCGTCCGCACCCGGAACCCCCTAAGCTTCAACCACCACGCCGCCCCCATTCCGGATCAAGCCGCCAAAGGCCATCGAGGTCCCGGTCATGCCCGACAATCCCAAATACGATGCCATCGCGCGCCAATGGCAATTGCTGAAACTGCTACCGGGCGCGCCAGGCCGGGGCGGCCGGCCCAAATCGGCAATGGAACTGCAGCAGTTGCTGGCCCAGGAAGACAGCCGAACAACCAGCAAACGCACTATCGAACGCGACCTGCTCGATCTCAGCCGGCTGTTTGCGATCACCACCGACGACGCCCACCCGCGCGGCTGGCACTGGATGCCGGACAAGGAACTCGACCTGCCCAGCCTGGAACTCGGCGACGCGCTGGCGCTTAGCCTGCTCGAACAATTCCTGCGTCCGCTGCTGCCAGCCGAGATCCTGGACGCGCTGGAAACGCGCTTCCAACTGGCCAAGAGCAAGCTCAAGGCACTCAGCAGCCAACGCGCCGCCGCGCGCTGGCTGGACAAGGTCAAAATCGTCTCGCCGACACTGAACCTACTGCCGCCGAAGATTCAGCCCGGCGTGCTCGCCCTGGTCCAGCAGGCCCTGTTTACCGATCGACAGCTCGAACTCGACTACCACAGCGTCGACCGGCCCGCCGCCAAGACCATGCTTGTCCACCCGCTCGGCCTGGTGCAACGAGGGCCGGGCAGTTACCTGGTCGCCACCGTGAACGACTACAACGACCTGCGGATACTCGCCCTGCACCGCATCCGCAGCGCCAACCTGCTCGATGCGCCGATAAAAGCGCCCAAGGACTTCAGCCTGGATGCCTACATCGCCTCCGGCGCACTGGAATTCGGCGACGGCGACCCGATCAAACTGCGCGCCCAGATCAGCCCGGCGCTGGCCCGACACCTGACCGAAACACCGCTATCCACCGACATGCGACTGCAACCGCGCGGCGACCACGTGCAACTCAGCGCCAGCCTGCGCGACACCTGGGCACTGCGCTGGTGGATCCTCTCCCAGGGCGCGAACTTCGTCGTGCAAAACCCTGTCGTCCTGAAACGCGACCTGCTCGAAGCACACCGCGCCGCCGCCGCGGCCTATGCCGGCAATGTCGCAACTTAGCCGACAGCTTCGGGCGCGCCGAATTGGACTGAACATACCCTCGGCGTTACTTCCCCGCCCGCGGTTGCGCCTTTGCGATGGGCATGGACCGCGCTTCGACTGACCGCGACCGGATCGAGGAAGACCGCTATCCTCACGGCATGCTGGTGTGCCCGGCTGCGGCTGTTTGCCGCCCAATAGCCCCGCGCAGTCGAATCGTTCGAACCTTGCCGATGAGGAAGCGAAATGACGACCCTGGTTCAAGCCGAAATTCCCGACCAACTCGCCTTACTGGCGCAGCGCATGGTCGAACGCGGTTGGGCGACCAATGTCGAGGCGATCGTCGCCGAATCGCTGCGTCGCTACCTGGAATCCCATCAGGAAACGCTGGCCGAACAATTCATCAACGAGGATGTCGCCTGGGGGCTGCGAGGCAATGGCTGATGCGGCGATGACCGCCATCGTTGTCGCCGATGTATCTTGATCCGCTATCGACCCGTGGCCACCAAACGCAGCGTTGGCCTCGCAATCCCGCAATCAACCGTCGGAGCACCAATGAACAAAGTCCTTTTCTACCTGAAGCCTGGCTTCCGCATTGGAAACTACTTGGTTAAAAAGCGGATTGACAGCGGCTGGACAGCAGAGGCCTACCTCGTTGAGGAGGTGCCGACCATGGCCGAGCAGGTCCTGAAGTTGTATGAGCTTTATGGGGATCGTCAACAGGTCAAGAATCTTCGCGACTTCGAGCACTACTGCTGGTTCGTCGAGCAACTATCAGAGTTTGCTCTGCTGCCACGCTACTATCACATGGGGCATGTCTTCCTCAAGGCGGGCGATGGGATTGGCACCTACTACATGGTACAAGAGTACCTTCGTGGAAAGCCCTTCCTGGTTTGTGATTGCACGAAGGAGATGGTCGACGTACTTCGAGGGAAGGTCGCGCAGATCCACAAGAAACGAGGCTTTGCGCTTGGCGACTGGGAGCCTAAAAACCTGCTCATCTCGAAGAAGAGTATTCGGATGGTGGACTGCGACTATGGGCAACACGACAAACCCAACAAGAATTTTGCTGCCGACCTCAAGGCTTTGGACAAACTCTTTCCCAAAAAATAGCAGCGCCCCAGGTTGGGAAAGGCTCCGGCCATGGCGAAGCTCGGGACGCCGAAGCTCGGAACACCCACTTTCCCGGAAAAAACCGAACCGGGACGAGTCCGGACAGATGGTTGACGAAAGACCAGGAGATTTCACTACTACTACCGCGACATGCTCGGCTCCTGGTCGATCAAGGCGGTCCTGCCTACGGTCGCCCCCGACCTGGCCTACGACGACCTCAGCGTCGCCGACGGCAACGCCGCCCAGGACGCCTACCTGCAAGCCATCCACCCCGACACCCACCCCACCGACCGCCAGACCCTCCAGGAAAACCTGCTCGCCTACTGCCGACGGGATACGCTGGCCATGGTGCGGCTGGTGCGGCCTGCTTGTTAATAATGTACTATCCGCATAGACTCACCCCAACCATCAACTGCAGGAATCGCAGGCATGTTGCATGCAATCGCCCAAGGGAAAAGCAAGCTCTACAGGCGTTACCTCGGCCACCGCGACGGCGCCGAAACTCATGTTTCCGAAGAAGACGAGATTACTTCTACCATTCTTGGACCCTTGTGCTTGCTGGATGCGTCGGATGTCGCCAAGTTTTGGAGAAAAGTGCTCCAACCTACGCACCAAAGCGCCTTCCTTATCGACGAAGATCCATTCTCAGCCAAGGTCTCACTATGGCCGACACGTACTGTCAGCGGTGCGTCTCGCTCGCGAATCGAACCAGATTTGTTGATCGAACTAACCTGGAAAGGAACCAGAGAGGGGGAGACGGAGCGTAAGCGCATACTCTTGTGTGAACTGAAATGGCGAGCGCCCCTGAGTGGCGAGAACCAACTCATGCGTCAGTGGACAAAATTTCTGTCTCCGGAAGAAAGAACAGATGCCCTACATATTTTCCTTGGATTGGATATTGCCGCGGGGATCAGTGCGTTGGAACGCAAGAATGTCTGGGGCGAAGCGCCCCAGCATCGGCTGGTGCTAATGTCCTGGCTGGAAGTTCGCGACTCTCTGAAGCGTATCGAAGGTGAGGCCACGCCGCTCGGACGCTGGGCAGAACTAAGCAATCGTTTTTTGGAGCGATTGCAGGTTCGACAGTTTCGAGGAATCCACGCCATTGAGCACGAACATTTGCTTCACGCAACGACGGCCAACAATCCGATTTTCTGGCAACCGCCGGTGTTCAAAGGACTTGCCCGGTTCTTCCCCCCATCCACGAAGTCACTTTCAGGCTTCCAAACAATTTTCTTCGAACGAAGGTGACAGACCATGGTAGACAAAATTGATGGCAAGACATTATGCGAAATCTTCGCTTTCGTTGCGAAGTGTGGCAGCGAGATCGAAAGTTTACATAGTACAATTTCCAACAAACTGTTGACAACTTTGAGCAAATCCGAAATGCCCTGCGTCCTGGCCAGCGAAAAAGAGGAGTGGGATAGCACAAGTGACGAATCGGGCTGGGTATTAACCAATGGGGCATGGAGCTTCCCATTGAAGAGCAGAGGCAAAGGCAACCGGAATCACCAAATGTATTTAATATTTCAGGTGAGTCTTGTCGGCGATGGAATTCCAACCGCAGCTGCTGCGCCCGTACTGCACATCTCCTTGCGGGAGGGTCGTTGTGACTTCGAACAGGAATACTACGTTGGCTTCCCTGCCGAAGCAGACCCAGACCTGATTATTTTTCACGAATGTCTCATTGCTTGGCAACTCACACCTGATGGTGCAAATTGGAAAAAATTCGAATGGACATTCACCGTGCTTCTTCTTTCCATAAACTCCGTGGATGATTTGCAGACGAAGGTGATCGGCCCGGCGCTCTCCCTGCTGAAAAATGGCTGCACCGACGAGACTGTCATGGTGGCGTTTCCAGACGAACTGTTCGCGCAAGGGTTGGTGCGCTATAAGGATCGGGAAGCCGTTTTCGGATCGTGAGCCATGCGCCTCGCGCGACGGCACTCGATTGCCCACCCTCAAAACCGCGCCTCGACATACAGGCGCCCATCGTCAGTCCACTGCGCGGTGTAGTGGGCGTCGGCCTTGCCGGTGTCGCCGCCGAGCAGTTGGGCGGCGCAGGTGGAGCGATGGGTTTCGCTGTTGCGTTTTAGGGTGCGGATGCCTTCGTATCGGATTTCGGGGACCGTTGCCAGTTGGCCGTCGATGAATTCGATCACTTGTTGCGACTGCGGATCTTCGGCCATGGTGGCCTTGAACGATTCGTAGCTTGCGTCGGCGAACATCGATGGATGCACGCCAATGACCTGCATGATCGCCACCGGCACCAGTTGATCGCGGATGTGCTTGTGAAACAGCTCGGTCACCAGGCCCAAGACTTCGGCCTCGTCGCATTTGGGTGGTGCGCTGTTGCCGCAGCCGTAGAGCATGAACGTCGATAGCGCGATAAGCGTTGCGGTGCTGAGCCTGGTCATGGTCGGTTCCTCAGTCAGTGATTGGCGGGTGTGGCCGCCGCTGCTGCCCGCTGGCCTCGTTGCCGTGGGTGAGCCATGGCGGATGCCACCGATCCAGGATGCGCCCCGTCTGCGACAGATCATGTCGCTTCTGAATCCGAGCAAACGCCACATGAAAGGCGACCGCGGATGCAGATCGATGCGGTGCTTTCCGCAAGCGGTCGTCCGCACTGGCTTACCATGACCCGGAATCGTGCCACACCGACTTGCGCCACAGACCGCGGAACGCTGACTTTTCATGCTCCGAAATCGTGACTTCCCATGGTTCGGAATGCTGGCTTCCCATGAACCGGAATCTCCACAAGGCCCTACCCCTCACCTTGACCCCTCGCCTGGGCTGACCCCTCGCCACTGACCTCTCGCCCAAGACCTGACCTATCGCCCCCGAAACGCCGCAAGCCCGCGCGGTGTACGATACCAACAAACCATCGGAGTCTTTTTACATGAATCCATGCGAGGTCCTGCGCGCCTCCGGCCTGGCTGCGGTTGCTACCAGCCTGGCGGCGTGCTTAGCGCCAGATGGCGAAAACCAGGCCGCCAGCGGGCGGCGCCTGCACTGGAAAATGCTCACCTTGTGGCCGAAGGACTTTCCCGGCTTGGGCACCGGTAAGTCCGCGTTCGGCGCGCGGATCAGCGCGGCTCCGGTTGGCCTGCTGACGGTGAAGGTCTATGGTGCCGGTGGAATGGTGCCGGCGTTCGAAGTATTCGATGCGGTCAGTCGCGGTGTTGCCGAGATGGGCCACAGCGCGGCGTATTTCTGGAGAGGCAAGACCGCCGCATTCATCGTGTTTCCCAAGGCGCCTTTGAAGCGTAACATTATTTACGGATAACTTTTTAGTGACGATCAGCTATCCTTACCAAGTTCCCAACATGCTGAACGGGCTTTACATCGACACATTGCAAGTGTTCGTCTCAGCAGCAACCCGAGTGCAAGCGCATGCCAGGCAGCAACGTGTCATCCATTGAGCTGGACCAGTTGCACTTTGATCCACTGAATCCGCGTCTTCCAGGCTCACTACATCAAGCTGATGACGAAAAGGTACTTGAGTACCTTTTACTGGAATGTAACGTGGGTGAACTGATGCAGTCTATCGGCGAAAAAGGTTATTTCGGCGGTGAGCCTTTGTTGGTCGTTCCTCGTCCGGCGCCACAAACAGGCTATTGGGTTGTGGAAGGTAACCGTCGCCTAGGTGCGCTGAAGTTGCTCGCAAGCAATGATCCTGCACCCATTAAGCCGCGGGAAGTGGATCAGGCTCGCGCTTCCGCGACGCACAAGCCAATTGACATCCCCGCCCTCGTCTTCCAAAGGCGTGAGGAGATACTCGGTTATCTCGGATATCGCCATATCACAGGGATCAAGGAATGGAGTCCACTGGCAAAAGCACGCTACCTGAAACAGCTTCGCGCCCAGTACGACAATGACCATGTCGCCGCCCACAAGGCGCTTGCACGCACAATTGGCAGCAAATCGACCAATGTGGCCAAACTGCTCGTGGGCTATGCTCTGCTGGAACATGCACGCGACACCGGCCTGCTGAACGAGATCAAGCAGTCAGAAGACGACATCAACTTCTCGCTGCTTACAACAGGCATTGGCTATGAAGGGATTCAAGAATTCATTGGCTTGAATGGCATCGCCGATGTCGAGTTGGCCGACCTGAAGAACGATGAATTCAAGGAATTTTTTAAGTGGGTGTTTGATCGCCGTGGCAGCTCTACGGTTCTTGGCGAGTCCCGCAAGTTCAGGGAACTGAATCGGATTGTGGTTCATGCGGATGCATTGGCTGCAGTCCGGCGCGGGGAAGACATTGATACCGCGTTTCTCTACACCTCCGGTCCGCTGGACGCGTTGCGCAACTTCATGATGGAGGCTGAGAAATCTCTTAAAGCAGCGCAGGAAACGAGTACTCACGCCATCGGTATAGACGATTCCGACGTTGCTCATGCTCACCGATTGATCCGCGCTGCCACGAACCTGCACTTATCACTCAAGTCCAGCGCCGTAGAGGATTCCTCGGATGCTGGATCTTAATCGCATCACGGATGGCGACATCCACACACTTGCAGACTTCGCAGAATTGCTTTGTCTGTTGAAACCCGACCGCGTGTTATCGGCAGATGACCTGGACGATCATCTGGTGGATGTGTGCGGCGAACAGCGTGGCTCCCGACCGCTCGGTGACGCATTTGCGCACATGGTATGGCGCCAGGCCGCGTTCGATGCGTACTACCCTTTCACAGTCGCCGCCAATCAGCAGTCCATCACGGCGCCCGATAATTTGACGGTGGAACAGCAGATATATGTGTTCCTTCTGCTTTGCGCAAACCTTCCATTCGTTGGTGCGCCATACAACCCGCTCACTGACGCATTCGAACGATTGGCTCATCTTGCGCTGAAGCGAATGTGGCCAGAAAAAGCGACCATCAAGACCTTTGGCAAGAACAATGCCGACTACATCGGCAGCAAATCAGAAAGAATGCACAAGCTGGCGTTGGATCTTGGCTGCAGGCCTAAGGTTGACCCAGCCAAATTTCGTCCGCGAGATAGCGGCGATGGCGGCATCGATCTGGCAGGTTGGTTGGAATTGGATAAACATGAGAGCGAGAACAAACTGACGTGCCTGGCTCAATGCGCCTGCTCGCGTACAGATTGGAATAGCAAACAGTCCGAGATAAGCCGCGAGCGCATTGGTAAGCTCTTCAATCCGACGGCGCCTTGGCTGGAGATGCTGTGTATCCCCATTTGCTTTCGAAACAACACTGGACGCTGGGCCTTTGACGCAGACGTCGGAGAGATCATCATGATTGATCGGCTCAGACTGGTGCAATTCATCGAACCAGCCGATCTGGCCGTGATCACACCTCCTCCGCTCTTGAACAATTTCCTGCAGTCCCGACTAGAGCTGGTGTGAATCACCAGATGTCAGGCAGTGCCCGCGCCACGGCTTCAAACAAAGGCGGTGGCACGGCGTTGCCGATCACCTTGTAGCGGCTGTGCATGCCATTGCTCTCCGGGAACACCATATCCTTGGAGAAGCCCTGCAGGCACGCGGCCTCGCGGTAGCTGAAGCGACGCGCTGGACCCTTGTTCGCAAATTCATATCGATCCGGCCCCTTGTACACAAGCAGCGGACTCATCGGATGCAGCGGCATGTGCCGTGCCCGGCTGACTACCGTTTTGGATATCTCGTCCCAGTCGCGCCGACGGTTGCGGGACATGTAATACCAGTGGAACTCCTCGGTGTTGAACTCGCCCTCTGGCCACTCAGGTAACCCCAGCAGCGCATCGCGGATCGTCACGTAAGGCATGCTGGCATCCGGGCCGTGAGAGGGGTCCGGGTAGACATAGGTCACGCCCATGTCGGAGCGGATGCCTACGATGATCACGCGGTGTCGTTCCTGCGCCACACCGTAATCGGCCGCGTTGAGCAGCTTCCACTGCACGGTGTAGCCAGACTGGCGAAAATTCCGCAGTTGGTGCTGGAACAGCGCCTGGTTGTCGGCACGTGTCAGGCCAGACACGTTCTCCACAATAAAAGCCTTGGGCCGGATGGCCCGCAGGGCTCGACCAAATTCCTTGAAAAGGTAATTGATGCCTCTTGCCGACTCGCGTGCACCGCCTTGGCTGTAGCCCTGGCATGGATAGCAGCCCACCAACAGATCCGCGGCGGGGAACGCCTTAACCTCCTCGACGGAGCACTCCCGGTAGTCCGTCTCCGGCAGATTGACCCTGTAGGTTTCCGCGGCGTAGGCCAGCAGGTCATTGGCCATAAGCACATCGAAGCCGGCCGCGATAAGGCCCGCATCTGACCCTCCACAGCCGGAGAATAGGGAAACGGCGGTCGGCTTTCGAGTAGTCATCGCAATAAATCAATGGGTGAATAGGACTTGGCTCAACACTTTTTTGCTCGATCACCTATCTGCACACGCGCAACGGCGACTTCGCACCGAGGTCCACGCTGCTGACCATCCTAGCAGCCTGTCGGACTTTCCCGCATCCGATTAGGCGGTGATCGATTCGCGCGCCCGGGAGCGCGATGCGCAGGCGCGAGCGGCGCATCAGGCCAGGTTGGCGCAGCGCGAGGCCAAGCACAAGGTGACCGGCAAGAACCTGAGCGGCAAGCCGCCCAGGACACAGGGTCACAGGGACACGCAGGGACACGGGGTCCCGTCTGGCATAGTTGCATTAGCGCGGAGTGCTCAGTGCCTCAGGATGCATCTGTCGCAAAGCTCGGCACGCGAATCTCGGGACATCCTCTTTTGTGAAGGAAACAGGACAGGGACGAGCCCGGAATGCTGGTTGGCATAAGACCAGGCGTTTTCGGAGTTGTGGGCGTCCTGGGCTCTTGCAGGCTGCCGTCCGCGCCTGGTTCACGCCGTTTCCTCGGGTATGCTTTGCGGCCCTTCCATGGCTTGGGTGCAACGATGCGCGGCTTCGGTTTTCTTGTGCTTTGGCTTGGCTTGGGTCTGTCCGGGCTGTTCTCGGCGGCGGTTGCTGGCGTTGCGCCTGCGGATGCTGCGGCGGTGCGCGAGCGCTTGGTGGTGCTGGTTCGGCATGCTGAGAAGCGGCTGGATCAGGGTGCCGATCCTGGGTTGAATGCGCTCGGTGAGGCACGGGCGCGGGCGCTGGCGGCGGCGCTGGCGGATGCCGATGTGGCTGCGATCGTCGTGACCGAGTTCAAGCGCACCCAGGCGACTGCTGCGCCGCTGGCTACCGCGCGTGGGCTGGAGCCGACGGTGGTTGCGACCCAGGCCGGCGGCAGCGCCGATCATGCGCAGGCGGTGGCCGCGGCGGTGCGCGCGGCGCCTGCTGATGTGGTGCTGGTGGTCGGGCACAGCAATACTGTGCCGGCGATCATTGCCGCGCTCGGCGGGCCTGAGGTGGCGCCGATCGGCGATGACGACTACGGCAATCTGTATTTGCTGTGGCTGGGTCCGGAACGGGTGCGGTTGGTGCAGACGCGATATTGATGATCGCGAGCGGATGGCGAATTGGGTCGCAATGCCGCCTTTCGCGTACTCGCTTGAGAGTTCCCTCAAACATTTTCAATTGAAACCACCATGGCGCCGTGGGGTGCGTGTACGGTATCCTTCCGTACACGGAGAGTCCGCCATGACCACCAGTGTCGCCCGCCTCGATTTGCGTCTCAACCCGGCCGACAAGGCCCGGATCGCACGTGCCGCCGACTTGCGCGGCATGCCGTTGTCGGTCTTTGTGCGCGATGCGGTGCTGCGTGAGGCCGATCAGGTGATGAGCACCGAATCGACGGCCAGGCTGTCGGCCGCGGAATCGCGGCGTTTCCTCAAGGCCTTCGATGCACCGTTCATGCCCAATGCCCGACTGAAGAAGGCGCTGGCGCAGGTCGCCAGTCAGGGCTGATGCGTGCCGGTTGTTGAACTGCTCAATCCCAAGCGCCACGAGCGCGCTGGCTTTGTCTGCGGTGAACCGACACTGGACGGCTACCTGCGTGAGCAGGCAGCGCAACACCATCGTGACGGCATTGCCACCACCCACGTGCTGGTAGACGTCGCCGCGCCGACCCGCATCCTTGCCTGCTACACACTTTCTGCCGCCCAGCTATTGCTCACCGATTTGCGCGAACAGGATCGCCGCCGCCTGCCGCGTTATCCGGTGCCCGCGGTGCGCATGGCCAGGCTGGCGGTCGCAGCGGCCGAGCAAGGCAAGGGCTACGCCAGTTTCATGCTGGCGCACGCCGTCGACCGCTGCCTGGCCTTGCGCGTGCAATTGGGCGTACACGTGCTGTTGGTGGATGCGCTGCACGACCAAGCCGCCGCGTTCTACCGCGCCTATGGATTCCAGCCCACATCGCAGGAGTTTCGCACTTTGTACCTGCCCCTGGGCCGGCCTTGATCGTGCGGTGAGGGCGCCAGCCTGCCGGTGTCGGGTCCGCGCTTGCGGCGCTTGACCAAGGGCGACCCAGCGGGTCGCCCCTACGGCCTAAACAAGGGCGACCCACCGGGTCGCCCCTACGGCCGGCCGGTGGTGGCGGTGTCGGGTCCGCGCCTGCGGCGCTTGACCCGACCTACCTCCCTGGATGAGCGCCTTGAAAGCAGGGTGGATAAGCGCAGCGCATCCACCATCCATGCACCGGTCGCGGTGACCGAAAACGGCGGATGCGCTGCGCTTATCCGCCCTACTTCCTGTTGTCGCGCGGTCCTGCCGGTGTCGGGTCCGCGCCTGCGGCGCTTGACCCGACCTACGTCTTGCCTACGTGTCTGTTCTGCAGCGCCGTGCCTCGGCCGCTGGCCGGTGTTGGCGCGCTATGCTTGGCGGTTCCAGACTTCCCCGCCCGGCGCATTGCGCGGGCATGACCGCGAGTGAGGTTCGATGACTACAGTGACACCGGCCCAGGCCAGCATTCCCCAGCGCATTGCCAGCGAGATCGGCGCCGACACCGCCCAGGTGCGATCGGCGATCGCGTTGCTCGACGGCGGCGCGACCGTGCCGTTCATTGCGCGCTACCGCAAGGAGGCGACTGGCGGGTTGGACGATACCCAGTTGCGTACGCTGGAAGAGCGCCTTGCCTATCTGCGCGAGTTGGAAGACCGCCGCGCTTTGATCCTGGCCAGCATCGCCGAGCAGGGCAAGCTCGACGAAGCTCTGCGCCGCGATATCGAGTCCGCCGACAGCAAGTCGCGGCTGGAGGATCTGTATCTGCCATTCAAGCCGAAGCGCCGCACCAAGGCGCAGATCGCGCGCGAGGCTGGGCTCGCGCCCTTGGCCGAGAGCCTGCTCGCTGATCCCGACCAAGTGCCGCTGGACGCGGCCCTGGCCTATGTCGATGCTGAGCGTGGGGTCGCCGATGCCAAGGCCGCACTCGATGGCGCGCGGCAGATTCTGCTGGAGCAGTTCGCCGAGCAGCCGGCCCTTATCGGCGAGCTGCGCGACTGGCTGTGGGAAAGCGCACTGATCCGCGCCCAGGTGGTCGCCGGCAAGGAGGCCGAGGGCGCCAAGTTCCGCGATTATTTCGATCACCACGAGCCGATCGCCGCTATTCCTTCGCACCGATTGCTGGCCCTGCTGCGCGGCCGTAACGAGGGCGTGCTGGATATTGAACTGCTGCCGCGGACCAGCGCCTCAGCGGCGCGCTCGGCGCTCGATGCCGAGGCGCTCAAGGCGCTGGCGGCAGCCGGCAATGCGCTGGCCGAAGGCAAGGTCGCGGCCGCGGTCGGGGTCTGCGATCGAGGCCGCGCCGCCGACGCCTGGCTGCTGGAATGCTGCCGTCTATGCTGGCGCGTCAAACTGCATCTGCACCTCGGCCTGGACCTGTTCGGCCGGGCCCGCGAACAGGCCGAGGCCGAGGCGATCCGCGTGTTCGGCGAAAATCTCGGCGATCTGCTGCTCGCGCCGCCGGCCGGAGCGAAGGCCGTGCTCGGGCTGGATCCGGGGCTGCGCACCGGGGTGAAGGTGGCGGTGGTCGATGCCACCGGCAAGCTGCTCGACACCGCGACCATCTATCCGCACGTTCCGGTCAATCGCTGGGACGATGCGCTGCGCCAGTTGGCGGCGCTGGCCAAACGCCACGGCGTGCAACTGATCGCGATCGGCAATGGTACCGGCGCGCGCGAGACCGAGAAACTCGCCGCCGAATTGATCGGCAAGCATCCGGAACTGCGCCTGGCCAAGGTACTGGTCAGCGAGGCCGGGGCTTCGGTGTATTCGGCTTCGGCGCTGGCGGCGGCGGAGTTTCCCGATCTCGATGTCAGCCTGCGCGGCGCGGTCTCGATCGCCCGGCGCTTGCAGGATCCGCTCGCCGAGCTGGTCAAGATCGATCCGAAAGCGATCGGGGTCGGCCAGTATCAGCACGACGTCAATCAGATCAAGCTGGCGCGAGCACTGGACGCGCGCGTCGAGGACTGCGTGAACGCGGTCGGGGTGGATTTGAATACCGCTTCGGCGGCGCTGCTGGCGCGGGTCGCCGGCTTGAGCACGGCGGTCGCCGAGAACCTGGTGCGGCATCGAGATCAGCACGGCGCCTTTCAGAGCCGCCGCGATCTGCTCAAGGTGCCGCGACTCGGCGACAAGGCCTTCGAACAGGCGGCGGGCTTCCTGCGCATTCAGGGCGGCGCGCATCCGCTGGATGCTTCCTCGGTACACCCGGAGGCGTATCCGCTGGTCGAACGCATGCTGGCGGAATCGCGGCGCGAGCTTGGCTCGGTGCTCGGCGACAGCGCGTTTCTGCGCAGCATCGATCCGGCCCGCTTCACCGACCAGCGCTTCGGCCTGCCGACCATCAAGGACATCCTCCGCGAGTTGGAAAAGCCCGGCCGCGACCCGCGCGGCGAGTTCAGTACGCCGAGTTTTGCCGAGGGCGTGGAAGAGCTACGCGACCTGCGCCCGGGCATGCTGCTCGAAGGTCGGGTGACCAATGTCGCCGCGTTCGGCGCCTTCGTCGATATCGGCGTACACCAGGACGGCCTGGTGCATATTTCGGCGCTGGCCAACCGCTATGTGAAGGACCCGCGTGAGGTGGTCAAGGCCGGCGATATCGTCAAGGTCAAGGTGCTGGAAATCGATCCGGCACGCAAGCGCGTGGCGCTGACCATGCGGCTGGATGATCCCTTGCCGGAAGCCGGCGAGGCTGGGCGTCGGGCCGATTCGGGCGAGCGCGGTCGGGGATCGCGTCCGGCTGCGTCGCCGCGTCCGACACCGGCCAAGAACGCGCCGACAACCACCAGCGCCCCGCCCGCCAACAATGCCCTGGCCGCGGCGCTGTTGCGGGCCAGGCGCGATTGAGCCCGCCATGTTTGGAAGCGAGGAGCAGGTCGCGACGGTTGCTTCGGCGAGCAGTCGCGACGTGCCGTCGCTCCCACAATTCCGCTTCGATCGGCGTGGGGCTATAGCTTGAACTCGATGCTAGCCCAGAGTTTGTCGGTGTCGCGGTTGAAGCCGTCGCTGTCGTAGCTTGCGTATTTGAGCAGGGCCAGCCAGCGTTTGGCGAAGGCGTAACTGAGCTGGCCGTCCCATTCCGTGCCGTAGCTGCCGCTGCCGTGGGTCGGGTCGAAGTTGTGCCAGATTAGCGCGTAGTTGAGTTTGCCGAGCGGGCCGCTGATGCCGGCGTAGATGTCCTGCAGGCCATTGGCCGGCGTGCTCAGGAAGCGATCGGCCCAGCCGTTGAAGGCGTGCAGGGTGGCGAGCGGGGTCTGGAAGCCATACACGCCGTCGCCGGACAGTTCTTCGTAGCCGAGCTTGAATGCGTGCTTCTGTGGCAGGGCGATGCTGGCCTCGGCCAGATAGTAATCGGCGTCGTTGCTGCTCAGGCCACCGGCATAGTCGGACTGGTTGGCGTATTCGGCGCTGTAACCGAAGCTGTAGCCTTCGCCGAACGGACGGGCGCCGCTCAGGCGCAGGCCAAAGGTCTGGGTCGAGGTCAGCGGCAGGTCCTGGTTGTCGATCAGATAGCCGTAGCCGGTCAGGGTGCCGAACGAAAACGGCCGCGACAGGTTGACCAGGTGCGCGTCCAGTTCCCACTCGGCCAGCAGCGGGTTCGGGTTTTCGTTGCCGAATACGCGGTTGACCTGATCCAGGTAGTAATAGCGCAGCGTGGTCTTGTCGGCGAAGGCATGGCTGGCGGCGATCGCGTCGTAGGTCTGCTCGTTCTGGCGCCAGCCGACATTGCCGACGAAGCGGTGGTTGTCGAGGATGATGCGCTGGCGGCCGACGGTGAGCTGGCTGCCGCTGCCGGAGTCCCAGCCCAGCCAGGCCTGGTTCCATTCGGTGCCCTGCGGATCGGCCACGGTCGGGAAGCCGGTCTTGCCGTTCTTGGTCGAGTTGTAGCGGTTGTTCAGGGCATCGATGCCTTCGGCCTCGACGAAGGCGGTGAAGCCGTTGTAGGTCGCGGTCTTGAAGCCGAGCCGTGCGCGCAGGGTCAGCGCGTCGGCGTTGCGGCTGAAGCCTTCGTCATCGACGCTCTCCTGGCGCAGGCGCAGGTCCAGGGTCGGCGCGCCCTTGCTGATGATTTCTCCGAGGCTCTCGGCGTTTTCCGCCCGGCCGGAACCGGGCACGGCGGCGCAGGCCAGGGCCACGATGGTGGCTGGCAGCGCGAGTGCATTGCGTTTCATGGGGTACTCCTGGGTCTTGAATGGGGTCGGCTGGCGTTCGGTTGGTGTGCTTAAGCCGGAGGGATCGACAGCGGGAAGCTGCCAGAGCGACCTGTGTGGAAGCGGCTTATGTGGGAGCGCCTTGTGTGGGAGCGACGGCACGTCGCGACTGTCGCAGCAGACGCACCGTCGCAGTGTTGGGCAGTCGCGACGTGCCGTCGCTCCCACAATCACGCACCCACAATCACGCACCCACAATTCCCGTCTCCCGTTTCCCGACTCCCGAACATCAATACACGTCGTGGACGGTATTGTGCACGTTGAACTTGCCGGTCGGGGTCTTGATGCGCGGGTCCTTGATGACCTTTTTCAGCTTGAGGGTCTTGTCGTCGATCACCACGATCGCCGAGTTCAGGTCCCTGCCGTTCCACACCGAGAACCAGACTTCGTCGCCGGCCGCGTTGTATTCCGGCTGGACCACGCGCTTGGCGCCCTCGCCCAGATTCGCCCAATCCGCAATCGGCAGGACCTTGAAGCCCTGGTGCAGCTTGTCGATATCGAACACCGCGATGCTCTGGCTGAGTTTCGGATCGGGGTTGAGCGGGGTATCGACATACAGGTGCCGCGACTTGGGATGGGTCTTGACGAACAGCGAACCACCGCCCTGACCGGCCAGCACATCGACCAGCTTCCAGGCCTGCTCGGGGTGCTTGACCGGGTCGGTGCCGATCAGGCTGACCTTCTCGTTGCCAAGCGCCGAAGTCACCCAGACCGGGCCGAATTCGGGATGGACGAAGTTGGCGCCGCGCCCCGGGTGCGGGATCTTGTCGGCATCGATCAAGTTGACCATCTTGCGCTCGCGCGAATCGACCACGGCGATCTTGTCGCTCTGGTTGGCTGCGGTCAGGAAGTAGCGGTGGGTCGAATCCCAGCCGCCGTCGTGCAGGAAGCGTGCGGCGTCGAGGGTGGTGATTTGCAGATTCTGCAGGTCGGAATAATCGACCAGCAGGATGCGCCCGGTTTCCTTGACGTTGACGATGAACTCGGGGTGCTCATGGCTGGCGACGATCGCCGCGACCCTGGGCTCCGGGTGGTATTCCTGGGTATCGACCGTGGTGCCACGGGTGGAGACGATCTTGATCGGTTCCAGGGTCGGGCCATCCATGATGACGAACTGCGGCGGCCAGTAGGAACCGGCGATCGCATACTTGTCTTCGTAACCCTTGTACTTCGAGGTCTCGACCGAGCGCGCTTCCAGGCCGACCTTGATTTCGGCGACGATCGCCGGCGGATCCATCCACAGGTCGATCAGGTCGATCTTGGCGTCGCGGCCGATCGTGTAGACGTAACGCCCGGAATCCGACATGCGCGAAATATGCACGGCGTAGCCGGTCTTCAGGATCGTAACGATGTCCTTGCTGTCGCCATCGATCAGGGCGATCTCGCCGGTGTCGCGCAGGGTGACCGCGAAGAAATTGTCGATATTGCGCTGGTGCAGCTTGTGGTCCGGACGCTCGGCGACCGGGATCATCACCTTCCAGGTTTCCTTCATCTGCGGCATGCCCCATTCCGGCGGAGTCGGCGGCTCGTGTTGCAGGAAGCGCGCCATGATGTCGACTTCGGCCTTGCTCAGGTCGCCCGAGGTGCCCCAGTTCGGCATGCCGGCCGGCGAGCCGAAGGTAATCAGCGCCTTCAGGTAATCGGTGCCCTTGGCGCGGGTGATATCCGGGGTCAGTGGCTTGCCGGTGGCGCCCTTGCGCAGCACGCCGTGACAGCCGGCGCAACGCTCGAAAAAGATCTTGGTGGCCTGGGCGAACTCGGCCTTGCTGATCGAGGGCGCATCCGGATTGACCACCATTTCGACATCGCCGGACTGCAAGGTGGACGGCGCGCCCTGGTAGCCCTGCATGCTCTGCTTGGTGCCGACGTGGCGCTCGCCCTGGGCCAGGTCGCTGCTCACGGCGAGGGTCTTGCGCGCCGCCGCCACATCCTTGCTGCTGACCTTGATACCGGGGTTGTTCCAACTGGCATAGACATAGGTGACGATATTGGCCACGTCCTGATCGCTCAACTGACTCATGGCCGGCATCACGCCGTTGTATTTCTGGCCGTTGACGGTGATCTCACCGGTGATGCCCTTGAGGATCGATGCGAGGATGGTCTGCTTGTCGGTACGCGCCAGGAAATCCGAGCCGGCGAGTGGCGGAAACGCGCCCGGCAGGCCGACCCCGGTCGGCTGGTGACAGGCGGCGCAGTTGGCCAGGTACGCGGCCTGGCCGGCATCCAGTTGCGATTGCGGTGGGCGTTCGTTGCTGAGGTCATCGGCACCAGCCGCAGCGGCGCAGCAAAGTGCGAGGCCGAGCGCCAGCAGTGTGTACTTGTTCATTGAACTTCTCCAGTCGGTGGCCGTCGTCTGTCTGCGGCCGGGCTTGATAACTGCCGCCAGCATGTTCCTGGTCGAGGCGGACAGCCTTGATCCATGTCAAGCGCGCTTTAGACTTTCGCCACTGACGTTAGTCAGCGCCGCAGATACCCCCGGGGGATCGGCCAACGCCCTACCCGACGCTGATCCAGGTCAAGCCGCCCACAGATTACGGTGCAGGCGTGACGACGGCGATGCGGTGATTGATCGAAGTCATGGGGGGCTCGGGCGGCGATCGCTAGCGTGGCGCAACCTTTACATTGCCCCGGAGTTATCCATGCACACGTTTTGCAGCAGGGCGGCCCGCCGCCTGACCGGCCTGATGTTGGTGGCCGCCGCAAGCTCTGCCGGCGCCGCCGACAACGACGACGAAGCCGCGCCCGGCGCCCATCCTCTGGGTACCATCACCGTGGTCGCCAACAAGGTGGCCGAGCCGCTGGCCGAAGTCGCCGGCACGGTCAGCCTGATCGAACGCGAGCGCATCGACCAGATTCTCGCCGCCGACATCAAGGCGCTGGTCCGCTACGAACCCGGCGTCAGCGTGAACGAAGACAGTTCGCGCTTCGGTGCCCAGGGTTTCAGCATCCGCGGGCTGGACGCCAACCGGGTGGTGATCGAAGTCGATGGCGTGCCGATCACCGACGGTTTTTCGGTCGGCAGTTTCTCCCGCGCCAACCGCGATCTGGTCGATCCGGAGTTGATCGAGCGGGTGGAAATTCTGCGCGGCCCGGCCTCGACCCTGTACGGTTCGGACGCGCTGGCCGGGGTGGTGTCGTTCGTCACCCGCGACCCGCAGGCGCTGCTCGACCAGGGCAACGGACACGCCTATCTGGGCGGGCACCTGCGTTATGCCAGCAGCGACGACAGCCGACTCGCCACCACCACCGCCGCTTTCGGCAGCGAGGGCTGGCGTGGCCTGCTAAGCCTCAGCGACCGCAATGCCAACGAACGCGAGAACGCGCCGCGACCGGGCGGGCTTAAGTCCAACCCGGCCGAGGTCCGCGATCGCTTCGGCCTGGCCAAACTCGCCTACGACCATGAACGCATCGGCGCACTGCAACTGATCGCCGAGGCCAGCCGCAACCGCGGCCGCACCGACGTGCAGAGCCTGGTCGGCGGGCCCGGCCAGTTCGCCACCACCACCGGTCTGCTCGCCGATGACCTGTCCAAACGCGAGCGGCTGAGCCTGCACTGGCAGCGCGACCTACGGCTCGGCCTGTTCGATCATCTCAACCAGCGGCTGTACACCCAGGACACCGATTTCGACCAGCAGACCGACCAGCACCGCCGCGGCGCCAGCCCGACCGCCGCCGCCACCCGACGCGAGCGCGGCTTCCGCTATCGCCAGGGCACCGTTGGCGGCGAATGGACGCTCGACGGCGAGCGCCGATACGGCCGGCTCGATCACCGCGTGGTCGGCGGTGTCGAGTGGGTACAGAACCGACTCAGCGAGCGCCGCGACGGCCGCGAGACCAATCTTGCAACCGGCGCGGTCAGCACGGTCATCGCTGGCGAAGTGCTGCCGGTGCGCGATTTTCCGAACTCGACCACCACCGAACTCGGCGTGTTTCTGCAAGACAGCATCGGCATCGGCCGGCGGCTGACCTTGACCCCGGGGCTGCGCTTCGAACACTACCGGGTCAATGCCCGCACCGATCCACTGTGGCTGGCCGACAATCCAGACACGCCGGTGGTCGATGTCAGCGAGCAGCGGGTCACGCCGAAATTGGGCCTGAGCTAC
>JBFXKH010000041.1:0-24731 GCA_050173995.1 Lysobacterales bacterium | reverse complement strand
ACTGTGCCCTGCCTGCAACAGCACCAGGATCAGATACAGAGTGAATGGCGTGCCGATCTGCTGACGCCAGCCGCGAATCGAATTGGCCGACAAGGGTACACGGGTCAGCAGCGCGCCGATCCAGGCCGCGCCAAACACCACCCCGACCATCACCACGAAATACACCGGCTGCCCGGGCGTGATCTTGCGCATCGGATCCTGCAGGATCGCGATCAAGGCACACAGCACCAAGCCGTGCCGCCACGAGCCAACCGATACCAAGGCAGCAAAGAACAACAGCACGAAAGCCAGCTCAGGCATATCGAATCTCAACCATCATCAATCAAGCATCAAAACGTAGCCCGGAAGAAGCGCAGCGGATTCCGGGGAATCAAGCGGAAGTAGCCCGGATGCAGCGCAGCGGCTCTCAACAGCGGAGCTGGTCAATCCGGGAAAGAACCTGGCCCCAACCTCCGCCACGGCGACAAACGTAGGGTGGATAAGCGCAGCGCATCCACCACCTATCCGCCTACCGCCATCCCGCGCAATCACCCACCCGCATACTTCGGCCCGGCGCGGTGCAAGCGCCAGGCCCAGACCATCCCACGCAACTCCGCCACCAAAGTCGCCGGAATCCACCAGGGCCGACGCAAATGGTGGCGGGTGGCGATCGCGCGCAACGGTCGCTCCAGAAAATCCGCCAGGCAGGCGCCGGCCGACTTGGTGCGCAGCGCGAAATAATACGCGCCGACCGCGTGGTCGGGTCGCAGCGTGGTCAGGTGCTCGCCAAAACTACGGGTACCGCCCGCGGACACATGCAAATGATGCAGACTGGCCGCAGGCTCGAAGCGAATCCGCCCACCGCCGGCAATGTAGCGATGCGCGAACTCCGCCTCGAACCGATAGGCCACCCGCACAAAGTTCTGATCGAATCCACCCAGTGCCAAGGCCCGCTCGCGTTGCAGCGAGAAATTTCCGCCCATGAACTCGCTAATCCAGAAACCCCGGAGCCCGGCAAAGCAAAACCCCTCCAGTCCAGAAAAATCCACGCCCTCGTCCCAGGGCTGGATCACCCGACCGGCGATCAGCGCATCGGGATAGGCCGCATGCGTCCGCCGATGCGCCGCCACCAGATCCGCATCCGGCCGCACATCGTCATCCAGAAACAACACGATCTCGCCACGCGCCTCTACCAGGCCGCGGTTCATCGCCGCCGGAATCGATGGTGGCTGCTGCAAAATCCAGCGAATCGCGCCACTTGAATGCCAGTCTGCCAGGCGCTGCGCCGTCGCCGGCTGGTGCTGCTCGGTCTGGTCGACCAGCACAATCTCGTCGGCCGGCGACGGCAGGCCCAACAAGTATTCGATGGTATCGATCAGCACCTGCTCGCGGCGGTAGCTGGGAATGACGATACTAAGGCGCACAACCAGTCCCGAATTGCAGTTCGCTGTTGAAAGTGATGGCAGCGAAACGCACCTGTCAGGCCCGAATCCCGATCACTCGCGCCGGCACGCCTGCGACGATGCTCATCGCCGCGACATCGCGGTTGACTACTGCGCCAGCCCCGACCACCGCGCCGCGACCGATGGTCACGCCAGCCAACACGACCGCATTGGCTCCCAGCCAGGCATCTGCGTCGATCACGACCGGTCGCACTTCACAACCTTGTTCAGCAATGGTGCGCTCGGCAGCATGGCGGTGTTCGTGGTCGGTGATAAAGCAACCCGGTGCGATCAGCACACCGTTACCGATTCGAAGACTGTCGGAAATATCGAATTCGCTGTTGCAGCCAACAAAGACATCCGAACCGATGTCGATTTTTGCTCGATCCGCTGTTGCCTTGATGTGGACCTGGTGTTCGATCTGGCTGCGCGTGCCCACGCTGAGGCACCACGGCCGTTTGACAACGCAACGCGGGCCAACACGGACCCTCGCCTCAAGTCTCGCACCGCGCAGCCGCAGCCGGACTGCGATCAAGCGGTCCCGCCATGCCGCCAGCCGCTCGCCCAATTGCCGCTCGATCCAATACAACATCAGTCGTCTGCAGGACGCAGGCCAGTGGCCAGCAATTGATGCGACGCCAGGCGCTCGATGCCGGGGAGCGCAAGCACCATGCGATCAAGCGCTCTCCATAGACCAGCAGGCGTGTGTCGGTGCAGATAGCGCAGTTTCATGTGACCGTTGATCATCGGCGTTTCAAAATATCGTGTTGCGACCTGCTCAAACCCCGCTTCAATAAAAAGCCGGGTCAGCTCACCCTTTCGGTAAGCGAAAAAATGTCCATCGCCATCCGCCGTGAACTGCATGTGCTCCCACGCACGCGGGTCGCCGAGGCCAGTGTAGCTTGGCAGTGTGTTCTTCAAGTAGGCGCCATTTGGCGTGGTGCAGACCAGACGCCCGCCCGGAGCGAGCCTAGCGCGCATGCGCTGCAATAGCTCCGCGGGGTAAACCAGATGCTCGATGATCTGGTTGGCAAAAATTAGATCGAATTCGCCGGTCAGATCATCTTCCAAAGCATTGGCCGCCAGGAACCGTACGTCGCCATGCGAGTGGCGGGAGCGTGCGTAGTCCAGAAACTGCGAACGAATGTCGACAGCAGCCACCTGGTGACCGCGTTCGGCGAGCAGCAAGGCCAACGTGCCCTGCGCGCAACCCACGTCGAGCACGCGCAAGGGTCGATCGCCTGCGAAGCTCAGATACAGTTCGAGCTGGTTGTGATACTGATTCCAGATGTGCGGGGCGATGCTCCGATCCCACATCTCCTGAAGATCATGGCGATAGAGCGCCAGCACGTCGGCCGGCCAGTTTGGATCGAGAACGGGTGGTTTCATCGCGCAAAAATCCAATGGAACAACGCTTTCAAGTGGAGCGGATTGTCACGAAGCGCCCGGCTGTAGTACAGGCGAGCGGCGGTGGGGTCGCTGGTCGCCAGGCAGCGTGCGATGAAGTAGCTGAACCGTGCGCGCTCGCCTGGACCGATTGGTATCCCTGGCGATCCATTCGACGTGGCTGCCGCGAGCAAGCCTGCCTCACATTGACCCGCTGCGCGCAACTTCCGGCATTGCAATGCCAGACTGGCGCTGTCGAATTGTTCCTTGCGTCTGCGACTGCTGATGCTGGCCAATTCCAGACGGGCCACGTAGCAAATATCCGCCATGCCGAGGCAACTGCCGGTTTCGGCCAATCGCAGCCAAAGGTCCAGATCCTGCGCGACCTGAAACGACGGACGATAGCCGCCGACCGCAAGGTAAGTCGAACGTCGGAACATGGTCGCGCCGTGGTGCGGCGGCCCACGCACTCGCCCCACTGTGGATTGGCTCAGCCCGGTTTGGAGTTCTTCGCCATGGACCACTTGAGTATGCAGCGGCTCGGATCGTGGGCCACAGAATTGGACCGCGCCGGCAACCATCACCGCCCGCGGCTTGGATCGGATGAATGCTAGCTGCGCCGATAGCCTCCCCGGTAACGACACATCCCCGGCGTCCTGCCGGGCGATGAACTCGCCACGGGCCAAAGCGCAGCCACGGATCAGGGCACGGGTGAGGCCGGTGTTTTCCTGGTGCACTACGCAGAGCCGCGAATCGCGGGCGGCGAACTCGTCCAGTATCTGCGCGCTGGCATCGGTCGAGCCATCGTCGATCACGATGAACTCAAAGTCGCAGTCCTTCTGCCCGAGCACACTGTCCAGGGTTTCGGCCAGATGGCCGGCGCCGTTGTAGACGCTCATCACTACCGACACCTCAGGACTGGTACTCATGCCGATCACCCCGCCAGCCGTTCCGCCCAGCGACTGGCACGCTGCCAGCCGAACACCGCCGCCATCGCGGCGAACAGGCGATAGTCCCAGCCCGGGTTGATCGCTGTGGCGCGCGCGAGTTCGAACAGTTGCCGCGCTTCACTGGGCAAGCCATATCTACCGGCGGTGCGTGCCATGGCGAACAGGCTGCGTTCGAAGTGCTGCATCTCCGGTGCGGTCGAAGCCACCCCGGCGCGTTTGGCATGCGCCAGCACGGCAACGTAGGCTGCGGCGCGCTCGCGCAGGGCCGAAGCGTCGCGCATCCACAGGTGGCAAAGGCGCGCTTCGCCATGGTCCCGTGTCTCCGCAATATAGTCATCGACATAGTTCAACTTGATACCGAGTGCTGCGGCCTGTGCATCGTAAACCCAGTCTTCCAATTGGCGTTTGCCTGGCCACGCGCCGATGGCATCCAGCGCAGTGCGACGATACAGCGGCGTCATGGTCGGCCACAGCGGCCCTTGCAAAAGCGCGGGAAACAGCTGACGAAAGCGCTCGCCAGTGCGTTGTGCTGCATGCAACTCGCGCCGGCCGCCCTGACTGGCATAGGCCCTGCCGTACGCTATTCCCGCCTCCGGATCCGCCCGCAAACCCTTCACCTGCAACGCAAACTTCTCGGGCAGCAACAGGTCATCGCTGTCCAGAAACTGCACTAATTCGCCTTGGCTTGCTTCCAGCCCCAACTGCCGCGCCACGCCCGGACCGGCGTTGTCCTGTCGCAGACAACGCACGATCTGCGGATGGGTGGCCGCAAGTGCCGCGGCCACTGCGGGCGTATCGTCTGTCGAGCCATCGTCGACGATCACGATCTCAATCGGCCGCCAGGTCTGCGCCAGCACGCTGGCCACCGCCTCGCGCAACATGGCTGCACGGTTATAAACCGGGATCACCGTGCTGACCAGATCGCGGATCATGCGGCGCGCTCGTCCAGGTAGTACGGCGCCCACAATTCCAACAGCAACAATCGCCAGGCCAGATTGCGGAAGATCGAGAGTGCGCGCGGCAAGCGATAGCCGGCGCGGCCGCGCTCAAAATAATCGCGCATGGCCGGCGCAAGGCCGAGGCGCCGGGTCCAGACACCGTCCAACAGACGCTCGCGGGCGAAAACGCGAAACTCGGGACTGTCGTCCATCCAGCTCGCCGCCAGCGAAGCACCAAATTTCGGTCGCATGCTGGTGGCTTCCGGCAGCAGCTTTTCCCGCCGCGCCAGCGCGCGCAGCAGGTATTTGTTCTCCCCTCCGCGCAGCAGCCAAGCGCGGGGCGTGCGGTAGGCTAGTTCGGCGACGCGTCGATCCAGGTAGGGCGCACGCGCTTCGATACTCTCGGCCATGCTCGCCTTATCCACCTTCATCACGTACTGGTTGGGCAGTTGCTGGCGCGATTCGAACAGGCGCACGGCATGGAAGGGATCGCCCTGCCCGGCTTCCAGGCAATGCTTGAACACCCGCCGGAAGTTGCCGAACTGGCTGCCGTAGCGGCGACCGGCATAGCGCTGGTACAGCCGGAACTGCTGCCACAGGCCAAGCCGATCGGGCGTGCGGAACACGTCATAACCGCCGAACAACTCATCGGCGCCCTCGCCGACCAGCACCACCTTGACGCCCATCTCCCGGCAACGACGATAGAGCAAGCGCGTGGTCAGCGTACCCCAGTCGGCGAACAGATCGTCGAACACCCAGGCGCCCTGGCTCGCCTCCGCCATCACCTGCTGCGGCGTGATCAGTACTTCGAGGTGGCGCGAACCGATGAACTCGGCCACCTGCCGCGCCTGCGGCCGTTCGTCCACCGCTGAATCCGCAAATCCCATGCTGATCGTGGTCAACGGACCCTGCCGCGAAGCCAATGCGGCGATCAGGCTGGAATCCAATCCGCCCGAGAGCAACAGTCCGAGCGGCACGTCGGCGATCAGGTGTTGGGCGGTCACTTCCGCCAGCACCGATTGCAGTTCATCGACCCGCTCTGCCTCGCCACGGCGGTCGAGTGGATCGGGGGCCGGTGCCGTGAAAAAGCGCTCGATGCGCGGCGGCTGGCCGCGTCGGACCTCGGCGCGACAACCCGGCGGCAGCTTGCGAATCCCCTCGAATACGCTCAGTTGGTCATCGAACACATAGCCGAACTCCAGGTACTGCCGCAGCCCGGTAGCCGAGGCCCGCAAGCGCATGCCCGGCACCTGCTTGAAGGCCTTGACCTCGGAAGCAAACACCAGACCGCCGCTCTGCGCAGCGAAGTACAGGGGTTTCATGCCCATGGCATCGCGCGCCAGGTGCAGCACGGCGCTGCGCGGGTCCCACAGCGCCAGCGCAAACATGCCTCCGAACCGGGCAAAACTCGCGACACCCCATTGCAGATACGCCTTCAGCACCACCTCGCTATCGCCGCTCGAAACGAAGCCATGACCGAGCGCCTGCAACTCGGCGCGCAGCGCGCGGAAGTTGTACACCTCGCCGTTGTAGACCAACACCACGCCGCTCGCCGCATCGCGCATCGGCTGATGCGCCGCCGCGCTCAGATCGATGATCGAAAGCCGCAGATGGCCCAGGGCCAGACCGGCATCCGCATCGAAGTACGAACCACGATCATCCGGGCCGCGGTGGTGGATCGCATCCAGCATGCGCGTCAGCACCGCCGGATCGGCGATGGCGTTGGGCGCGGTGAGCCAGCCGGCCAAGCCGCACATTCAGCCAGCCCGACCACTAGTCTTCATGCCGCCGTCGATCGGCATGTCGGTCGTGCTTGCCCAACCGGACGGTCCCGACATCGCACCCGATGGCACAGCCCGAAGCGTGGCTATGCGACTCTGCACCGGGATGGCCAACAGGGCTCGATAGCGCTGCAAGGTGGCTTTGTCTTTCTCATATTTCCCCGACTGCGCCGGATGCCAGAGATGCACCAAGGGCAGGCAGCCGAACGGCCATACGCGCTGGGTTTGCGCGCGTTCCCAGAACTCGTTGTCTTCGCCGCCCCAGCCGATGAAGCTCTCGTCCATGCCGCCGATCGCTTCAAATGCGCGCTGGGTGATTGCGACGCTGCCACCTGCTTCAAGGTTCTGCGTAACCGTCTCAGGCGGGTGTGCCAGCAGTCCCTTGGTTCCACAAAAAAAGGCGTCGGAATGCGCCGCGCTCAAGTAGAAAATAAAGCGCTTGAGATTGACCACTTCGTAGCCCTGCTGCGTCTGGGCCAACAGGCGTGCGGCGTAGTCCACCGGCACCAACATATCGTTGTCATGCAAGACCAGCAGTTCTCCGCGGGCATGCCTTGCGCCGATGTTGAAAGCCCACGACCGGCAATACGGCATGTCAGGCGTGGGCGACGGCGTGTGAACGTGCCGCACCCACGCCGGCAGACGGCCGATCAGCCGCGGCTCCTCGTCCTGCTCGACCACGATGCACTCGACCGGTGCGTCACGCTGCGCGGCGATACTAGCCAGGGTGGCCAGCAGATGCGGCAGTCGCGCCTCGCCACGGTGCCCGATGATGAAGCTGATCTGCGGCTCTTGGTCGCCTGGCGCGCACGGCGAAGCAGCATGCCTGATCGCGTGATCGGCCAATGCGCGGCGCATCAAGGCACTGCCCAGCACGGGCATGACCTTGGGCGCATGCAAGTCGCTGGTCCACTGCCAGTCGCAGCGATAGCCGCTGCAATCCGGCGCCAACTCCAATCTCTCATTGCGGTTGCAAACCGCCAAATAGCCTTGACCATCGCGCAGCAGCGCCGCAAGATAGCGTGGCAAATCCTTCAGCAGCACACCCAACCAGGCACGGCTCGCTGTCAGTATCCGATTCATCCAACCCTCGGCCGAAGGCCCCAACTGCTCTCTAGTCGAGTGTGGCTCCACCTCGACGGCCCTCGCCTATGCAGAGGTGACCGCTTGGGAAACAGCGCTCCGAACGGCGCAGTTGAATTGGCCAGAATGCCCAAATGGAGCGGCAGCGGGTGCTGCCAGCGACTCTTGATCCAAGTGTCCGCCGGACTGGGGGCGCTGCCGAAAGCGCACTCGCTCATCTAGTCGCCTTCTCACGATTGCAATCGACCGACCCAATCGTTTCTGTCCGCGCATCTTGTGGATGCCGCCCCTGGTCCAAGCGCTCAAGGGTACGAGGCCAATCCTCTTGAGTGTCCACACCGTAGGAGTGCGGCCACTCGCCACCCGCTTCGGCATGGAGAAAGCGCAGACCGAGCCAGCGACGTACAGTCTCCGCAATCCGAATCCCGAGCCAACGATCCAATCGCCCAGCGGGCGACGTCGAACAGTCAAGTGACACTTCAGGCAGCTCACTCTGCTGCAAGATGTGCCGCAGCGTTCTATTCCAGGAGCAAACCGACGCATCACGACTGTAGCGCTCCCGAACCAGTGCGTACCCAGCCTTGACCAAAGACAAGCGCAATGAGGAATCGGCAAGCCGCTCGATGGCCGCTGCCGCCGCTTCGGTGTCGCCCACTGGAAAGGTCAGGCAAGTCTCACCGTCACGCAGGCTGCCTTCCAGACCGATGCCGACAAATTGCGAAGTCACCAAGGCCACCCCGTTTGCCAAGGCTTCCCACGCCACCAAGGGGCCTGTCTCGCTGGGAGATAGCACCAGGGCAATCGCGCCCTGAGCAAAAAAGCTGGTTCGAATCTGGCAGGAATCCAACGCACCAAGAAATTCGATCTTGTTGCCAAACTCCTTCAACACGGTGCGCAGTTGGTCTTCGGCGGGACCCGTGCCGGCCAGGCGCAGACGAAAGTCCACTCCTCGGCGTGCCAGCGCATGCAGGATGAGCGGCAAGTCAAGCACCCGCTTTTCTTCCGTGTCGAAGCGCCCCGCATACAGCAGCATCAACTCGTTGGGCTTTTGTTCCGATGACGCGAGATCAGCCACTACGACTCCGCAGGGCGCGTAGTGGACCCGCTCCAACGGCAGCCCACCCTGGGAGACCGCTGCCGCCCCGGCAAGGCGGTTGGTAGCTATAACGCCATCCAGCAAAAAGGCATATCGCGCGATGTCCTGATAGAAGCATTCGTGTAATCCGTGCAATGCCATCGCCACCTTGCACCGGCAACCGCGGCGACGCATGCGTGCTACTGCTTCGTAGCAATCGACGATGTTGACTACGAGCACCAGGTCAGGATTTGCGTCACGTATAGCCGCAATCAGCGCTCGCACACGACCTTCGCGACTGCCGGTCGGATTTTCCACCATATGCACGCGCGGAAACGGATGCAGTTGCAAATAGCCTGCTGCATCGCTGTGGATGCCGTGCGTTAATAACACGCTTACCTGCCAGCCGCCGGTCGCCAATCCGGACACCAAATAATCCAGCCAAGTTTGGACACCGCCAAGTAAATAGGCGGATGGAGCGACGATAGCAAGCCGGAGTTGGCCCGAACTTTCCGCGCGCCACCGCATCATTCGTTACCCGGAAGCGCAGCACGCAGAGCCTTGACGAACGCCAGTCCACACTCCCGCCGAGCAGCTTGAAGACGTACCAGACCGGCCGCTTCAGCTTCGGTATCCGGGCCTGCTAAGCACTTGCTCCAAACCGATTCGATGGCATCCGCCCACTCCTCAGCACTATCGAGGCTGAGGTAATAGGCATGCAATGGACCCAACTGCTCATGATGAACGGGCAGATCACTGGCCAACACCGGCTTACCTAACGTCTTGGCATCTTCAATAATCGTCGACCATCCTTCGAACCATGACGGTTGCATTACAGCTACCGAGCGTCGGATCAAAGCAACCTGGTCTGCTCGTGGAATCAGTCCCAGGATATGAACCCGCGATTCCAAGCTGTGCCGATGTAGAAACTCATTGGCCCGACCGATGAAGTCCTCTTGCCGGTGGTCAAATGTGCTGCCGGTGCAGACCAAGTGTATGTCGCTTCGTTCGCGCGCCACCAATATCCGTAGAGCATCAAACAACGTCAGATGATTCTTGTGCCGGGTGAACTGGTTGCAGACGATCAGGAAGCGCTCGGGCAGTAGGTATTTGTCCGCGACCTGCGCCGGTTCAAGCCGCCACCACATTTCATCGGGAACACTGCAAAAACGCACAACGTGGGTACGGTGCAGCAGATGCGGATAGACCTCGGCAAAATCTCGCTGCGCTTCGGTGCTGGACAGCACGATCTGAGCCGCCGCATGCACGTGGTCACAAAAATAGGTCTCAAGTGCTGCGCGCAGCGATTCGCTCATCAAGTCCGGACGACGCAAGTATTGGAAATCCGGCAACCAGAATACATAGGTGGTGCCGGAGTTATCACAGGGTGGAATCGGAAAGAATAGATCAATCCCAGCCGCATCAAACAGATCGCTCGACCCAGGTGTGCGATCGCGGATTCGGCGCAGCTTACGCTTTAGTCGATCGATTAGACTGGTCGGCGCTGCCACTGTAATTGGCTCACCCAGGGGTAGCCGAACCTCCGCAAACGGATCAGGAACGGCCATGCGCTGCCACCAGACATCGTGCATCTGTACGCGCTCCGCTGCTGGTAGGGCGGCAACGCAACGGATTAAATGCTGGAGATAATAGCGCCCCCCCATCCACTTCTGGTCAACGTCGATGGCCACAAAGCCGACGCTAAGCATGCTGGCGTATCCACCGCACAGTTTCCCGCAACCCGCGTTCAAGCGCAACCTGCGGCGCAAAGCCGAGATCTGCAAGCCGACTGACGTCGGCTCGCCAGCGTGCCGGGCTGCCACTGAGTTGGCTACCATCGAACACTGGCGGCGCCGTCAAACCCATTTCGTCAAAGATGATCGCGGCTAACTGAGCGATCGCAGTCTCCCGACCAGAAGCAATGTTCACCACCTCACCTTTGAACGCGGAGGTCCGAGCGACGTGCTCAAGGGCCGACGCCACATCGATCACGTGCAAGTAATCTCGAGATTCGCCACCCGTGCCCCAGAGCTGATTCTGCCCTCGCAACGCCCTATTCGTAATATCCCAAACCGCGAGATGACGTAACCCGGGACCGAATGTCGAGAACACCCGAGCCTTGGCTGTCGGTAGGTTGTAGAGTGCTGCATATTCATCCAGCAACATTTCTTGGTGCAGCTTGTGGAATCCATAAGGCGAGATCGGCCTCGCTAACGTTTCTTCGCTGACCGGATTGGCCGCTGGATTCCCGTAGACCGCGGCACTGGACACGAGCAACACGCCGGGTGGGCGGCTGAGCAGACGTGACTCTTCCAAAACGTTCAACAGCGGAAGGGCCTGTTGCCGGAAATCGGCCACCGGGTCGGCGAACGATTGCTGTACATCAGCGGGACCGGCTGCAAACACAATTCTTTCGAAGGAATACGCGCGAAGCGCCTCGCGAACGAACTCACGATCCATGAAATCTCCGACGACGCCGACGCCGACGCTGGCGTCAGCGACAGCCGCGCCGCGGTTTGCGGCTACGGTGAACCAGCCCTGGCTTCTAAAGGCTTGAAGGCAATGCCCACCAACGAAGCCGCCAGCCCCACAAATCAACGCTTTAGCCAAGCCCAAAACCCCTTCTGACGATTGTTACGTGGCCTCTGCCCACTCGGCCACAGACGAATGGCAAAACCAACCCCAAGTCCCAGGGCGTTGGGTAGAATACTGCCGTTGAGTTCCGGATACTGTTGCAAAAATTTTGCCCAAACACCATCGAGGCCAGGACAGTAAGGATTATCAATGTCATCGAAAACGATAACCCCGCCGACTTTCAATAAACTAACAACATTAGCCAAGTCGTCGCTGGCACCAACAAGCGTGTGGTCACCATCAACAGTGATCAGGTCGAACCGAAGGCTTGGATGGTCCGCAACAAATTTCGGCACCGTCTGGTGGCTGTCGCCACTTACAAACTTCAAGTTTCCTGTATGTCCCACTCGCCGCAATTCGGATGCCACGAAGTCGGGCCCCGGATTGTCGCTCGCCGCGTAGCCAGGCTGCCACAGGTCGAAGGCGAAAATTGAAGTAGCCGGACTAGCCGCTGCAACCATGCAGGCCGAGCGGCCGCGTCTGACTCCAATCTCCAGGTAATTTTCCGGCTGCCCTAGTTCGGCGACGGAGTATAGCAGTGTTGTGATGTCGGCATATTGCCAATCATCGCCATATCGATCCGCGCCCGCACGATACGCATCGACCATCGCCGCTGTGAACTTGTCTGGCGATAGTTTCCGGCATACCTCGATGACCTTCCGTAATGTAGTCAGCGCTCGGCTTTTCCTGCAGATCGCTTCATTGCTAATGAGTACCGGCGAACGAATTTCACCAAATACGTCCTGGCGGTCAAAGAGGAAGTTCTTCATCGCTTAGTCCTGGAAATAGTTGACTTTGAGGTTACTGCTCCAGCTCTCGCACTTTTCGCGCTGGGTTGCCAGCAACGAGGGTAAAGGGTTGAACATCTTTGGTTACCACGCTCCCCGCTGCAACAATCGCGCCTCGTCCAATTCTTACTCCCTTCAAGATAGAACTCTTAAAGCCAATCCAAACATCATCCTCAATCACGACTTCCGCGGAAGCAACTTCGCCAGACACGCCTTCGATTCCCTGTTCAAACAGCGTGATGCTCTCGCACCGCCGCTGCTGCCACCGATTCGAGTGGGAATCGGAATCGTGGATATCGACCAAGTGCGAAATTAAGACGTGGGAACCGATAAATATCCGATCTCGACACCATATTCTAGTGCCAGAGCCTATGAAGCAATGATGTCCGAGTTCAAAGCTTCCCGAAGCCAGCACCAAGATTTCGCCGCGAATATGGCAACTGGCGCCAATTTTTAACCTGGAAAGCGCCTTGGTATAGTTTTGCATCGCCGCATCGGCATAAAAAACGCAACGCGGTTCTATCTCCGCGATGTGATTCCAAAAGCGGCCATCATGGGTAGTACACTCTAAGCTTCGGAAATGCGCTATTCGGCTGTCAATTTTCCTGGCTACCGGATCCAGCACCAACCGCCGGAGTGTTTCTCCAAAGATCATGGCTGAACACTCCATTTGAGCATTGGCGCAAGGATTCCACCACGTCCATCGGTTGATACCAAACTGTCGCTAGCATCAATGGTGAAGCGACAGACATTCTCTAGAATCAAATCACCCTCCGGTAATGGTTGGGAAACAGTCACGTAATAGCTACCAGGTGCCAAGAAATGGCCAGGTATCTCGCAGGTAACGCTGTAACTACCCTGTCTCCACGCCCCGACTCTTGCGGCGGTGCCATCGGTACTGGCAGACGAAAAGATCACCGTGTCGTGGCAGTCTCGTACCTGAAAAGCGAGTCTGCCTCGTATGCCGGGTTGGCCAACGCGAAACCTGAGTTCAAGTAGAAAGGATGTCGCCGCAGATATCGCGTCGGGCGTGCTCCCTTGCGGAGCTATGATTGCTACTCGTTCATAGCAAAAGGAGATGGATTGATCCAATGTCGGCACCCATTCTGATCTCATCTCCCTGCTGGACGCGAGGTACTCGGCCGCCACTTGTGCAATCTCTCCGGTCCGGATCAAAGTTCCCTGGTCGAGCCAAAGCGCACTAGTGCACAGTTGCTGCACCACTGACATGTTGTGGCTCACCACCAACACAGTCCGCCCTTCTCGCTGATTGCTCCGCAACCTGCCAAGGCACTTGCGTTGAAAATCTGCATCCCCCACCGCCAGCACCTCGTCTATCACCAAGATGTCTGGGTCGAGATGTGCAGCAACCGAGAACGCCAAGCGAACGTACATTCCGCTGGAATATCGCTTTACCGGGGTGTCAATGAACCGATCCAGCTCGGCAAATTCAACGATGTCGTCGAAACGCTGGGCAATTTGAGCATGGGTCATTCCGAGCAGCGATCCATTGAGAAAGATGTTCTCTCGTCCACTCAATTCCGGGTGGAAGCCGGTTCCAACTTCCAGCAAACTCGCCATCCGTCCACTGATCGCGACTCGGCCCTTGGTCGGCGCGGTGATCCGGCTGAGGATCTTCAACAGGGTGCTTTTGCCGGCGCCGTTGCGACCGATGATGCCGAGTACTTCGCCGGGTTGTACTTCGAAGTTGACGTCGCGCAGTGCCCAGAATTGTTCGGCCGGTTCGGTGTTGCCGCCGAGTGCGCGCAGGCGCCGCAGTGGCGCCTTGAGCGAGCTGGTCAACAGGTCGTAGAAGGTGGTGTGACGGTCGGCGGCGCGGCCGACCGTGTATTCCTTCCACAGGCCTTCGACTTTGATGGCGGGTTGGGTCATGGTTGGGTGGGTCGGTGCTGCTGGGATGCCGGGCCGCGGATATCGCGCAATGGCGGGTCGCCATTGGTCATGTCGATTCCGACCTTGCAGGAGATGTCGCGACGTGGCCGTCGCTCCCACAAAATTCTCGACGGATCGGCACCTTATCAGGCATCAGATGATATCGGCGAAGCGGCGTTCGACTTTTTCGAAGTAGGCAACGCCGAGCAGAAAGATAGCGACCGCCATGGCCGCGCTCAGAGCGATGCCGGTGAGGTCGAACGGTCGGCCCAGGAAGGCCGAGCGGAAGCCTTCGACCAAGCCGGTCATCGGATTGAGATACAGCGCCCAGCGCCACTTTTCTGGCACCAGGCTGAGCGGGAATACCACCGGGGTGACGTACATCCAGATCTGCACCATGAACGGGGTGATGTGGGTGAAGTCGCGGTAGGCCACGGTCAGCGCCGATAGCAGGGTGCCGACACCCAGCGCAGTGAAGATCACGGCGAGCAGCAGCAGCGGCGCGGCCAGCAGGTTGGCGGTCCAGCCGACGCCATACCAGAGCATGAGCAGCAGCAGGATGCCGGTGGAGATGGCCAGGTCGACCAGGCCGGCACCGATCGAGGACAGTGGAATAATCAGGCGCGGGAAGTACACCTTGCTGACCAGATGGGTGGAACCGACCAGGGATTGGCCCGAGGTGCTGATCGCGGCGGCGAAGAAGGTCCAGGGCAGCAGGGCGGCGTAGACGAATACCGGGTAGGGCACGCCGTCCGACGGCATCTTGGCCAGGCGCCCGAACACCACGCTGAAGATCAGCATGGTCAACACCGGCCGCAGCACCGCCCAGGCGGCGCCGAGCACGGTTTGTTTGTAGCGCACCTTGATGTCGCGCGCGGTCAGCACCCACAGCAGCTCGCGATAAGCCCACAGTTCGCGCCAATCGAGCATGCGCCAGCCGCGCAGTGGCTCGATCACGGTCAGGTGCTGGTGACCGAAGTAGTGTTCCTTGAGTTCGCTGTCTTTCATGGTTTCGCGTCAGTGCCGGTCGGGGTGGACACAGCGGTTGTAGGGGGATGTGGCTGTTGTAGCCCGGATGCCGCGCAGCGCAATCCGGGAGATGCGCCTATTTTCCAGGATTGGCCAGTTCCGCTGTTAAGAGCCGCTGCGCTTCACGCGGACGATTCTTGGCCAGATTCTGTTTTTTGGCCGGGTTCATCCCGGAATCTGCTGCGCTTCTTCCGGGCTTCTTCCAGCCAAACCGCTCTGGCATTGTGCCTTTGTCGACCAAAGCCTGCGCGCCAATAGCTGAAACGGCAGCTCGACCCAGCGCCAGAAAATCCAGGCTGCAATCAGACTCAAGGACAAAGCCAGCACAAGAACGAGCGCTTGTATCCAGATACCGCCGTCCAGGCGTGCGCCCAGGTTGACGACTTTGCCGCCGATGGGAAGGTGCAAAAGATAGAGTGAATACGACACCGTTCCCAACCATTTGATCCATGCCGGCGGACGCATCAGCAGGAAGATCCCCGCAAATCCGGCCGCGCCAGCAAGAGCTTCGACCAAACCCAGGGAAAGCCCGGTTTGCAGGCACAGCAGACCCGCGATAACGAATCCGACTCGATAGCGCAACTGCGACTGCTGCATCAGCATCCCGGTCGTCCCAAGCACGAACAGTGGCCAATAGGGAAGCAAGCTGTGCGAAGGACCCCAGGGAGCGATTACGACCCCGGCCGCAACGACCAAGCCTACCCAAACCCGGGCACTGCGCTTGATCAACAATGGCACCAAGAGCGCGACCACAGCGTAAAACTGCACTTCGATCGCCAATGTCCAGAACACTACGTTGAGCCAGTCGCCGCCCACCAGATCGCAGCTATAGCTGAGGTTACACAACGCTTGCTGCCAGCTGGGGAACTGCCAGGGATCGCCGCGAAATCCTGGTGCAAGCGCGGCTGCCCTATTGAGTGCCACGATCAATACGCAGGTCACAGCCAATGGACCCGCCAGCCGCACAATGCGGCGGACCAAGAAGCGGCCACTGTCGTACCAACGTAATCCGAAGCGAAAGAACGCCCACGGCACGATAAAACCGGAGACAACGAAAAACGCCTCGACGCCCGCCCAGCCCCAGCGGCTGAACGGACTTGCTCCCGGTACCCCAACCGCAAAGTGCCCGTCCGCACCGTGCGTGAAATGAAACATCGCAACCGCCAACGCCGCCAACCCACGAATGGCATCGAGCGAAGCGTAACGGTTGTCAGTGCTTGGTCTGATCAAGAGGGAAGATGTGCTGTTGAGAGCCGCTGCGCATCATCCAGGCAGCTTTGCATGAATTACCATCGACTTGGCGATCATCGGCAGGCGTCCGACGCGGGTGAGGGAACAGACTTGCATTCCAGCTTCCTCAAGCGCACGCGTGAGCGTTATTGGCGAAAAGAACTTGATGTGGCCACCATCCCAGAGCGGGTTGTAATGCCGGTCGCCCATGCCCAACAAGGCGATGAGCAGATTCTTGACATAGCCGTGGTAAGGGGTGGTGATGATGGCCGAACCACCAGGGCGCAGGCAGCGGGCAATGTCCAGGCAAAAATCGCTGGTCGACGGACAGTGCTCTATCACTTCGACGCTGACAACAGCATCGAAGCTCGCTTGCCCGGAACGCAATAGCGACTCGCTGTCGCCACACATAAACCGTACTTCGGGGTGCGCCTTGCTTGCCACCGCGATGCCACTGGCAGATGTATCCAAGCCCAAGCAGCAAAAGCCATGATTGGTCAGTTGTTTGGTGAACAGCCCATTGCCACAACCCAGGTCAAGCACCCTCGCCCCACGCTCAACATTTGCGCGTAACAGCACCTCCACTGCACGATAGACAGCCATATCGGTGCCGGTTGGTTCGGCGCTGGCATATCCGTAGTCGGCAAAAGTCATGGGCAACGATCCCTAATGAAGTGAGCGCGGAGTAGCCACAGATGTAATGCAGCGGGTTTTCAACAAGCGGCGCTGGTCATCCGGGGATGCGGTCGTTGTAGCACAGCTTTCAGGATGACCAGTTCGGATGTTGGGAGCGGCTGCGCTTCATACGGACGACTCTCGGCTGGATTTTGCTTTTCGGCAAGGTTCTCCCGGAATCCGCTGCGCTTCTTCCGGGCTACTTCCGGCTGGGTTCTCCCGGAATGACCAGCTCCGCTGTTGAGAGCCGCTGCGCTTCTTCCGGGCTACTTGCTGGGTTCTACACTCCGACGGTTGCGCAATATCGTACGGGCGACCCGGCGGGTCGCCCCTACACCCGGCGGCCCCGTACCTCAACCGTTGGGGTCGTTGGCGATCATGCGCTGAACGACTTCGGGCATTCGGATGGCTGCCCGCCAGCCGAGGATTTGTTCGGCGCGTGCCGGATTGGCGCAGCCGTAACGCAGGTCGGTGGGACGCATGAGCGTGGCGTCGATGTCGACGTGGGTTTGCCAGTCCAGGCCGACCGCCTCGAAGGCTGCGGCGACGAAGGCGCGCAGTGGCTGGGTCATGCCGGTCGCGATGACAAAATCATCCGCCTGCTGCTGTTGCAGCATGCGCTGCATGGCTTCCACGTATTCCGGCGCGTAGCCCCAATCGCGGTGGATATCCAGATTGCCGAGGCGCAGGCGTTCGCCGCTGCCGGCCGCGATACGACAGGCAGCGCGCACGATTTTCTGGGTAACGAAGCGTTCCGGCCGCAGCGGCGATTCGTGATTGAACAGGATGCCGGAACAGGCAAACAGACCGTAGGCCTCGCGGTAATTGGCCACTTCCCAGAACGCCGCCGCCTTCGCCACCGCATAGGGGCTGCGCGGACGAAACGGGGTAGCTTCGTCCGCGGGTCGTTCGCCGGTATCGCCGAAGCACTCACTGGAGCCGGCGTTGTATAAACGGATCGAACGGTCGAGAAAGCGTATGCCTTCGAGCAAATTCAGGGTGCCGACACTGATGCTGTCCAGCGTCTCCACCGGTTGCTCGAACGACAGTCCGACCGAGCTCTGGCCGGCCAGGTTATAGACTTCCTGTGGCTGAAACCGGGCCAGCACATTCAGCACACTGCGGAAATCGTTGATCGCCATGGAAGCCACCTCGACCCGATCACGGATGCCCAGGCGGTCGAGGTTGGCCAGACTGCTCATCTGCGCGTCGCGTGTGGTTCCAACAACTCGGTAACCCTTGCCGAGCAGCAGGCGGGCCAGATAGGCGCCGTCCTGGCCGGAAATGCCGCAGATCAAAGCGGTGCGACTGGGGACAGCGCCAGTCATCGGCTGGCCGACATCGCAGGCAACAAGGCGGCGACCGCGGTGCGCAGGCGTTTGCAAAAGTTCGGCCAGGCGAAGTAAGTCAAACCCGATGGTATTCCGATCGGCCGTCGCAAAGCAGAGACGATGCCATCGCGTACCGACTGCGCATCGCGCGGATCGACCAATTCGCCCAGTTCGCCTTCGCGCAGAGCCTCGCGGCTGCCGTCGAGCACACTGCCGACTGCCGGAACACCGCAGGCAAGCGCTTCCAGAAATACGAAACCGAATCCTTCGCCGCGACCGGGCATGACGAAGGCATCGGCCAATCGAAAGTGATCGGCCTTTTCGGCCTCGTCGATCAACCCGGTAAATACGACCTGCGCTTGCAGTCCGAGCGCCTGTGCCTTGGCTTCCAGGCGCGGTCGATCATCGCCATCGCCAGCCACCAGATAACGCAACTGCGGTTCCTCCTTAAGCAAGTCGGCCAGTACTCCCAGAACTTCATCCACCCCTTTGTAGCGCTCAGCGCTGGGCAGTCGCGCCAGGGTCAGAATCACCTTGCGATCGCGCAGACCATAGCGATCGAGCAAGCCCGGAGATTTCGGCCGGAGACCATAGCGATCCAGATGAATCGCGTTGGGCAGTAGCAGGTAACGCGAATCCGGTAACTGTGCCCACGCATTCATGCGATCCCGGGTCACTGCGCTGATCGACCAGACCGCGTTGATCTGACGCAGCCAAATACGCGTCCAGTAGTTCGGCCGCGTCCACACGTCGATGCCATAGGCCATCAAGACCAGCGGGCAACGCAGTTTTTGCCGCAACAGCGCCGCCAGCGGCAGCAGATTGATATGACCACAGATCAACAAGTCGAACGCCGATGTCGCCGTGCGCAAGGCAGCGCAGACATATCGCCGCTTGCTACCCGCCGCCTGCGCCAGATAACGCACTTTATCGGGTACGCCATCGGCGGCAAAAGGCAGCGTACGCGGAATCACCACGACTTCGGCTACCTCGGGCATCGAAGCCAGGGCATCGGCCAGGTCGCGGTTGTACAAGGCGATTCCGCCGTGTCCGCCATAGGCGTCGGTGGTCAACAGCAAGACTCGCATCAGGCTGCGTTCCATTGCCGCTGGTGGATGAAACGTGCCCAGTCGCGCAGCCCACGGCCGGGTCCACTCGCGGGGGGGCGCAGCCATTCCCGCACCGGTATTGAGAATCCGGTCTTGGGACGGTGCAGTATTTGCGGCGATATTCTGGGTGCCGCCGACGCCGCCAGTTCCGCCTTGCGGATGTCGGGATGGGCGGCGAATACCGGCGCGCAGCGGCGCAGCAGGTCGATGTCGACCAGTGGCAGGCGGATTTCCAGCGACTGCGCCATGCTCGCCCAGTCGCTGTCGCGCAGCAGTTGGTTGCGCATGTACCAGGTCATTTCCAGGGCCGATACTTGCAAGCGCGCATGGTCGTTGCCGGCGATGGTGCGCGCCAGCGCCGACGGCGTTGCCAGGCGCTCCAGACCGGCTCGTGCAAAGTCTTCTCCGAGCAAGGCCGGCAATTCCCAGGGTGCGTACAGACAACGCCGCAGCAGGTAGGCGCTGCCGATGCTCTCGCTGTATTCCAGCAAACCGGCGGCCTTGGGCGGAAGCGGCGGCGACAGCAGCGCCGCGACGCGGCGCAGCCACCGGCCCAGCGGTTTCGGGTGCCGCAAGCGGCGGCCATAGCGCACCAGTCTGGGCACCTGATGAAAGCTCGGGTAGGAGGCGAACAGTTCGTCGCCGCCAAGGCCGGACAATACCGCCTTCATGCCCATGCGCGCGGCGGCGCGGGCGACGAACCAGGTGTTGACGCCGTCGATCGAGGGCTGGTCCATCGCCGCCAGCAATTTTTCGCGTTCGTCTTCGAAATCCTGGCGCCGCACGATCAGGGTGCTGTGCCAGGCGTCCAGCCGGCGCGCCAGTTCCTCGGCCAATGGCGCTTCGTCGTTGGCGGTGCCGGCGTATTCGGCGAAGCCCAAGGTCAGCGTGTACGGCCGCAGACCGGGCGCGGCGATGATGTCGGCGATCATCGCCGAGTCGATGCCTGCCGAGAGGAATGCGCCGACCGGAACATCGGCGACCAGATGCGCGCGCACGCTGTCCTGGATTGCGGCGGCGACGCAGTGGATGGCCTCGCCGCGAGCCAGCGTGCTCGGCGCGTTCGCGGCTGCGCTGAGTACGCCGCCGATATCGCACCAAGCGACCGGTGCAGCCGCGCCGCTGGCATCGACCGCCAGCCAATGACCGGCCGACAGGGCGCGAATGCCGCGGACCATGGTCCACGGTTCGGGCACCGAACCCCAGAGCAGGAATCCGACCTCGCCGGCCGGCTCCGGCGAGGTATCGACCGGACCGCACAGCAGCGCCTTGACCTGGGAGGCGACCCGGAAACTGCGCCCATCATCGGCGTAGTAGAGCGGCTTGATGCCAAACGGATCGCGCGCCAGCAGCAAGCGGCGGCGCTCGCCGTCCCAAAGCGCAAAGGCAAACATGCCACGCAGATCGGCGAGCATGGCCATGCCTTTGGTCGCGTACAGATGTAGCAGCACTTCGGTGTCCGAATCGGTGTTGAAGGTTCTGCCCTGGCGTTCCAGATCGGCGCGCAGTTGCCGGTAGTTGTAGATCTCGCCGTTGAAGCTGATCGCCAGCTTGCCATCCGCGCTGACCATCGGTTGGGCGCCGCGCTCGGAAATATCGATGATTGCCAGGCGCCGGTGGCCGAGCCCGACCCGACCGTCTGGCGAATACCAGGCACCCTCGCCATCCGGCCCGCGCGCGCGCATCCGATCGCGCACCCGCAACAGCTCACCGCGATCGACCGGCGGCGCGCTCGGGTGGTAGGCGTAGATGGCGTTCAGGCCGCACATGCGGAGTCGGTCGTCAAAGTGGGAGTAGGGGAAACAAGCGGAAGCCGTAGGTCGGGTCAAGCGCCGCAGGCGCGGACCCGACGGTCCGATGCCTGCGGCTTGGTTGTGGTCTGTGGCGCTCGGGTGGATGTCGGCTCCACCGCTGCGCGGTTTGAGCCGACCTACGTCTCTACCTTCTGGCCTTCACGCCCAGCCCCGGCGGACGATTTCGGCCAGCATCCTTTCGCCAGTGGCGATCAGTTCCAGTACGAACGCATGGCCGGATTGCAGTGCGCCGACCAGCACGGCAGGGTCTTCCACGTATTCGTGGACCATCTTGTTTCTGAGGTTGCGGATGGTCATCCATTGCTCGACCGATGGCATCAAGCCGAGGCGTTCGGCACGATCCAGGTTGTCGATGCTGGCGGATGCTTTCTCGCCCAGCGCCGATAGCAGCGCGGGCAGCAATTTATCGCCAAGGGTGTCCTGCAGGCGGCCAAATCGACCGACGACGGCTTCCACTCGCTCGGCCAAATCGGGATCGTGGTCGAGTTCGCTGGCGCGATCCAGGTTGAATGCATCGGCAAACAAGCGTTGGTCGGTGCTGGCGAGGTGCTGGGATTCCTTGCGCACCACGCGGGCGAGAAATTTCAGGCGCGCTTGCTGGTCTGTGTCCAGGATCATAACAACTGCCCTCGGCTGAATGCGATGTCGTGAATGGGCAGGCGCAGCAGGTTTGGGGCGTATACCAAGACGTCGACTTTGCGGCCGTGCATGGCCCGCGACACGCGCGCCGATAATTGTGCGGCCAACAGCGCCGGGTTGGCGACCGGCTCGGGCAGTTCGAGCATCAGATCGATATCGCCACCACGCGCGGCGTCATCCAGTCGCGAGCCGAATACACGCACGCGGGACTCTGCCCCGGCGACGAGCAGCGCAGCCTGGCGGATGGTCTGGACCTGAGCTTGGGTTAAACGCATGGTCGGTGCGAAGGATTGGGCGCTTCGGGATGGATCTGATGTCGATGGCGGGAGCTGGTCATCCGGGGAATGCGTCCGCTGCGCTTCATCCGGGCTAGTTTTGGGCTACTTCTTGCTGTGCGCGCTGGCGATTACCCGCTGGATGATTTCTTCCACGCCAAACCGCACTTTTGCTGGAATCTGTCTTGCAGGGTAGAAGTCTTCGATCAGCGCCAATGCCTCGCCGACATCCTTGAACTGGAGGATTTCGGCCAGAGCCTCGATGTCCGGCACGTCGTTGCCGGCACCGAGTCCACCGGTCCGCATCGCCATGGCCTTCAGCGCGAACATGTATTCCGGCGTGGGCACGTACGCGCGCAGACCACCCTGGCCACTGCCCTGGAACTGTGCCACCGCCTGCATCTTCTCTTTGGATGAAAGAAATCCCTTGACACCGTCGTTCAGCCAATCCGGCGGCCAGCCGTGTTCGGCGGCAAGCTCGGCAACTACCTTGCGCAGAAACGCCGGATCGCCAGACACCACTGCGTCGACGTCGCGGGTCGCCTGGCGCAGGTCGAAGGTGATGACCAGCGCGGCACCACCATAGATCGCGAGGTCGACGACCACGCCCGCACGACGGGCTTCCTGGTCGATTCGTTCCAATCCGCGCAGGATGTCGAGCTTGCTCAGCATTGGGTCAGGCGCTCAAAACCTTTGCTGGCGGGGTGCGCCGCCGCGGGCGATAGAGTGGATCGAAATCGACAAAGATCATCCGGCGCCGGAAAGCAGGTGGGCTTTCGACCAGCAGTCGCGCCTTCAAGGATTCCAGGCCGCAGGGAAAGAACGGACGTTTGAGGAAGCGCTCGGGTGCATCGACCCAGGCCGGTGCCGGATGCCGTTCACCGTGGGCCAGATGCTCTGCGACCGCGGCCAGGTAGGCATCGGTCCGCGCTTGTCCAGTGAGCGTCGGGGCGTCGCGCAGCATTGCCTGACGTTGCGCGGGTTCGTCGCAGACGTAGAAGCTGTCCAGAAACTCGCGCAGATAGGCCTCCAGTTGCCCAGAGTCGCTGGACCACTCGACCACTTCCACCAGCGATCGGGGTCGGCGGGTCATGCCTGGATGATGGTCTGTGGGGTCCATGGTGCTCTGAAAACGCGCTGCCGGTTGCGTGGGCGTCGATGCTACTCGCGAGGTCGGATTCCGGGCTATTCGCTACTTTTGGCTTGCCGATTCCAGTCGGGCGCGCCAGTTTCGGTAGCTTGCCGCCAGGGCTTTGGCGGCATCGATCGCGGCAATCAGTGTGGCGAATCGGATTTCCGGTTGATCCGGATACTCATGGGCGAGTTGATTGCGAACTTCGCGCCAGCTCAACCAATCGTCCACATCCAGGTAACCCAGTTTTTCCAGGCGGTTCAAGCGGTCTCGCATCGACCAGTCTTCAAACGGCTCGCGCAGAGTGGCGAGTGTCTGCGGGATCAGGCGTTCTCCCACCGTGTCCTGCAACTTCATGAAGCGAAAAAGCAGTTGGTCCATCAATCGGACTCGGGCTCGATCGCTTTCCAATGCCGACCAGCCGGACAGCGGCGCGCGCTCCCACTCCGCGGTCGCTTCGAGGAGCGTGTCGAGATGACGATCCGCCTCCCATAGCACGTCCGCCAGTTTGGTTTGCGGCTTCATACCCGCGCTACCAACCGGCCTTCACTTCGGGCCGCGGCCACCACGGCGCGCAGATCACCCTGGTTTTGTGTGGCCATGACCACATCGATGCGTTGCTCTTCAAGCAGCCGGTAGACGCGCGAAACGAAGCGGTTGCGGCGCCGCACCAATTCGGCAGCGGGCAGCACCGCGGGCGATTCGACCAACAGATCGATGTCGCCGCCGCGCTTGCTGTCGTCCAGTCGCGAGCCGAACAGCAACACCGTGGTACCCGGCATGAAGGCGTCACGAGCAGCCTGGCCAATGGCATCGGCTTCTTTGGGTTGTAATCGCATGATCGACTCAAAACCTTTCTACAGCACGTTGGAACGGATTCCGCCGCCAGCGCCCATTTTGCCTGCGGCGGGTGGGGTGTTGCGCATCGCTAATACTATCGACTGCGACGCCCACCTTTTCAGTCAGGATTATGCGCTCCGCTGGTGAAAGTCCGCTGCGTTTCATTTGGGCTACTTCCGCTTGATTCCCCGGAATCCGCTGCGCTTCTTCCGGGCTACTTCCGCTAGGTTCTCCCGGATTCCGCTGCGCTTCATCCGGGCTACTTTCGCTACAGGCGGCGATCGGATTGGTCGGGGGCGAGGATCTGTTTGAGGTCGTAGACGACGCCGCCTTCGCGCAGGTAGCGGCGGATGCCGGCGGCGCCGAGCTGGCGGTATTGCTGGTGGGCGACGGCGATCAGCACGGCGTCGTAGCTATTCTGAGGCGGCGCGGGCAGCAGGTCGATGGCGTATTCGCGTTGGCAGGCGCTGGCATCGATCCAGGGGTCGTGGACATCGACTTCTGCCTGGCAGCCCTGCAGCACGCGGACGATTTCGATGACCCGGGTGTTGCGCAGGTCGGCGCAGTTTTCCTTGAAGGCGAGGCCGAGCACCAGGATGCGCGCGCCGATCACGTTGATGTCGCGCTCGGCCAGCAGCAGCAACAATTGATCGGTGACGTAGGCGCTCATGCCTTCGTTGATCTCGCGGGCGGCGCGGATCAATCGCG
>JBFXKH010000040.1:0-24742 GCA_050173995.1 Lysobacterales bacterium | reverse complement strand
CATCGCCATTGATATCCCCGGCCGCCGCCATCGAGCGGCCGGAGTAGTCATACGCAGCCGCGCCATCGAGGCGGAAGCCATCGCTGCCACTCAAGGCCGACAGCGCCAGCGTGCCGGCAAAAGCCGTGTTTTTACCGAACACTACATAGCTGCTGCCGGCGCCACTGTTGCCGTTCGGGTCGGCAGCGTAAGCTCCGATGATCAGGTCGCCGATGCCATCGCCATTGATATCCCCGGCCGCCGCCACTGAGCGACCGGATCCGTCACCCGCCGTCGCGCCATCGAGGCGGAAGCCATCGCTGCCGCTCAGACTGCCGAGGTTGATCGTCGCGGGAAACGCCTGCGCCTGGGCTCCGCTGCTCAGCGCACCGGAGATCAACAGCGCCGACAACAGGGTGACCAGCGGGCGCTGCTTCAGCGCTTGCGCAGATGAGATTGTCGGACAGGCTGGGGACATGGCGCACTCCAGATAAGGATCAAGGATCGCCGCAACGCAGGGCGGCAGCTCAAAACGCATCGCGGTGTCGTGGCTGGCACCGGGCAGAGGGCATCCAAGAGGGCATCCACAGGCACGTCCACGGATTCAACCACCCCTCGCCGCAAAGACTGTGATTCCCCTCACCGACGCCGGGCAGACTACTCCACTGCGCAGAGCATAGACAAGCACCCGCCGCCCGCAGCGAAAGATGGATAAGCGCAGCGCAATCCGGTTCAGGGAACAGGGAACAGGGAACAGCATAAAGACGTCGTCCCGGCGAACGCCGGGACCCAGTGTCGGGGATGTCGATAAGGTCAGCACTGGACCCCGGCGTTCGCCGGGGCGACGGACGTAGGGTGGATAAGCGCAGCGCATCCACCATCCATCCAGCTGCCACCCTCATGAAAACGGCGGATGCGCGGTACTTATCCGCCCGACAAAGCCCCGCGCACGTAGCCCGGAAGATCCGACCAGCGCACGCCAAGAACATCCAAGGCGGCGCTGAGCGCCGCACTCCATAAGTTCGGGGTTGCGCTACGGGTGGAGATGTCGGCTCCGGCGCTGCGCGCCTTGAGCCGACCTACGGCTACTGGTCAATCCGGGATGTTCGCCCGAAGTCAGCTGCACGGCGCATCAACGACCTGCCGAGCTGGTGCTCGGCGCTCCCTTCCCGTAGCCCGGCAGCAGCGCGGCGGATTGCGGGAAGGATGTTCCGACCAGCGCCCGCCAAGAGCATCCAAAGCGGCGCTGAGCGCCGCACGCCATAAGTTCGGGGTTGCGCTACGGGTGGAAATGTCGGCTCCGGCGCTGCGCGCCTTGAGCCGACCTACGGCTCAGGAAATAGGTTGTGCTGAGCGCAGCGTTTCGGAGCGGATTCTCAGCATCGTCCGTTGCGCTTCGCTGCGCTCAGCACAACCTATGCGACCGTTGCGCTTCGTTGCGCTCAGCACAACCTATGCGCTGTTGCGCTTCGCTGCGCTCAGCACAACCTATGCAACGCCCCGCTCTTAGCCACTAGCCACTAGCCCCTCGCTCGACCAGACCCGGGCCTCGGACTTGATCGCGGTACCCGGATCGTGTTGGGATAGAGCCCACCCAGGCAATCACGGAGCGCGCCGATGCAGGCTTTGCAGCCGGTCGACTACGCGATGCTGGCGGCTTATCTGCTGGTCGTCATTGTCGTTGTCGTGCGCGTCACCCGGCGCGCACCCGATACCGATGAGCTATTTCTGGCCGGTCGTTCGCTCGGCGCTGGCGTGGTCGGTCTGTCGTTGTTCGCCTCGAATATTTCCTCGACCACCCTGATCGGCCTGCCTGGCGCCGCCTGGCAGTCGGGTATTTCGGTGGCCAATTACGAATGGATGGCCGCCCTGGTGCTGCTGTTCAGTGCGTTCTACGTGATCCCGGTGCTGCTGCGCGCACGGGTGACCACGGTGCCCGAGTGGCTGGAACAACGCTTCGACTCGCGGCTGCGCCGCTACCTGTCGGCGGTGACGATTTTTCTGTCGATCGTGCTCGACACCGCCGGCAGCCTGTATGCCGGCGCGCTGGTGCTGAAGCTGTTTTTCCCCGGCCTGGAACTGGCCACCACCTGCGCCGCGATCGCGCTGTTCGCCGGCCTGTACACCGCCGCCGGCGGACTGCGCGCGGTCGCCTATACCGATGTGCTGCAGGCGCTGATCCTGTTGCTCGGGTCGGCCCTGCTCAGCGTGCTGATTTTCGCCCGTTTCGATTTCTCCTGGGCGGCCATGCGCGCAGCGATCCCGGCCGGGCATCTGCATTTGATCCAGCCGCTCGACGACCCGGCCCTGCCCTGGCTCGGCACGCTGATTGGTCTGCCGGTGCTCGGCTTCTACTACTGGACCATGAACCAGTATGTGTCGCAGCGCCTGCTCGGCGCCCGCGATGTCGGCGTAGCCGGCCGCGGTGCCTTGCTCGCAGCCGGCCTGAAGTTATTGCCCTTGTTCTTCATGGTCTTGCCGGGTGCGCTGGCGGCCAGCCTGTTCACCGACCTCGGGCGCGCGGATACGGTGTTTCCGCGCATGGTCGCCGAGTTCGCGCCGCCCGGCATTGCCGGCCTGATTCTGGCCGGTTTGCTGGCGGCGATCATGTCCAGTGTCGATTCGGCGCTGAACTCTTCTTCGACCCTGATCACCCTGGATTTCATCGCCCCGCGCCATCCCGGCATGGAAACCCACCAGATGGCCCGGCTCGGCCGGGTCATCACCCTGATCCTGGTCGCGGTCGCGGCACTGTGGGCGCCGGTGATCGATCGCTTTCCCGGCCTGTTCGCCTATCTGCAACAGACCTTCGCCTACGTCACGCCGCCGCTGGTCGCGGTGTTCATCGTCGGCATGTTCGGCCGCGGTCTCGGTGCCCGCGCCGCCTTGCGCGCCACCATCAGCGGCCACCTGCTCAGCGCCGGCTGGTTCGTCGCCAGCCAGATCGGCTGGGCCAGCCTGCATTTCAGCATCGTCGCCGGCCTGCTGTTCGCGGCCAGCCTGCTGTTGTGCGGATTCTGGCAGGCGCTGGAACCCGGACCCGCGCCGGCACGCGCTTACGCCCTGCCGTCGATGGCCGAACGTAGCGCCGGGCTGCCAGGCGCGGTGCGGGTAGGTGCGTTGGCGCTGGCCGCCTTGACACTGGCCCTGGTCGTGGTTTTTCGCTGAGCGACCCGCTCGCCGCGGGCGGCGGCCAGAAAGTCGCGGCCCCAGCGAGCAACGTCGTGGTGACTGACGATGTCGAACAACTGGCGCAGCCGGCCACGGGCTTCTTCGCGGTCCATGGCCAGTGCCTGCGCCAGCACCGCGACCAGATCTTCGGGATCGTGTGGATTGGTCAATAGTGCGCCCTTCAACTCGGCCGCGGCGCCAGCGAATTCGGACAGCACCAGCACGCCCTCGCCGCCATCGACGCCCTTGGTCGCGACGTATTCCTTGGCGACCAGATTGAGCCCGTCGCGCAGCGGGGTGATCCAGGCGACATCGGCTTCGGCGTACCAGGCGACCAGTTCGTCGAACGGCAGCGCCCGAAAGAAGAAGTGAATCGGCGTCCAGCCGACCTCGGCATAGCGCCCGTTGATGCGGCCGACCGCCTGCTCGATGTCGATCTGCAATTTCCGGTACACGGTCATTTCCCGTGCCGCCGGTACGCAGATCACCACCAGCGCAACCGCCAAAACCAATTCCGGATGGCGCCCCAGCAGGCGTTCGAAGGCGAGCAGCTTTTGCAGCGTACCCTTGGTGTAGTCCAGCCGTTCGACCGACAGGATCAGCCGCCGCTGCTCGTAGTGTGCGCGCAATTCGCTGCGCTTGCGGCCGACCAGATCGGTGGCCAGAGCCTTCTCGATTCGGCCGACATCGAGGCCGACCGGGTGCGCGCCGAGACGCACGGTGCGGCCGCCAGCGGCGATCGCGGTGGTCATCCGGTCCAGCCCGACGCCGCAACCATAACTCAGGAAGCGCGGCGAACAGCCTCGTTGCGACAGCACTTCGAGCGGCAGCGCGCCGCGCACCACATCGACGAAGTTCTCGACCTGGCGCGGCACATGAAAGCCGATGTAGTCGCATTGCAGCAGACTGGCGACGATCTGGCGCCGCCACGGCACCACGTTGAACACGTCGGCCGACGGGAAATGGGTGTGGTGGAAGAAGGCGATATTCAGGTCCGGCCGCAGTTCGCGCAGGGTCGCCGGCACCAGCCACAGGTTGTAATCGTGGATCCACACGGTCGCGCCGAGTGCCGCTTCGGCGGCGACGCAGTGGGCGAAGCGGCGATTGACTTCCTGGAAGACCTGCCAATGGTCCTCGCGAAACCGCGCCCGCTCCCAGAAGGTATGCAGCAACGGCCAGAACGCTTCCTTGGAGAAGCGCTTGTAGTAGATATCGACCTCTTCCTTGCTCAAGGCCACCCGCGCCGCGGTCAGCCCGGGGTAGCGTTCGGCATCGACCGCGGTGCGAATTTCGAACGGCCCGAGTTCGGGATCGTGTACCGACCAGGCGACCCAGGCGCCCTCGCCGCCATCGCCGAAGAAACTGAGCAGGGTCGGGATGATGCCGTTCGGCGAACTCGGCCGGCGCCGCTTGATCGCGCCGCGCTCGACCACCTCGTCGTAGGGCAGACGGTGATAGACCATGACCAGGTCGGACTGTCCGGTGGCGGCATGGCGGCGGTCGCCGAAGCGCAGGCTGGCGTCGCCGAGCAGGCCGAAATGCGCGATCGCTTCGAGGATGCCGCCGCAGCCCGGCTGGGTCGCGTGCAGCACCTGATCGTTGTACCGGGTCGCGGCCAGCAACGCCGGTTCCGACTGGCCGACGCAGACCCCGCGGAATGGGTGCTGGTACATCGACAGATCGTTCAAGGTGTCGCCGGCGACCATGATCGTGGCCGGATCGATGTCCAGGTGTCGGGCCAGGGCACTGAGCGTGCTGCCCTTGTTGACCCCGGGCGGCAGCACATCCAGATAGCGGTCGGCCGAATACAGCAGTTCGCAACCCAGGCCGCGCACCCGCGCGTGCAGTTCGTCGCTGATCGCATCCTGTTCGCAAAAGTACGAGCAGCGCCGTTCCTGCGGCACGTCCTGGCGTTTCAGCCCGGGAATATCCTGGATCGCCTCGGCCACCGCCTGCTCGCCCGGCCAGCGCGCCGTGATGTCGGACTGCAAGGGCTGAACCGGCTGCTGACTGGTGCCGTGGACCACGGTCGCGCCGACATCGCAGATCACGTAATCGGGCTCGGGCAGGGTCGGGTCCGACAGCAACGGCAACACCGTTTCATAGCCGCGCCCGGTGACGTAGACCAGGGTAATGCCGGGGTGGCGGGCGATCAGCCGATACAGACGCAACCGCGCTTCGGCCTCGCCGGCCAGAAAGGTGCCGTCGAGATCGGTGGCGAGCAGCAGCCGCTCGGCAAGGGCAGTCGCATTGCCGGCGGATTTTCCAGCTGGGGTTCCGCGCTTGGCCTTGACCATGGCGATTTCTCCTCGTTGGCGGCAGGTCGCGCGCAACGCCCAAGGCTTACCGGACGCCTGCCTGATGGTCCCGGCGCCGCCCGCGGGCGGCGCAGGTGCAACATCCGACGCCGTGCGCGGCGCAGGATCAGGATGGGCCCAAGGGTTCGGCTGAGTGGCGAGGGGGCCCGAAGCGGACGGCCGTTGGCCGCCAAGCTGCCAAAGGTCGCGCGCAAGGGCGAACGCGATTTTCGGCAGCCGCTGAGTATAACACCCTGGCTGGCTTTGGCCCGGCGAGCGGTTAAGATAAGCGGCTTCGATCCAATCCATACGCGCCCGACCGACCCGCGATCGGGCGCCACGAGGAACCACCATGCCGATTTATGAGTACCGCTGCCAGAGCTGCGGCAGTGTCTTCGAGAACCTGCAGAAGTTGTCCGATCCCGATCCGGAGCAATGCCCGAGCTGCGGCCAGGCGCAGATCACCCGGCTGCTGTCGGCGCCTTCGTTCCGTCTGGCCGGCAGTGGCTGGTACGAAACCGACTTCAAGAAGGACGGCGACAAGAAGCGCAACCTGGCCGGCGACACCGGCGGCGGCGCCGAACCCGCCGCCGCCAAACCGGACAGCAGCGCGGCGCCGACGCCGCCGGCCAGCACCACGACCAATAACAGCGGTGACTAGGCAACTTTGGTTTGGCACCACCCGGCGTGGGTGGGGGACGGGCGGTTTTAGATTTTAAGTTTTAGGTTTTAAGGTTAGGGTTCGGCGCTGGTCGGTGCTTGCGCTGCCCTGGTCCACCCGGTTGCCATCACACCTTCAACCCATGCTGCGCTCCGTTTTGTTGCGCTTCGCTTCGCTGCGCTGCGCTGCGCTCAGCACAACCTATTTCCCCATTCCCCGTTCCCCGTTCCCCATTCCCCGCTCCCCGCTCCCCATTCCCCGTTCCCCGCTTTCCCCCGGAGTCGTCCATGCGTAGCCATTACTGCGGCCAGGTCGATCAGCGCCTGACCGGCCAAGTCGTCACCCTGTGCGGTTGGGCCAACACCCGCCGCGACCACGGCGGGGTGATTTTCATCGACCTGCGCGACCATCAAGGTCTGGTCCAGTGCGTGGTCGAACCCGACAACCAGGCCGCCTTCGCGATCGCCGAGTCGGTGCGCTACGAGTATTGCCTGCGCATCACCGGCACGGTCCGCGAGCGCCCGGCGTCCCAGGTCAACGAGCGTCTGGCCAGCGGCCGGATCGAGGTGGTCTGCCAGCAGGTCGAGGTACTGAACAGCGCGCAACCGCTGCCGTTTCAGCTCGACGACAGCCCCGGCGAAGAGCCACGGCTGCGCTATCGCTATCTGGATATCCGCCGCCCGGCCATGCAGCACGCGCTGCGCCTGCGCACCCGGCTGACCCGCGAGATCCGGCGTTTCCTCGACGAACGCGATTTTCAGGATATCGAAACCCCGATCCTGACCAAGGCCACGCCGGAAGGCGCGCGCGACTATCTGGTGCCGAGCCGCGTGCACGCCGGCGAGTTCTACGCGCTGCCGCAGTCGCCGCAGTTGTTCAAGCAGTTGCTGATGATGGCCGGCATGGACCGCTACTATCAGATCGCCCGCTGCTTCCGCGACGAAGACCTACGCGCCGACCGCCAACCCGAGTTCACCCAGCTCGATATCGAGTTTGCTTTCGTCGAGGAGCGCGAGATTCAGGATACCGTCGAAACCATGGTGCGACATCTGTTCAAGACCCTGATCGATGTCGACCTGGCCGACCCGTTTCCGCGCATCAGCTACGCCGAGGCGATGCGCCGGTTCGGTTCGGACAAACCCGACCTGCGCATCGACTGGGAGTTGGTCGACGTCGCAGAACACCTGCGCCACGTCGAATTCAAGGTGTTCCAGGGCCCGGCCAATGATCCCGGCGGCCGCGTCGCGGTGCTGCGCGTGCCGGGTGCCGGCAATGAGCTGACCCGCAAGCAGATCGACGATCTCGGCCCCTATGTGGCCAGGTACGGCGCCCGTGGGCTGGCCTGGATCCGGGTCGACGATCTGGCCCGTGGCCGCGAAGGGCTGACCTCGCCGATCGTCAAGTTCCTCGACGATGCGGCATTGAACGGTATTCTCACGACCACCCAGGCGGCCAGCGGCGACCTGTTGTTCTTCGGCGCCGGCCCGTTCCGCATCGTGTCCGAGTTCATGGGCGCACTGAGAATCAAGCTGGCGCGCGATCTCGGCCGCATCAGCAGCGATTGGAAGCCGCTCTGGGTAACCGATTTTCCGATGTTCGAATACGACGCCGGGGCCAAGCGTTACGTCGCCCTGCACCATCCCTTCACCGCGCCGCGGGTCGATGATGTCGCCGAGCTCAATGCCAACCCGCACGACGCGGTGTCGCGCGGCTACGACTGCGTGCTGAACGGCAACGAGATCGGCGGCGGCTCGATCCGTATCCATCGGCCGGACATGCAGAGCGCGGTGTTCGAGCTGCTCGGCATCGGCGCCGAAGAGGCCGAGGCCAAGTTCGGATTTCTGCTGGAGGCGCTCAAATACGGCGCGCCGCCGCACGGCGGCATTGCCTTCGGCATCGATCGCATCGCCGCCTTGATGGTCGGCACTGAATCGATCCGCGATGTGATCGCCTTCCCGAAGACCGCCTCGGCCACCTGCCTGCTGACCGGTGCGCCCTCGCCGGTGCCGCAGGTGCAATTGCAAGACTTGCACGTGCGCGTGGCCCTGCCGGAAAAGAAATAGCGGTGGCCGCGCCGGGCGAACGGGTGATCCTGCTGCATGGCCTGTGGCTCGGCGGCTACGCCATGCGGGTGCTGGCCGGCCGGCTCGGCCGCGCCGGCTTTGCGACCGAAATCTTTGCCTACGCCAGTCTGCACGGCAGCCCCGAAGCCGCCGCCCGCCGCCTGCGTGAACGCATCGACGCCGCTGGCGACCCGTGCGTACACCTGGTCGGCCACAGCCTGGGCGGCGTGGTCGCTGCACTCGCTTCGCTCGGACTCGACACCCCCGGGCGTACCCTGTGCCTGGGCTCGCCGTTGGCCGGCAGCAAAGTCGCCGCCCGCGTCGCCCGCGTCACGCCCTGGTTGATCGGGCAGAGCCGCCGGGTGCTGATCGATGGCTTGCCGGCCTGGACCGGGTCGCGCCTGCTCGGCATGATCGCCGGCGACCGCGGCATCGGCCTCGGCCGCCTGACCGGCTCGATCGAAGCTCCGCACGACGGCACCGTCGCGGTGGCCGAAACCCGGCTGCCGGGGCTCGCCGCGCATCGGGTGCTGCCGGTCACCCATTCCAGCCTGATCTTTTCCGCCCAGGTCGCCGAAGCCGCCCTACACTTCCTGCGCCACGGCCACTTCGACCGATGACCGACGCATCGAACAGGGTTGGTAGGTCGGCTCAAGCCGCGCAGCGGCGGAGCCGACATCTTCATCCTTGCGGCTACGCTTTACGCTGTCGGGTCCACGCCTGCGGCGCTTGACCCGACCTACGGCTAAAACCGAAAACCTAAAACCTAAAACCTAAAACCTAAAACCTAAAACCTAAAACCGCTCTTACCCCCCCATGCCCCCCATCGCCCTCATCACCTGCCAAGCCGCCCGTCCGCTGGACGAAGACCTGCCACCGCTGTCCGCAGCCCTGACCACCGCCGGCATCGCACACCGGATCGTGGATTGGGACGACCCAACCGTGGATTGGTCGGATTTCGCCATCGCGCTGCTGCGCTCGACCTGGGACTACGTGCCGCGCTTGGCCGAGTTTCTGGCCTGGGCGGAACGGGTCGCGGCGCTGACCGAGCTACATAATCCGCTGCCGATGCTGCGCTGGAACACCGACAAACACTATCTGGCCGATCTCCACGCCGCCGGCATCGCCACCGTACCCAGCCGTTTCGTGGAACCAGGCAGCGCCGCCGCCGAGTCGCTCGCCGCCTGGCTCGATGGCAGCGATCCGATCATGGCTGGCTACGACGAGTTCGTGGTCAAACCGGCGGTCGGCGCCGGCTCCCGCGACGCCGCTCGCCATCGGCGCGACGACCGCTCGGCGGCGCTCGCTCATATCGCTCGCTTGCTCGATGCCGGCCGCAGCGTCCTGCTGCAACCCTATCTCGGCCGGGTCGACCAGGACGGCGAAAGCGCACTGATCTACATCGACGGCGAGTTCAGCCACGCCATCCGCAAAGGGCCGCTCCTGGCCCCGGCGACGGCGCCGACCCGCGCCCTGTTCGCGCCCGAGGCGATCAGCGTGCGTGCGGCAAGCGCCGCGGAACGCGCGCTGGCCGAGGGCATTTTGGCCGCGTTGAACACCATGCCGGCATGCCATCCGTTCGTGCCTCCGCTCTACGCCCGCATCGATCTGCTGCGCGGAGACGACGGCCAACCGCGGCTCCTGGAACTGGAACTGACCGAACCCTCGTTATTCTTCGCCAACAGCGATGCTGGCGCCGAGCGTTTCGCCGCCGCGCTATCGCGCCGGATCGCCAGCTTGCGCCGCTCTGACTGAGTGTCCGGCGCCGGAGGACAGGGTCACCGGGATGTTTCCGGCTGACCAGGGCGCGTGCCGACATACCCCCGTACTGTTGCGTCAATACAACAAACTCATGGCAATTTTCTGGCAGAAGGGTTCCGCCGTGACGAATGGCCATGCTATCTTTGGCAAATCTGCCCACGCGCTTTCCACCCGGGGATTCCCCACGCAATGATCAAGCAGCGAACACTGAAGAACGTGATCCGCGCCACCGGCGTGGGCATACACAGCGGTCAGAAAGTCTATATGACGCTCCGTCCGGCGGCGCCCGACACCGGCATCGTGTTCCGCCGCATCGATCTGGCGCAGCCAGTGGAAATCGCCGCCCGTGCCGTGCATGTCGGCGACACCTCGATGTCCACCACACTTATCAAGGATGGCGTACGCATCGCCACCGTCGAGCACCTGCTGTCGGCGATGGCCGGGCTCGGCATCGACAACGCCTATGTCGATCTGTCCGCGTCCGAAGTGCCGATCATGGACGGCAGCGCCGGCCCGTTCGTTTTCCTGCTGCAATCGGCCGGAATCGAGCAACAGGACGTCGATAAGCGCTTCATCCGCATCAAGAAGTCGGTGATCGTTCGCGAAGATGAAAAATGGGCGCGTTTCGACCCGTTCGACGGCTTCAAGGTCGGCTTCAGTATCGAATTTGCCCACCCGCTGTTCTCCAAGCGAACATCTTCGGCCGAAATCGACTTTTCGACCACCTCGTTCGTCAAGGAAGTCAGCCGCGCCCGCACCTTCGGCTTCATGCGCGATATCGAAATGCTGCGCGAGCGCAACCTGGTGCTGGGCGGCAGCATGGACAACGCCATCGTGCTCGACGACTACCGGGTGCTGAACGAAGACGGCCTGCGCTACGAAGACGAGTTCGTCAAACACAAGATTTTGGACGCGATCGGCGATCTGTACCTGCTCGGGCACAGTCTGGTCGGCGCGTTCTATGGCTACAAATCCGGGCACCAGCTCAACAATCTGTTGCTGCGTACCCTGCTCGCCGACCGCCAGGCCTGGGAGGAAATCACCTATCCAGACAGCGCCGCGGCACCGATTTCCTATATTCACCCGGCGCACGCGCTGTAGCGCGGACGACGGGCGGTTGGCAAGGCATCCGGGTCTGCTAGGAGGCGCGACCCGGACCAGGACCGGGTGGTTCGGCAAGGGATGCCAGACGGCGCAGCAGTTCCTGGGTATCGGGATCGGCCGCCGCCGCGGCGGCGCGCAGATGCTGTGCTGCCGCTGGGGAAAGTGGGGAAGGCAGCGGGTGGGCCTTGGTGGCCAGCGCCGGCACGGTTCGAACCAACAGTTTGCTCAGGGGCTTGCCCCAGGTGCGACTGACGATCTCGAGAATCCGGGATTGTTCCAGGCGCAAACGGGCCGCCACCGGGGCCAGCGGTGTGATCAAAACGAGCGTTGCGGCACGGACGTTGGCGAGTTGGAAGGGTAAGTTCGACGGCCAGGACAATTGCAGACGCAATTGCTGGCTGGCCCGCTCCAGGCGGGCCGCATGGTCAAGCACTGCGCCGAGGATCGGCGTAGTCGACGCCAACGCAGGTCGCGGCGAAGGCGACAGCGAAGGCGGTTTGGACTTGGAAACCGGGGGCATGGCGCTCCGCGAATTTGAGGTATCAAGCAGCAATGAACATCATAATCGTCGCCAAACCAAATGCCAGCACTCGGATCCTGCATCTGGGCGACCGCCGCCTGCGCTGGTTGATCGGCAGTCTGGGTGCGCTGCTGTTGCTGGCCCTGCTCGGCCTCGGCGCGTGGCTGGGCGCCACCTTGATCGGCCCGGAACAACTGCGCGCGCAATTGCGCGGCGCCCATGCCGAGCTGGCCCAGCAAAAGGCCGAGGTCGGGCGTCTGAACGAGGTGATGGTCCGCGACATGGGCGCGATGGCAGTCAGGCTCGGGCGCCTGCAGGCCGCTTCGACGCGCATGAACGCACTCGGTGAGCGCTTGGCCAAACTCGGCAAGCTCGACGACGGCGAGTTCAATTTCGACAGCGAACCGGACATCGGTGGCCCCGGACCGGGCACGACCGCGAGCCTGGTACCGCCCGAGCAGTTTTCCAGCGAACTGGTCCGCCTACAGTTGCAGATGCAGCAACAGACCCGGCAACTGGGCATCCTCGAACGCCTGCTCGAAGACCGCTCGCTTGACCGCAGCCTGACCCCGACCGGCATCCCCTTGCGCAGCGGCTATATCTCCTCGCAGTATGGCAACCGCCACGACCCGATCGACGGCTCGCGCGAGTTCCATCCGGGCATCGACTTCGACGCCAATATGGGCGACGACATTCTCGCCGTGGCCGGCGGCGTAGTCTCGTTCGCCGGCAAGAAGAGCGGCTACGGCAATGTGATCGAGATCGACCACGGCAATGGTTACGTCACCCGCTACGCGCACAATTCCCGCAATCTGCTCGCGGTTGGCGACCCGGTCCGTCCCGGCGACGTGATCGCCAAGGTCGGCTCGACCGGCCGCTCGACCGGCACCCATGTACACTTCGAGGTCTGGGACAATGGCCGACTGGTCAATCCCAACACCTTCATCAAGGGCAAGCGCTGAACCTTGATTTTGCCTCGACCAACCCCACCCTATTCGCTCCGAGCCGCCGCCTTCAGGGCGGCTTGGCATTTCTGAATCTGGAAAATCCGCCCGCATGTTCAGCAAGCTACTCACCCGTATCTTTGGCAGCCGCAACGAGCGGCTATTGCGTCAACTCGCCAAACAAGTCAGCGCAATCAACGCGCTGGAGCCGGCGATGGCGGCCCTGTCCGACCAAGCGCTGCGCGCCAAGACCGACGAATACCGCGAACGCGTCGGCCGCGGCGAGACCCTGGACGCACTGTTGCCGGAAGCCTTCGCCACCATGCGCGAGGCCGCCCGCCGCGTACTCGGCATGCGCCATTACGATGTACAGCTGATCGGCGGCATGGTCCTGCACCAGGGCCGTATCGCCGAAATGCGCACCGGCGAGGGCAAAACTCTGGTCGCCACCTTGGCGATCTACCTGAACGCATTGGCCGGCAAGGGCGCGCACCTGGTCACGGTCAACGATTACCTGGCGCGCCGCGACGCTGCCTGGATGGGCCGGGTCTACAACTTCCTCGGCATGCAGGTCGGCGTGGTCGTCCCCGGCATGCGTCCGGAAGACAAACGCGCCGCCTACGCCGCCGACATAACCTACGGCACCAACAATGAATTCGGTTTCGATTACCTGCGCGACAACATGGCGCTGTCCAGCGAGGAGCGCTACCAGCGCGGCAACTTCTTCGCGATTGTGGACGAAGTCGACTCGATCCTGATCGACGAGGCACGCACCCCGCTGATCATTTCCGGGCCGGCCGACGATTCGCCGCAGTTGTACCTGAAGGTCAATCAGATCGTGCCCAAGCTGGTCCGCCAGCAGACCGAGGAAGGCGAAGGCGATTACTTCGTCGAGGAAAAACAGAAGCAGGTGCACCTGTCCGAACAGGGCATGGAAAACGCCGAACGCCTGCTGCGCGCGGCCGGCATCATCGCTGCCGAGGCCAGCCTGTACGATCCCGGCAATCTGGCCGTGGTCCACCACCTCAACGCCGCGCTGCGCGCACACAGCCTCTATCAGCGCGACGTCGATTACATCGTGCGCGATGGCGAGATCATCATCGTCGATGAGTTCACCGGCCGCACCCTGGCCGGCCGGCGCTGGTCGGACGGCCTGCACCAGGCGGTCGAAGCCAAGGAAGGCGTGCCGATCCAGCGCGAGAACCACACGCTCGCCTCGATCACCTTCCAGAATTATTTCCGCCTGTACAAGAAACTCGCCGGCATGACCGGCACCGCCGACACCGAAGCCTACGAGTTCCAGACCATCTACGGTCTGGAAGTGGTGGTGATACCGACCAACCGGCCGATGGTCCGTCGCGACGAGGCCGATCTGGTGTTTCTGCGCGCCAAGGCCAAGTGGGACGCGATCATCGAGGACATCAAGGACTGCTACGCACGCAAACAGCCGGTGCTGGTCGGTACCACCTCGGTCGAAAACTCCGAGATGCTGGCGAAAATGCTTGCCGACCAAAAGGTGCCGCACGAGGTGTTGAACGCCAAGCAGCACGAACGCGAGGCGCAGATCGTTGCCCAGGCCGGGCGCCCAGGGGCGATTACCATCGCCACCAATATGGCCGGGCGCGGCACCGATATCGTGCTCGGCGGGAATGTCGAAGCGGAGCTCGCCGAGCTGCCGGCCGATGCCAGCGAAAGCGAACGCGAACGGGTGCGTGAGCAAGCCCGTGCCCGCCACCAGGAAGTGATCGATGCCGGCGGCCTGCGCATCATCGGTACCGAGCGCCATGAATCGCGGCGCATCGACAACCAGTTGCGCGGCCGTTCCGGGCGCCAGGGCGATCCCGGCTCCAGCCGCTTCTACCTGTCGTTGGAAGACACACTGATGCGCATCTTCGCCCCGGAATGGGTGATGAAGTGGATGCAGGCGTTCGGCATGAAGGACGAAGACGCGCTCGAAGACCGCATGGTCTCGCGCCAGATCGAGAAAGCCCAGCGCAAGGTCGAGGCGCACAACTTCGACATCAGAAAGCACCTGCTCGAATACGACGATGTCGCCAACGACCAACGCAAGGTGATCTACCAGCAGCGCAACGAACTGCTCGAGCCGGACGACATCCAGGAAACGATCGAGAACATCCGCCGCGACGTCATCGAGGCGCGTTGCCGTGCTTTCGTGCCGGCCGATTCGATCGCCGAGCACTGGGATCTCAGCGGCCTGGAGCGCACCATCGAAGGCGAGTACGGCATCCCGGTCGACGCCAGGCGCCTGCTGGAGCAGAACGAAGAGATCTCCGATAGCGCCCTGATCGCCAAGGTGCAGGACGACGTCGATCGCTACTTCCGCGAAAAGGAAACCCAGCTCGGCAGCGAGTTCATGCGCACCTTGGAAAAACATTTCCTGTTGCGCGTGCTGGACACCCAGTGGCGCGACCATCTGGCCAATATGGATTATCTGCGTCAGGGCATCCACCTGCGCGGCTATGCCCAGAAGCAGCCCAAACAGGAATACAAGCGCGAGGCATTCGAACTGTTCGGGCAGATGCTGGAGCGGGTCAAGCAGGAAACCACGGTGATCTTGGCCCGGGTACGGGTGCAGAGCGAAGAGGACGTGGCCCGCGCCGCCGCCGAAGAACAACAGCGCAAGGCTGCCCTGCCAATGCAGTTCCAGCATCAGGACAGCGGCAACTACGGGGTCGAAGAGGAGGCCGGCGACATCAAGCTGGCACGCCAACTCAGCGCCGGCGCGATCGCCGCCGGGGCTGTGCCCAAGGTCGGCCGCAATGAACCCTGCCCGTGCGGGTCCGGTCGCAAGTACAAGCACTGCCACGGCAGTCTCGGCTAGATTGCAGACGCCGTTGGAATCCGTCTGGCGATGAGCCAACCGCCCGACCTGACCGTGGTCGCGGCCATCCTCGAGCGTCCGGATGGCAGCGTGCTGCTATCCGAGCGCCCCGCCGGCAAAACCGAGGCCGGGCTGTGGGAGTTCCCGGGCGGCAAGGTCGAAGCCGGCGAATCGGCTGTCACTGCCCTGGCCCGCGAACTGCACGAGGAACTCGGTATCCAGATCCACAATGCGGTGCGTCTGATGCGGGTGGACCAGCCGCGCGCAAACGAACGCCTGGAGCTTCAGGCCTGGCGGGTGCTCGACTACCAGGGGGACGCCCAACCGCGCGAAGGCCAGCAATTGCGCTGGTCGCTGCCGTCTGCGATCGAAATGGCGCATCTATGCGCAGCCGACCGACCGATTGCCCGCGCCTTGCAGTGGCCAGACCGCTTGCTGATCACCCCTGATCCAGCCAGCCTGCCCCGCGCTGCTTTCCTGCGCCAATTTGATCGCGCCATCGGCGGAGGTCTGCGCCTGATCCGACTGCGTTCTAACGGTGCCTTGACAGACGATCTGATCGACGCCTGCGAGCGCCGAATGACGGCAGCCGGCGGCTGTCTTCTGCTTGGGGCCGCCGACTTTGCACGGCGCCGGTCCAGCCGCAGCGGCCTCTATCTGAACAGCCGACAGCTCGACGGCAGCGTGCCGCAACCGCTCGATCCGGAGGTTCCGGTATTCGCTTCGGTCCATCACCGCCGCGACATCGTCTCTGCCAGCGCGATCGGCGTCGATGCCCTGGTGATCGCGCCGGTACTGGCCACCGCCAGCCACCCCGAAGCGCAGACGCTCGGGTGGACGGGATTCGCCGAACTGCTGGCCCACTCGACCCTGCCCGCCTACGCCCTGGGCGGGCTGGATGACACGCACTTGGCGCAGGCGCGCAGTCACGGCGCCCTCGGCATCGCCGCCATCCGTGGCCTATGGCCACAGTCCGATTGATCGCCATCGGCGCGACCAGAGGAACCGCCCGGGCCCGGTACGCGACGTAGCGCAGCGCAGTCGAGACCAAGGTCTGCAACCTATCGGGTGAGCCGGGGCGATCTCCCTAGGTTATACGATGGTAGTGAAAGTGGAATAGATCAGGCCGCAGATTGACATGCACACCACGCCCGAGCTCGACCAGCAACCGGCCCTGGTGATGCAGATGAGCATGAGCCTGTTCGCCGAACCCAAGCGTCGCAATGTCAGCCGTTAACGGGTTTGGCGCTGACGGGTTGCACGCAGGCATCAACGAGGCAATGTATACTGACACTGCTTATATGTATATGGATGGCTTGCCATGGCACTGCAAATCGCCAATCCCATCGTCGTCAAAAAGGTTGAAAAACTGGCCAAGGCCACGGGTCTGAGCAAGACCGCGCTGGTCGAACGCGCGGTCGACTATTTGGCGCTTGAAACCCAGCGCGCAGCTTCCCCTGGACCACGTCTGCAGGCGCTGCTGACACAGATCGACCGTATACCCGATCGCAACGATGCGAGCGATCCGCTGCCATGGGATGAATCCGGTCTGCCGACATGATCGTCATCGACACTTCGGCGCTGGTCGCGATTGTTTTCGATGAACCGGAGCGCGCGACTTTCATCGATATCATCCAGCGCAGCGAGCGTGCCTTGATCAGCACGGCCACGGCGTTGGAAACGCGGTTGGTGGTGCATGGCCGGCGCGGCCAGCGCGCGGTGGTGTTACTGGACGATCTGCTGCGACAGCCGCCGTTCGTGCTGGTGGCGCCGGACGAAGCCCAAGCGCTGGCCGCGTATTCGGCTTTTGTGGCGTACGGCAAGGGCAGTGGCCATCCGGCTGCATTGAACTTCGGCGATTTGTTCAGCTACGCGCTGGCCAAGGTTCGCAACCTGCCATTGCTCTACAAGGGCAATGACTTTGCGCAAACCGACATCGACTCTGCAGCCGGACCTGCTTGATGACGCTTCTCGCAGAACTCGAGCGCCGCAACGTCATCTGCATGGCTGGCTTGTACCTGGTCGGTGCCTGGCTGATCGCGCCGGTCACGAGCACGGTGCTGCCGATGTTCCTCGCGCCGGACTGGACCGGTCGCAGCGTGATCTTGCCGGTGGCGATCGGCGTTGTGCCCGGGCTGGTGTTCGCCTGGGTATTCGAACTGACGCCAGGTGGCCTGAGGAACGACGCCTAAATCACTCCGACGGACGGGCCAAATTGACAGTATTCTGTACAGTCCGTACAGTTCATTCCATGAAGCCAATTCCCAAGCCGATTTCCAAAGGCGTCGAAGCAGCTCGGCAGCATTTGCCCGCCATTCTTGCCGCCGCCGCCGCTGGACAGACAACCATCATTACCCGGCATGGTCGCGTTGTGGCTGCGGTTGTGCCTGCCACCGATGCCAAGAAAACCCAGCCCGCCTCGCTGCAGTCGCTGGCCGGAACCGGCCGCGGCCTATGGGGCAAGGCGAGCGGTAAAACCATCAGTAAGCTTCGTGACGAATGGAACCGCTAGACGCCGCCAGCCTTCCCGGCGGTGCCCTGGTGCTGGTCGATAGCGCACCGATCATCTACACGCTTGAAGCGCATGCAAAACTCGCCGCACGCTTCGCGGCATTTTTTCAACGCCACGCCGACGGCGAGATTATCCTGGCGGTTACTACCGTCGCAATTGCCGAGGTTCTCACCGGCCCGTTGAAGGCGGGTGAAGAAGTGCTGGCCAAGCGCTATCGTGCCGCCTTGGAGGCATGGCAGGTGGTGAATTTCACCTGCGATATCGCCGAAAGCGCAGCTCGTTTGCGCGGCAAGTACGGCCTAAAGTTGCCGGATGCCATTCAAGTGGCGAGTGCGTTGGCGATCAACGCCGATGCGCTGGTGACGCATGATCGTGATTTCTCGAACGTTCGTGGGCTGCGAGTACTGACATAAGCCTTCTCGCCGAATTCAAGCGTCGCAATGTCATGCACGCGGCTGGTTTGTTGCCGGTCGATAGCCCGGCTGATCGTGCGGGGTCGCGGGCGCCGTGCTGCCGATATTCGGCGCAGCCCCCTGCATCGACCGCTCGACGCGGCCTTGGTCACCCGCGACGCACGTCTGGCGAAAGCGTCTGGCCTGAGCATTCGCGGCCTCACACCTTGAACCGGCCCGGCGACCCGGCGGCTCGCCCTTGACTGGCCTGCGCCGTCCATCACCCTAAGCCGGTCGGTAGGGCGGTCGCCGGGACCTCTACCGCTCTGACAGCTTTTTGCTGTAGATTGTTGATCCGAATGGGCCTTGGGCGGTTTCGGTCATGGCGACACAGATCAATCCGACAGCGTTGTCCGGTCTCCCCGGATTCGTCCGTCGCCTCGTGGTCGAAGGCGTGATCGGCGAGGACGACGCGCGCAAAGCCATCGATGCTTCAAACAAGCAGAAAATTCCACTGGTCAGCTATTTGGTGCAAAACGGCCTGGCGCCGGCGGCCCAGGTGGCATTCGCCGCCTCGGTCGAGTTCGGCATTCCGCTGCTCGATATCGACTCGGTGGATTTCCGCCATCTGCAGATCAAATTGGTGCAGGAATCGCTGATCCAACAGCACAAGATTCTTCCTCTGTTCAAGCGCGGCAGCCGCCTGTTCGTCGGCATCACCGACCCAACCAATCTGCGCGCCCTGGATGATGTCAAGTTCCAGGCCAATATGCCGGTCGATCCGGTCATCATCCCGGAAGACAAGCTCGACAAAGCGATCGAACGGGCGCTGGCCGGGGCCGAGCAGCTCAACCAGCAGATGGGCGACGATGACGATGACGTCGGCCTGCTCAATGCCGAATCCGGCACCGAAGACGAGGGCAGCACTGGCACCGACGTCGCCAGCGGCGACGACACACCGGTAGTCAAATTCATCAACAAGGTGCTTCTCGACGCCATCAAGCGCGGCGCCTCGGATATCCATTTCGAGCCTTACGAAGCGATCTGCCGGGTACGCCTGCGCATCGACGGCATGCTCAAGCAGGTGGCAACCGCGCCGATGAAGCTGGCGCCGCGTATCGCTGCTCGCATCAAGGTTATGTCCGGCCTGGATATCGCCGAACGCCGGCTGCCGCAGGACGGCCGCATCAAGCTCAATATCTCCAAGACCAAGTCGATGGATTTCCGGGTCAGCACCTGCCCGACGCTGTTCGGGGAAAAGTGCGTGCTGCGTATCCTCGACGCCTCCGCGGCCAAACTCGGCATCGAGAAACTGGGCTACGAGGAAGAACAGCAGGAACGCTTCCTCGACGCGATCAGCAAGCCCTACGGCATGGTGCTGGTCACCGGCCCGACCGGCAGCGGCAAAACCGTGTCGCTGTATACCGCCTTGAATATCCTGAACACGGATTCGGTGAATATCTCGACCTGCGAAGACCCGGTCGAAATCCGCGTGCACGGCATCAACCAGGTTCAGCAGAACACCAAGAAGGGCATGACCTTCGCGACCGCGCTGCGCTCGTTCCTGCGCCAGGACCCGGACATCATCATGGTCGGCGAGATCCGCGATCTGGAGACCGCCGAGATCGCCATCAAGGCCGCCCAGACCGGCCATTTCGTGCTGTCCACCCTGCACACCAATGACGCGCCGCAGACCGTCGCACGACTGATGAACATGGGCATCGCGCCCTACAACATCACCTCCTCGGTCACCCTGATCACCGCGCAGCGTCTGGCCCGGCGCCTACACGACTGCAAAAAGGCGGTCAAGCTGCCGCGCGCCGCCCTGCTCGCCGAGGGCTTTAGCGAGGCCGAGGTCGATGACCTGACGCTGTACGAGCCCAACGGCTGCTCAGGCTGCAACGAGGGTTACAAGGGACGGGTCGGCATCTACCAGGTCATGCCGATGTCGGAAGAGATCCAAAAAATCGTACTGGAAGGCGGAAATGCCATGCAGATCGCAGCAGAATCCCGGCGAATCGGCATTAATGACCTGCGCCTGTCGGCGCTGAAGAAAGTGCGCGACGGCATGACCAGCCTCGCCGAAATCAACCGCGTCACCAAGGACTAAGCCATGGCCACTCTGACCGCGACCAAACCCAAGCCGCACGCCGGCAAAACCCAGCCGCGTGGCGATCAATTGAAGACCTTCGTTTGGGAAGGCGTCGACAAGCGCGGCAAGAAGATGAAGGGCGAGTCGCTCTCCAAGAACGAAAATCTGGTCAAAGCCGAGCTGCGCAAGCAGGGCCTCAATCCGACCGGTGTCAAGGAGAAAAAGCCCGGCCTGTTTGGCGGCAGTGGCAAGGTCACCCCCGGCGAAATTGCGATTTTCAGCCGGCAGATCGCGACCATGATGAAATCCGGCGTGCCCCTGGTGCAGGCGATCGAGATCATCGGCAGCGGTCACAAGAACGCCGCGATGACCAAATTGCTGACCGAAGTCAAGAACGATATCGAGGGCGGCTCGGCCTTGAACGAGGCGCTGGCCAAGCACCCGGTGCAGTTCGATGAACTGTTCGTCAACCTGACCCGGGCCGGCGAACAAGCCGGTGTGCTCGACACCGTGCTCGACACCATCGCTTCCTACAAGGAAAACATGGAAGCGCTGAAGGGCAAGATCAAGAAGGCGATGTTCTACCCGGCCGCGGTGATCGCGGTCGCGATCATCGTCAGCGGCGTGTTGCTGATCTTCGTGGTGCCGCAGTTCGAGTCGGTGTTCGCCAATTTCGGTGCGGAGCTGCCGGCCTTCACCCAGGCCATCGTCAACCTGTCGCGGTTCATGGTCGCCTATTGGTGGGCGGCACTGCTGATCGTCGCTGGCTCGATCTTCGCCCTGGTGCAGTCGATCAAGCGTTCCAAGAAGGTCGCGCATTTCTTCGACCGCATGCTGCTCAAGCTGCCGGTGATCGGGCAAATTCTGCACCAATCGGCGATCGCGCGTTTCTGCCGCACCCTGGGCCTCACCTTCCGCTCCGGTGTGCCCCTGGTCGAAGCGCTGGAAACGGTCGGCGGCGCCACCGGCAGCGTGGTCTATGCCGATGCCGTGGTCAAGGTGAAGGACGACGTCTCGGTCGGCTATCCGCTCAATGTGGCCATGCGCCAAGTCGGCCTGTTCCCGAACATGGTCGTGCAGATGACTGCCATCGGTGAAGAAGCCGGCGCGCTGGACACCATGCTGTTCAAGGTCGCCGAGTTCTACGAGGCCGAGGTCAACAATGCGGTGGACGCCCTGTCCAGCCTGCTCGAACCATTCATCATGGTCATCATCGGCGGCCTGGTCGGCAGCATGGTGATCGGCATGTACCTGCCCATCTTCAAACTCGGCGCGGTGATCTGACCTGCGCGTCCGGATCGTGGGCTGGCCGCGATCCGAAAACTTGTTTGGACCACCCCGGCCGCGGCGCGGCCGGTTAGTTGCCACGGCGCAACGGCCAATGCATACAGTCGTGTGGCATCGCCTGCCGACACCCATCTCGCTGTGCATGCCGCCGGGCCTCCGGCGAGCCAGGCGTAAGCGCAACCATCGGGTGCACCGCACCATCAACTTGAACGCCGGATGCGCCGTGCTTATTCGCTCGGGATCTTGTGGCTTCGATTGACGTGGTGGCGGCGCGTGCTGGCGTTCGTGCTGCCCACCACCAGCCGGCGACTACCAGCGATTCACCAGTCGTCGGCGTTGGCGATCACGGACGGCTTGGGGCCTAAGGCAAAGAATGCCTGCACGTCCTCGATGGCGTGGGTGCGCGGCAGCGGCGGCAGGCTGTTGAGGAATATCTTTCCGTAAGCCATCTGGGTCAGGCGCGGGTCGCCGAGCACCAGTACGCCGCGGTCGGCCACGTCGCGGATCAGTCGGCCGACGCCTTGTTTGAGCGCGATCGCGGCGGCCGGGATTTGCAATTCGCCAAACGGATTGCCGCCCTGTTCGCGGCAGTCCTTGATACGCGCTTCCAGCACCGGGTCGTCGGGAGCGGCGAACGGCAGTTTGTCGATCACCACCACCGACAGCGCATCGCCGCGCACATCGACGCCTTCCCAGAAACTGGCGGCGCCGAGCAACACGCCGTTGCCGGAACGGCGGAAACCTTCGAGCAGGGCACTGCGCGGCGCACTGCCCTGCACGAACAGCGGCCAGGGATCGTTGGCCAGCAGTTCCGCCGCCAGACGCAGGGCGCGGTGCGAGGTGAACAACAGGAAAGCGCGGCCGGCCGAGGCGGCCAGCACCGGCCGCACCGCTGCGATCAGCGCCGGGGTGTGCTGCGGGGTGTTCGGCGCCGGCAGGCCGGCCGGCAGATAGCACAGCGATTGCGTGGCGAAGTCGAACGGGCTGGGCAGGGCCAGGGTCTCGGCAGCTTCGAGGCCCATGGCGCGGGTGTAATGATCGAAGCGGCCACCGACCGCGAGCGTGGCCGAGGTGAATATCCAGGCAGCCGGTTGGCGCTGGCGAAACTCTCGCAAGGGTGCAGCAACGTCGAGCGGGGTCGCGGTCACGCTCAGGTGGCGTTCGCTGGTTTCGTACCAGAGTACGTGTCGCTCCGGCGCGTCGGCGCTCAGCAAGCGGGCGCGTTCCTGCAAGAGTTCGGCGCGGGCGGCCAGCGCCGCCAGTGGCTCGCTGCTTTCGGCCAGGGCCGCCAAGGCTTCGGCCAGGGTGGCGATCGCAGCCGCCAATTTTTCCAGCAACACCGCCACCGCCGGCTGCTCGCGCAGCGGTGGCCAGGCGCCGCGCGCCGGCGCCGCATCGACCGCCAGGCGCAGTTCGCGCAGCCATTGTTCGACGCCGGGGCCAATCTCGTTCAGCGCCACCCGGCTGCCGCTGACCAGAGCGACCTCGCGCTGGGCGTCGCCGACCAGTTCCTGCAATTGCCGGGTGGACAGCGTCTCGCCGAAGAACTGCCCGGCCAGTTCCGGGATCTGGTGCGCTTCATCGAGGATGAATACCGCCGCGCCGGGCAGGATTTCGCCGAAGCCATCGCGCTTCAGGGCCAGATCGGCGAACAGCAGATGATGATTGACCACGACCAGATCGGCGTCCTGGGCGGCGCGCCGTGCGCGCACGACATGACAGTCCTCGAACATCGGGCATTCCTGGCCCAGGCAGTTCTCGCTGGTCGAGGTCACCCGCGCCCAGATCGGGGCGTCCTCGGGCACCGTATCGAGTTCGCTGCGATCGCCGCTGCGGGTGCGTTTGGACCAGGCCGCGATACGGTTCAGCTCGCCGATCTGTGGCCGGCTCAGAAACCCGCCTTCGCCCTGGCTGCGCTCGAGACGGAACAGGCACAAGTAATTGGCGCGACCCTTGAGCAGGGCGGTCTTGATGCCGCGGCCAAGCGCCTTGACCACCCGCGGCAGATCGCGATCGAACAGTTGATCCTGCAGCGCCTTGGTGCCGGTCGAGACGATCACCCGCTGGCCGCACAGGATCGCCGGCACCAGATAAGCAAAGGTCTTGCCGGTGCCGGTGCCGGCCTCGACCACCAGTTCGGCATTGTCGGCGATTGCCCGCGCCACCGCCGCGGCCATCTGCTGCTGCACCGCACGCGGCGCGAAACCATCGATCATCTGCGCCAGCACGCCCTGCTCGGACAGCGCGACGGCCGCCAACTCGCCGGGCGGCGCGGTTACGTTCGCTGCTTGCACCGAGCCCTTGCTGCTCACGCCGGAATCAGGGTGTCGGCGACATGCTGCACGTAGGCCTGGTATTCCTCCGGGTCCATGCGCATGATCTTTTGCTGCAACATCAGTTGCAGGATGCCGGCATAGGCCGAATAGGCGAGCCGGGCGCGGTGCAGGGCATCGCGGCGGTTGAGGCCGATCGCTCGGTAGGCGGTGAGCAGGTAGTTGATCCGGCGTACCGACAGGCGTTCGATCACCGGCTTGACCACGGCGTGGTCCATCGCCTTAAGCAACTGGCTGTAGATGATGTGCGAACGCAGTTCGCGGCTGGTGCGCAGGAACAACTGTTGCAGGCGTTCGCGCGGGTCGGCGATTGCGTCGATCTGGTCGAACATGGTCTCTTGATCGGCACCTTCCCAACGCTCCAGGGCGGCGGTCAGCAGCGCCTCGCGCGAGGGGAAATGCCAGTAGAAGCTGCCCTTGGTCACGTTCAGGCGCTTGGCCAGCGGCTCCACCGCTACCGCCAGCACGCCCTGCTCGGCGATCAGATCGAGCGCGGCCTGCTCCCAGTCCGCGGCCGACAGGCGCGATCGTTCGGGTTTGCTGGGCAATGTGGTCAAGGTCGCGCTGGGCATGCCTGGGATTGTAGAGCAGGGGCTGGTGCTTGGGGACTTTGGCATCGGCATGTGCCGAATGCAGCGAAGCGCAACAGCAGGAACATAGGTTGTGCTGAGCCCAGCGAAGCGCAACGATTCGGAGCAAGCTCGCGGCAACGACCGTTGCGCTACGCTGCGCTCAGCACAACCAACTTACCATCACTGCTTCGGCTTCCATACGGTAGCGTATT
>JBFXKH010000039.1:0-25187 GCA_050173995.1 Lysobacterales bacterium | reverse complement strand
TCGCTCCCACAAAAGGCGGCGTCGCTTTTTGGGGAGCGACGGCACGTCGCGACGCTCGCCTTTGCTGCGAATGGTGGATGCGCTGCGCTTATCCACCCTACGTTCGTCGCTCCGGCCAACGCCGGGGGTCTTTTTATCCACCCAACCCAGCATGGAGTTCGATCGATGAGCAAGGCGGTTCTGGTGACCGGCGGCGCGGGTTATATCGGCAGCCATGTCTGCAAGGCGTTGGCGGCGGCGGGCTATCTGCCGGTGAGCTATGACGACCTGCGTACCGGCCACGCCGAGTTGGTCAAGTGGGGGCCGCTGGAGTTGGGCGATGTCGCCGATTGCGCGCGGGTAGCGGCGGTGGTGGAGAAATACGCCATCGGCGCCTGCATGCATCTGGCCAGTTCGGCCTACGTTGGCGAGTCGATGACCCATCCCGAGCGCTACTGGCACAACAACGTGGTCGGTGGTTTTTTGCTGGTCGATGCGCTGATCGGCAGCGGTGTGCGGCATGTGGTTTTTTCCAGCAGTTGCGCGGTCTACGGCGAACCGGACAGCGGCGTATTGACCGAGCAAACCGCCAAGGCGCCGATCAATCCGTATGGCCGCACCAAGCTGGCCATGGAGTGGCTGCTGGCCGATCGCGCCGCCGCCGGTGCGCTCGACTACGTGGCCCTGCGCTATTTCAATGCCGCCGGTTGCGATCCCGAAGGCGATACCGGCGAGTGGCACGAGCCGGAGACCCATATCATTCCGCTGCTGCTCGAGGTAGCGCTCGGCCGGCGCGAGGCCTTCCATGTGTTCGGCAGCGACTGGCCGACGCCCGATGGCACCTGCATCCGCGACTATGTCCATGTCGCCGATATCGCCGCGGCGCACCTGCGGGCGCTGGCTGCCCTGCAATCGGGGATGCGCTCGGCCGCACTCAACCTGGGCTCGGGCAGCGGTTTTTCGGTGCGCCAGGTCCACACGGTCTGCGAGCAGGTCACCGGCCGCAGTATCCGCTTGATCGACCAGCCGCGTCGGGCCGGCGACGCCGCCGCCCTGGTCGCTTCCAACGGCCGCGCCCGCGAGGTGCTGGGTTGGCAGCAAAGCCACCCGGCACTTGCCGACATGGTGGAGAGCGCCTGGCGGTGGATGCAGACGCGGTGAGGACAATCTTGCGCATTGTCGGTTCAATGCCGAACGACTGATGCGAGTTTCGATGGCCGTAGTTTTCATCAACCGCTTCGCCTGGCCGGACCATTCGGCGACCAGTCAGTTGTTGTCGGATCTGGCGGCGGGCTTGGTTGCGCGGGGTATGCGGGTTACCGTGGTCGCCAGTCGTCTGCAATACGACGACGCGCAGGTGCGTTTGCCCTTGCATGAAGTTTGGAAGGGGGTGGCGTTCCATCGGGTGCAGAGCAGCGCATTGGGCCGCGCGCGCCTGTGGCGACGGGCAATCGATTACCTGACTTTTTACCTGATGCTGCCGGCCGCCTTGTGCAAGGTGCTGGGCCGTGGCGATGTGGTGGTGGTGAAGACCGACCCGCCGCTGCTGTCGCTGTTGGTCGGTGCATTTGCGCGTTGGCGCGGCGCATTGCTGGTCAACTGGCTGCAGGACGTATTTCCCGAGGTGGCGATGCGTCTGCGCCAGCCGCCGGTGCCGGTCTGGCTGGGCTTTGCGCTACAAAAGCTGCGCAACCGTTCCCTGCGCCGGGCAGCGATGAATGTGGCGATTGGCCAGCGGATGGCCGAAACCCTGCGCGAGCTCGGGGTCGCCGATCGACGCTTGCAGGTCGTCTGCAACTGGGCGCATGAAGACGCGATCCGTCCACTGCCGGCCGCGCGGAGCGCGCTACGCCATCGCCTGCGCCTGGACGGACAGTTCGTGGTCGGCTATTCCGGCAATCTGGGTCGGGCGCACGATATCGACACCTTGTTCGATGCCGCCGAGCGCCTGCGCGACCAGGAAGCGATCGCGTTTCTGGTGATCGGCGGCGGTCATGGCTACCAGTTGTTACAGGAGCGCTGTCGGGCGGCCAGCCTGGGGCAGGTGCATTTTCTGCCGTATCAGCCGATCGAAGCGCTGGCCGATGCCATGGCCGCCGCCGACCTGCATCTGGTCAGTCTGTTGCCCTCGCTGGAGGGGCTGATCGTGCCGAGCAAGTTTTACGGCATTGCCGCGGCCGAACGCCCGATCGGCTTTGTCGGCGATCCCGATGGCGAATTGGCGCGGCTGATCGCCGGGAACGATTGTGGCTTCAGTGTGGCCTGGGGCGATGGCGCGGCCTTGGCGCGACAGATTCTGGCGTCGGCCGCCGACCCGGCACGCGGTCGGGCGCAGGGGCAGCACGCGCGCGAACTGCTCGAACGCGATTTTTCCCGTGCGGCGGCGCATGCGCGCTGGCATGATCTGCTAAACGCGCTGACGACGGCCGGCCCGGCCGACAAACCCCACCCGAGCGCAGTTTCCCATTCCGCACCCCCGAGGATCGATTCATGAGCAAAACGGCACTGATTACCGGGGTCACCGGCCAGGATGGCGCTTATCTGGCCGAGCTGTTGCTGGCCAAGGGCTACACGGTGCACGGTATCAAGCGGCGGGCGTCGTCGTTCAATACCGATCGGATCGATCATCTGTATCAGGACCCGCACAGCGACGCTCGCCGACTGGTGCTGCATTACGGCGATCTGACCGACGCCACCAACCTGATCCGCATCCTGCAGCAGGTGCAGCCGGACGAGATCTACAACCTCGGCGCGCAGAGCCATGTGCAGGTTTCCTTCGAGACGCCTGAGTACACCGCCAACTCTGACGCACTCGGCACGCTGCGATTGCTCGAGGCGATGCGCATTCTCGGCCTGGAGAAAAAAACCCGCTTCTACCAGGCATCGACCTCGGAGCTGTACGGCAAGGTGGCCGAGACGCCGCAGCGCGAGACCACACCGTTCTATCCACGCTCGCCCTACGGGGTGGCCAAGCTCTACGCCTACTGGATCGTGGTCAATTACCGCGAGGCCTATGGCTTCTACGCCTGCAATGGCATCCTGTTCAATCATGAGTCGCCGTTGCGCGGCGAGACCTTCGTCACCCGCAAGATCACCCGCGCCCTGGCGCGCATGCACCTCGGTTTGCAGGATTGCCTGTATCTCGGCAATCTGGAGGCGCGCCGCGACTGGGGCCACGCCCGCGATTATGTGGAGGCGATGTGGCGCATGTTGCAGCAGCCGCAGCCGGAAGACTTCGTGATCGCCACCGGCGAGCAACACGCAGTGCGCGATTTCGTCGCCCAGGCGGCGGCCGAGCTCGCGGTCGAAATCGATTGGCGCGGCAGCGGCGCCGACCAGCACGGCGTGGTCAGCCGGGCACCGGCCGATTCGGCAATCCGCCCCGGACAACGCATCGTCGCGATCGACCCGCGCTATTTCCGTCCCGCCGAGGTCGACACCCTGCTCGGCGATCCGGCCAAGGCCCGCCGCCTGCTCGGATGGTCGCCGACCACGCCTTTCGCCGAACTGGTGCGCGAAATGATGGCCGCCGACCTCGCCGACGCACGCCGCGACGCCCTGGTCAGCGAAGCCGGGTTCCGGGCGCCCAGCCACCATGAGTAGTCGCGGCTTCGACTGCGATGCGCGCATCTATGTTGCCGGCCACCGCGGTCTGGTCGGTTCGGCCCTGGTGCGGCGCTTGCTGGCCGAAGGTGCCGGGAATCTGCTGTTGCGCAGCCATGCCGAGCTCGATCTGACCGACCAGGCGGCGGTGCAGGCGTTTTTTGCTCGCGAGCGGCCGGAATACGTGATTCTGGCGGCGGCCCGGGTCGGTGGCATCCTCGCCAACGACACGCGGCCAGCCGAGTTTCTGTACGAGAACCTGGCGATCCAGACCCAGGTCATCCATGCCGCCTGGCAAAGCGGCGTGCGCAAACTGTGCTTCCTCGGCTCGTCGTGCATCTATCCGAAGCTGGCTGCGCAGCCGCTCCACGAAGACAGCCTGCTGACCGGTCCGCTGGAGCCGACCAACCAGTGGTACGCGATCGCCAAGATCGCCGGCATCAAGCAGTGCCAGGCCTATCGCCGGCAGTATGGCTTCGACGCGATCAGCGTAATGCCGACCAATCTGTACGGACCCGGCGACAACTTCGATCCGGACACCTCGCATGTGCTGCCGGCGCTGATCCGCAAGTTTCATGCGGCGAAGCTGCGCGGCGATGCCGAGGTCACGCTGTGGGGAACCGGCACGCCGCGCCGCGAGTTCCTGCATGCCGATGATCTCGCCGACGCGGTGTTGTTCCTGATGCGCAATTACGCCGATGCCGAGCCGATCAATGTCGGTGTCGGCGCCGACCTGAGCATCAGGGAATTGGCCGGGCTGGTGGCCGAGACCGTGGGCTATTGCGGGCAGATCGTCACCGACCCGAGCAAGCCCGACGGCACGCCGCGCAAACTGCTCGACGTCGGCCGCATCCATGCCCTCGGCTGGCAGGCCCGAATACCCTTGCGCCAGGGCATTGAGGCGGTGTATCGGTGGTATCGGGGGCAAGTAGCGCAGGCGTAAGTTGGCCGAAGCTGCGCAGCGGTAGGTCGGCTCAAGCCGCGCAGCGGTGGAGCCGACGGGGTTACGACTACTACACTGGTCGGCGCTGACGCCGATGCCCAGACCTTGCATCGGGCACGGATTTTCGGAGCGTTTGATTTGCAGCCATTGCCGATTGCGGTCTTGCTGGCCTTTGCCACGAGCTGGGGGATGACCCTGGTGTTGCGCCGCTTCGCCGCGGCGCTCGGGCTGCTGGATCATCCCGGTGGACACAAGCAGCACGCCGATCCGGTGCCGGCGGTGGGCGGGATCGCGATCGCGCTGGGGCTGTTGGCCGGGCTGGGATGGCTGGGCGTGGCGACCATGGCTGCGTTCGGCGCGGTGTTGGCCGCCGCTGCGATTTTGCTGCTGGTCGGTCTGGCCGATGATCGACGCGGGCTGTCGCCGCGATTGCGTTTTCTGGTGCAGGCGCTGGCCGCGGTTGTGATGGCGGCGGGGGGCGGCATACTGCTGCACGATTTCGGCACCTTGCTGGATGGCCACACGCTGCTGAGTTTGGGCTGGCTGGCCTGGCCGCTGACGGTGTTCTGCGTGGTCGGCCTGATCAATGCCTGCAATATGAGCGACGGCCACGATGGCGTGGCCGGTAGCCAGGTGGCCTTGGCCCTGCTGGCGACTGGTGTGCTTCTGGCTTGGGAAGGATCGCTCGGCCGACTGGCTGCCGTGTTGCTGTCGGCCGTGGTCGGATTTCTGTTCTGGAACGCACCCTGGCGCGGCGCGGCGCGGGCCTATCTGGGCGACGCCGGCAGTCTGCTGTTGGGCGGGTTGCTGGCGGCGCTGCTGGTGACTTCGAGCCAGGGCGCCGGGCGCGGTTTCGAGCCGGTGGTGGCGCTGTGGCTGTATGCGCTGCCCTTGATCGATACGGTGTCGGTGATGTGGCGCCGCCACGCCGCCGGGCTGCCGATGTTCGCGCCCGATCAACGCCATCTGCATCATCTGCTCACGCGCCTGGGCCTGGGGCCGCGCGCGGTCTGGCTGGCGATCACCGCCATCGCCCTGGTTTTCGCTGTGGTCGGCGTGGCTGCGGCCCGTTGCCACTGGCCGGCGCCACTGTTGGCGATCGCCTTCGTGCTGCTGGCGCTCGGCTACCACGCCCTGATGCGGCGCATCGAAGCCCGCTGGCCGAGGTGCTGTGGCTGAGGGGGTTTGTGGGAGCGACGGCACGTAGCGACTGCTGATCCTGGCGAGAGTCGCGACGTGCCGTCGCTCCCACAAAATAGACTTCCAACTCCCGACTCCCGACTCTCGACTCCCGACTCCCGCAACGATGACTGATTCCGAGTTGCGCGCTACGCGAACGCTTTACAACCTGCTGTTGCTGTGGCTGGTGGTTTTGCCGTGGCCGCTGGGGGCGAATCGGGATGCGCTGTGGCTGGGCTTTTCGGCGCTGCTGTTTGCGCTTGGCGCCTGGGCTTTGTGGCTGCTGCCATTGGCGGATTGCTGGCGGCATACCGATCGCTGGCTGCGCTTGGCGCTGCTCGCCCTGGCGGGGATTTTGGCGCTCGATCTGGGGCGGCTGCTGCTCGCGCGGTTTGCCACCGCGCCGTCGTCGCCGTGGCGACTGGCCGACCCGGATGCGGCCGCGTTCGGCGCGATCCAGAGTGCCGGGGTGCTGGTGCTGGCGATGCTGCTGGCGCTGCTGGTGCGCAGTCGTCGCCGCGCGCGCTGGCTGCTGCTGGCGGTATTCGCCAGTGGTGTCGCCGAGGCACTACTGGCGATCGGCGTGGCCCTGTCTGGCGGCGGCCTGCATTGGCTGGGCCACCGTCTTGGCGATGGCGGCAACGCCAGCGGCACGCTGATCAATCGCAATCATTTCGCTGGCCTATTGGAACTGGCCGGAGCGGCCGGCTTCGGGCTGCTGGCGAGCGGTATCGCCGCGCATCCCGATGCCTTGAGTCTGCGCGAGCGGATCCGGCGCATCGGCCACGCCCTGCTCGGCGAACGCTTTGCCGTGCGCGCCGGCCTGGCCCTGGTCGTGGTCGCCCTGGTACTCAGTCGTTCGCGCATGGGCAATGTCGGCCTGTTTTTTGGGTTGACCGTGGCCGGCCTGGCGGCGCTCGCCTGGTGGCGGCCGTTGCCGCGCTTGCTGCTGTGGCTGCTGCTGTCGATCCTGGTCGTCGATGTGGCGGTATTGGGCGCCTGGGTGGGGGTGGACAAGGTCGCCGAACGCCTGGCCGAGACCCGGATCGTCGCGGTCGAACTGGCGCCCGCCGACCCGGCCGAGCCGACCGCGTCCGCGGCCGTGACCGCGGATCGCCCGGTCCGGCTCGAACCCAGCGATGCCGAACGCTGGACGGTGGCGCGCGCGACCTGGACGCTATGGCGGCAGCGTCCGCTGCTGGGTCACGGCGCCGGTAGTTTTCGCGTGCTGTTTCCGGCGGTCAAGCCGGCGTCGGTACAATTGTTTTACGAGCACGCCCACAACGACTATCTGGAGTTGCTGGTCGAACGCGGCCTGCTCGGCCTCGGCCTGTGGTTGCTCGCGGTGCTGACGCCGCTGGCGCTGGCGCTCAGGGTGCTGCGCCGGCACCAGGACAGTCTGCATCGTGGCCTGGCCGTGGCCAGCATCGCCGCCGGCAGCGCCTTGTTGCTGCACGGTCTGGTCGATTTCAATCAGCAGATTCCGGCCAATCGCTGGTGGTTCCATGCGCTGATCCTGGCCGGCGCCCTGGCCAGCCAGGTGCCGCGGCGCTTGCGTCGCGCCCACGCCGCTGACGCCGATACCGGACCCGGTTAGGTTGGGGAGGTCGATCGCGGGAATGGAAAACCTGCCGCGCAAGTCACAATCGTTGCTGCCGCCGCCTTGTAAGCTGCTCGGCCGATCGCGGAAAATGTGACCGCCTTCGCATTATCCCGAGGTATTCATGCGCATTCGTTCTGCCCCAGCGGCGGGTTTTTTTTGTCTGGCCCTGGCCGCCAGTGCGAGTGCCTGGGCCGAGGCTGGCGACGGCTTTTCGCTGGGCGACTGGCGCGTCTATCCGACCATCGGGGTCACGCTCACCCATGACAGCAACATCGCGCTGACTGAAAATCAGGAAACCGATTCCTTCGTCACCCTGATTTCGCCCGGCGTGCGCGCCGAAACCGGTTCGGATCGCAGCCAACTGGGCGTCAGTTATCAGGCCGATGTCGGCCGCTACAGCGATTCCGGCCGCGACGATTACGACGACCATCGGGTGAATCTGGATTGGCTGTACAACCCGGTACTGCGCCACGCGCTCGGCTTCGACGCCAGTTGGAAGCGCGGCCACGACCAGCGCGGCACCGCCAGCCGCGAGGGCGATCTGGCGCTGCTGCCGCTCAGTCCGGACAGCTACGACCAGACCGGCTTTGGCGGCAATTATCGTTTCGGCGCGCCCGGTGCGCGCGGGCGGATCGAACTCGGCGCCCACTACCTGCAGCTCGATTACCGCAACAACCGCGAGTTCACCCGCCTGCGCGATCGCGACGATGTCACCCTGGACGCCGCCTTGTTCTGGCGCATCGCGCCGAAGACTTCGGCGGTGGTCAGCGTCGACCGGATCGAATCGAACTACCAGTTCGCCACCCTCGATAGTACCGAATACCATTATTTCGTCGGCGTCGAATTCGACGCCACCGCGCGTACCAGCGGACGCTTGCTGTTCGGTCGGTTCGAAAAGAACTTCGAGGACCCGGCCCGTAACGATGCCAGCGGCACCAGTTGGCGCGCCCAGCTCAACTACAAACTGCGCAGTTACTCGCTGCTCACTCTGTCCAGCGGACGCGACACCGACGAGACCAACGGCTTCGGCGATTTCATCCTGCGCCGCGATGTCACCCTGGGCTGGTCGCACCAGTGGAACAGCCGCTTCAGCACGACCGTCGACGGCGGCTTCGCCAACGACCGCCACGGCGACAGCGGCCGCAGCGACGACACCTGGTTCTATGGCTTTTCCGCCCAGTACCAGTTCCGGCCCTGGCTGCACCTGGGTGCCGGTTACCGCGATTACCAGCGCAGCTCCGATCTGATCGGTTTCGACTACGACCGCCAGGAATGGACGCTGTCGCTGGAGGCGTCGTTCTAAGAGCGGTTTTCGGTTGTGGGAGCGACGGCACGTCGCTACCAGATGACGGAGAACAGAAGACAGAAGACAGAAAAGCCAAAAGCAAGGTTCGGTCACTCCGTCTGTCGTCTGTCCTCCGTCTTCTGTCCTCTGGAAGCGACGTGCCGTCGCTCCCACAATTTCCGCTCCGACAATTTCCGCTCCGACAATTTCCGCTCCGACAATTGCGACTTCCCGCTTCCCCACTTCCGCTTCCCGACTCCCGCGCCTTCCACAAGTCGCCACGATTGGTTAAGGACGGATTGCTGGCCTAAACTGTAGCCTGTGCGGGTCGGAACGGAACCAGTGGCGATACAGGCGATGCGCAGAACAATCTCGATAATGGATCGGCGTGGTGGCGTTCGCGGCTTGGTCGCGGCTGCCGTCCTGCTGATCGGCGCGCTCGGTCAGGCCGGTGCCGCGACCGAGCCGGACGCAGACAGCGCCAGCCAGGACAGCGCCAGCTCCAGTTATCACCTCAATGCCGGCGACGCGATCGCCATCGTGGTCTACGGCGAGGCCGAGTTGTCGCTGACCACCAGGATCGCGGTCAATGGCCGGCTGACCTACCCGCTGCTTGGCGAACTCGAGGTCAGCGGCCTGACCCCGCGTCAGCTCGAACAACGATTGACCGAACGGCTGCGCGGCGATTACTTGGTCGATCCCAAGGTCTCGGTGACGATCTCCGAATACCGGCCGATCTTCATCAACGGCCAGGTCAGCAGTCCGGGCAGTTATCCGTATCAGCCCGGCCTGACCGTACGCAAGGCGATCTCTCTGGCCGGTGGCTTGACCGAGCGCGGCTCGGAAAAGCGCATCACCATCATCCCGGAGAGCGCCAAGGGCAGGGGCGGCAAGGCCCGCTCGATCAAGATGGACGAAGCGGTCGGGCCGGGCGATATCCTGACCGTCGACGAAAGCTTCTTTTGATTTGCCCGCCGGCTCGGGCTGTTAGCATTTCCCGACCGACCCCGGCTTTTGTAGGGTGGATAAGCGCAGCGCAGCGCATCCACCAGCGTGAACCACGTTGATTCCGACCATGGTGGATGCGCTGCGCTTATCCACCCTACTTCCCGCTCCGGAAACCTTACGCCGAATGACCAGCACCTCAGCCAGCGACCCGTTCGAATCCGCGCCCGCCGGCGAGGGCAGCAAACTGCCCAACGTGCAGGATTACCTGCGCGTACTGCTGCGCTTCAAGTGGGGCATCCTGGTGCTGACGCTCGCGGTCGGCATGATTTCCTTGTTGCGCGCATCCTCGGAAACGCCGATCTACCAGGCCACCGCAACCCTGTTGATCGAGCGCAACGCCGCCCGCTTTGTGGCCATCCAGGATGTTTATCAGACCAGCCAGATGTGGGATTTCGGCGAGTACTACCAGACCCAGTACGAGATCCTGCGTTCGCGCCCGGTCGCCGAGCGGCTGGTCGACAGCATCGGCCTGGATGCCTTCGATGCGCAGCCGGTAAAAGACGCTGGCTTCAGCCTGCGCCGGCTGTGGCCATGGGGCGCGAAGGCTGCGCCGACGGCCAAGCCCAGCGACGAGGAACTCCGCAACGCGGCGATCGCCACCGTGCTCGGCGGCCTCGGTGTGGTGCCGGTGCGCAACAGCCAGTTGGTGCGCTTGCAGATGAAACACCGCGACCCGAAATTCGCTGCGGTGCTCGCCAATGCCCACGCCCGCGCCTATATCGAGGCGATGATGGAAGGCCGGCTGGAAATGTCGCAGACCGCGTCGAACTGGCTGGGCGAGCGCACCACCGCCCTGCGCGCCAAGCTCGAACAGTCGGAAAAAGCCTTGCAGGAGTTCCGCGACCGCGAGCGCCTGATCGACCTGAAGGGCGTCGATAGTCTGGCCTCGAGCGACCTGACCCTGGCCAGCGGCCAGTTGTCCGAGGTCAGGCGCGAGCGCGCCGCCAAGGAAGCCCGCTATCGCGAGGTCGAGCGTGCCCGCGCGGCCGGCGCGCTGGCCACCCTGCCCGATCTGCTCGCCGATCCGCTGGTCAGCCAGCTCAAGCAGGGCCTGGTCGCTGCCGAGCGCAGCGCCCGGGAATTCGCCAGCCGCTATGGTCCCAAGCACCCGAAGCGGATCGAAGCGGATGCCGTTCTCGCCACCGCCCGCACCGCGCTCGATCAGCAGTTGCAGATCGCCGCAGCCGCGGTCGAGCGCGACTATCAAGCCGCGCGCCTACGCGAATCCGAAGTCGCCGCCGAGCTTGGCCAGGCCAAGGGCGAAGTGCGCGATATCAACCGCAAGCAGTATGAACTCGGCGCCCTGCAACGCGACGTCGATGCCAACCGCCAGCTCTACGATCTGTTCCAGGCGCGCTTCAAGGAAACCGCGGCGGCGAGCGGCGTGCAGACCGCGAACGCGCGCCTGGTCGAGACCGCTCTACCCAATCCGGCGCCGGTCTATCCGAACCAGCAGCGGGCGCTGATGATCGGGCTGCTGCTCGGGCTCGCGCTCGGCATCGCGCTGGCGCTGGTGCTCGACCACATGGACAACACCCTGAAGGGCGCCGACGATGTCGAGCAGCGGCTCGGCGTGCCGGTGCTCGGTCTGGTGCCGCGACTGCCGTCCAGCGAGGCCGCCAGCGATGCGCCGATCGGCTATTTCGGTTCGCACCCGCATTCCTCGTTCGCCGAATCGGTGCGCACCATCCGCACCGCGGTGCTGCTGTCCTCGGTCGACCAGGCGCACAAGCGGCTGCTGGTCACTTCCTCGGTGCCGAGCGAGGGCAAGACCACCCTGTCGATGAACCTGGCGTTTTCGCTCGGGCAGATGAAGAAGGTGTTGTTGATCGACGCCGACATGCGCCGCCCGGCCCTGCACAAAGGCCTGCCCGGGCAGAGCCAGTCGCCCGGACTGAGCGAGTACGTGACCGGCGAGGCGAAGATTTCCGACTGCCTGCGCAAGATCGACGGCGCCAATGTGTACGTGATGCCGTCCGGCCTCGCGCCACCCAATCCGTTGGAGATACTCAGTTCGCGTAAATTCATCGAGGTGCTGGATTCGCTCGGCAACACCTTCGACCACGTCATCATCGACTGCGCCCCGGCCTGCGCGGTCAGCGATGCGCTGGTCCTGTCCAAGCTGGTGCATGGCGTGATCTACGTGATCCGCAGCGACGCCACCCAATGGCAGGTGGCGCAGAACGGACTGAAGCGTTTGGCGCGCATCAACGCGCCGCTGATCGGTGCCGTGGTCAACCAGGTCGTGCCGCGCAAGAGCGGTGCCGGTTACGGCAAGTACTACTATCACGGCGATGGCTATTACGCGGATTACGGATACGCGAAGCGGAAGGGATAGGAGGTAGGTAGGAGCGGTTTTAGGTTTTAGGTTTTAAGTTTTAGGGCACAGCTTTCCTGCTGGTGTCGCGACGCGCACGAATCTTCAAGAACAAGCGAAAAGGCCGAGGCCAGGGCCGAACCCCTAAAACCTAAAACCTAAAACCTAAAACCTAAAACCGAAAACCGAAAACCAATATGTCCCCCACCCCCCTGGTCGATCTGCATTGCCACTTGCTGCCGGCATTCGCCGGTGGCCCGGTCGATTTCGAGGCGGCGGTGCAACGGGTGGTGAAGGCGGCGAGCGCGGGTGTGGTGTGCATGGTCGCCACTCCGCGCTACGGCGACACCGGCTACCGCGCCCAGGGTCAGCGGGCGCGGGCGCAGCTGACCACGCTTGAATCGATGCTCACCGACCGCGGCGCCCTGGTGCAGATCGTACTCGCGGCCGAGTGTCGTTTCGGGCAAGCGCTGATGCAGGCAATCGTGATGAATGAGGTGCCCTACGTCGGCAACCTCGATGGCGAACGCGTGGTGCTGGTGACTCTGCCGGAAACGCGCGTGCCGGAAAATCTGCTTGCCGCGATCCCTTGGATGCGGGCACACAAGGTGCGCCCGTTGATCGCCGCGCCGGAGCGTAATCGCGCCGTACTGCACGATATCGAAGTGTTGGCGCCGGTGTTCGACGCTGGTGCGCTGTTTGAAGTCAGTGCCGCCGCTCTAGCCGGCCGTCTGGGGCCGTATTCCCAGCAGCGCGCCCGGCAGATGCTGGAACGCGGCTGGGTGGAAGTGATCACCAGCAACGCCCACGCGAGCCACGCTTCCGGCGCTGAATTGCACGCCGGGGCCGAGGCCGCCGCGGTCATCGTTGGCGACGCAGCGGCTGCCGATCTGGTCTGGTCCCACCCTGCGCGCATGGTCGCGCCGCACCTGTTACGCGATCGCCGCCGTGGTTAGGGCGATAGCGCGCCGGCTCGACCGTGTGCTGGCGCTGGCGCTCTTGCTGCTGGCGGTTTACGCAGCGACGCTGGCCGCGCGCGCCTGGCAGGTCCAGCGTTTCGAATCTGCCTTGATCCGACTGGAGGCGAGTCGTCACCGCGACCCGGCCGGACGTCCGGAGGTGCTGGCGCTGGCCGGCAGCAGCGGTCGCTGGGTGGCGCAGCCGGTCGCGCGGCTGGGTGCGGCCGAACTGGAATTGCGCGCACGCTGGCAACGGGCCGTGGCCGAGCGCAGCGGCAGCGATGCCGATCGCCGCGCTGCGCTCCGCGCCGCCCGAATCGATCTGCAGCGTGCCAGCGCTTTGCGTCCGGACTGGCCGTATGCGTCTGCGGCATTGGCCGAGGTTCTGGCGGCGGAAGGCAGCTTTGGCGTTGATCTGCGATCGGCCTTCCAGTCGGCGCTGGCCCGGGGGCCAAACGAACCCCGCCTGCTGCGGCAACTGCTGGATCTGGCGCTGGCCCATCGGCAGCGCTGGCCGGCGACACTGGAAACCGACTTGCGCCGCGTGGCCCTGCGCCTGGATGCGATCGATCCCCACCGCTTGCTGGCGATCGCCCAACGTCGGCAGGCTCTGGACTGGTTGTGCGCGATTGAAGGCGTCTCGACCAGCGTGCACAATGCCTGTCGCAGCCAGGCCCGGGCGCAGGAATAAGGCGTAGAAATAGGTTGCGCTCAGCAAGAACTAGGATTCGGTTGCGCTGACCGGTTCCGCCGCAACACACCGCGGTGCTCGGCACACCCTATGATGCCAGCGTCCAAGGAGAGATCATTGATTGCCGAACATGAAAACCTGCGCGAACGTTTGGCCGACCTGGAGGCGCGATTCGCTTTTCAGGACGAGCAGATCGGCAATATCAATCCGCAGATGTCGCAACACGAGATGCGCCTGCGCGCAGTCGAAGACGCGCTGCGCCGTCTGCGTGCCGAACTTTCCGCCCTACGCAGCGACCCGGGGCCGGACCCGGGCACTGAACCGCCACCTCCGCATTACTGATCGCTGCCATGACCGAAAGCCTGCGAGACCAATTGCTGCGCTTGGGCCTGAAGCCCGCCGCATCGACAACGACGCCGCGCGCAAACGCACGGCCGCCTGGCAAACCGCCCGGCCCATCTGTCGCAAAGGCCGAACGCCCGAACCACAAGCCAGGCGAACGCCGGCCGCAGGCGAAACCCAGCGATCGACCATCGATCGCGCAGGTCCGGCCAGCCGCTGTCCGCCAGGCTGGCGATGGCGAGATCGATCTGGCCCGCGCCTACGCACTGCGCGAGCGCGAACAGCGCGCCGAACAAGAAGCCGCACGGCGAGCCGCGGAACAGGCCAATGCTGCCCGCCGCGAGCGCAAGCGTCGGCTGCGCGAATTGACTCAGGGGCAAAGTTTGAATATGCCGGATGCCGACATCGCACGACATTTTCCGCACGCCGACAAGATCAAGCGTATCTATGTCTCCGCCGAGCAATTGCCGCAATTGAACGCGGGTGTGCTCGGCGTGGTGCAGATCGAGGGCCGCTTTCAACTGGTGCCGCGTGCCATCGCCCTGGCCGTGCAGGCAGTCGCGCCCGAGGCATTGGTGCTGCTACCCGATCCGGAGGATGCCGGCGCCGATGAGTGAAGCCTTGTGGGAGCGACAGCACGGCGCTTCCAGAGGACGGAGGACAGAAGACGGAGGACAGAAAAGTCAAAAGCAAGGTCGGTCACTCCGTCCATCTTCTGTCTTCTGTCCTCTGTCTTCTGTCCTCCGTCTTCTGTCCTCTGAAAGGCGAGGCGAGGCAAGCGCTGCGGCCGAGGTGAGGGGTGTCGGCTCCACGCCTGCGGCGCTTGAGCCGACCTACACCGAAAACCGAAAACCGAAAACCGCTTTTAACCAATGACCGAGCACAAAGCCGGTTCGCCGGTTCGCCATGGCCTCGCACGGATACTGAGCAAGCGCGGCATCGTTTCGCGCAGCCAGGCCGCCCTGTGGGTTCGGGCCGGGCGGGTGCGGGTCGATGGCCGGGTGCAGCACGATCCGGACATGGCGACCGCGGTCGATGCCCGCATCGAGATCGACGGTGCAATCGCCGCGCCGTGCGAGCGCGTCTATCTGGCCATGAACAAGCCGCGCGGTCTGCTGTGTACGCGCAGCGACGAGCGTGGCCGCGCCACCGTGTATTCCTGTCTGGATGCGCAACTCGGCCAGTGGCTGGCTCCGGTCGGCCGGCTCGACCAGGCCAGCGAAGGCCTGCTGCTGTGGAGCAACGACCCGGAATGGGCGGCGGCGATCACCGATCCGCATTGCGCGATCGAAAAAACCTATCACGTCCAGGTGCGTCCGCCGCCCACGCCGGCGCAAATCGCCGCGTTGGTCAGCGGAGTCGCGGTGATGGCTGTCGCGTTGCCGTGGCGGGCGCGCTCGGCCCGATTGATCCGCAGCGGCGGCAAGACCGCCTGGCTGGAAATCGTGCTGGACGAAGGTCGCAACCGGCAGATCCGCCGCATGCTGGAAGCGCTCGACCTCTGCGTCGAACGTTTGATCCGCGTGGCGATCGGGAGGGTGGTGCTCGGCGATCTGGCCAAGGGCCAGACCCGCGCCTTGAGCGATGCAGAGGTCGTCCACTTGGTCCCCGGTAAGTCGTAGGGTGAGTCGTAGGTCGGCTCAAGCCGCGCAGCGGTGGAGCCGACATGGCGAGGCGAGGCAAGCGCTGCGGCGGAGGCGAGAGGTGTCGGATCCGCGCCTGCGGCGCTTGATCCGACCTACGGCTCCCGACTCCCGCAAACTCAGCCGGCTTCGTAATCCAGAATCGGCGCTAGCCAGCGTTCGGCTTCGGCGATCGACCAGCCCTTGCGGCGGGCGTAGCTGCCGACCTGGTCGCGGCCGATGCGGCCGACCACGAAGTATTGGCTGTCCGGGTGCGAGAAGTACCATCCGGCGACCGCTGCGGCCGGGTGCATCGAGAAGTTTTCGGTGAGCCGGATGCCGATTCGCCGCTCGGCGTCGAGCAGGGCGAACAGGGTGGCTTTTTCACTGTGTTCGGGGCAGGCCGGGTAGCCCGGCGCCGGTCGGATGCCGCGGTAGCGCTCGGCGATCAGGTCTTCGGGCGTGAGGTTTTCGTCGCTGGCGTAGCCCCACAGTTCGCGGCGTACTTTTTGATGCAGAGCTTCGGCCAGGGCTTCGGCCAGACGGTCGGCCAGGGCCTTGAGCAGGATCGCGTTGTAGTCGTCGTGCGCGGCTTCGAACGCGGCCACGTGCGCTTCGATACCGAGCCCGGCGGTGACCGCGAAGCCGCCGATCCAGTCGCGTTGCGGACCCTCCCGCGGTGCGATCAGATCGGCCAGGCAGCGGTTGGGCCGTTCCGGCGGTTTTTCGGCCTGCTGGCGCAGGAAATGCAGGGTGGCGCGCACGCCGCCATCATCGTTCAGTACCTGAATGTCGTCGCCAACGCTGGCCGCCGGCCACAGCCCGAGCACGGCACGGGCACGCAGCCAGCCTTCGCTGACGATCCGCTCAAGCATGTCCAGGGCATCGCGGTGCAGCTTGCGCGCGACTTCGCCGACCACGGCGTCGTCGAGAATCGCCGGGTAACGCCCGGACAATTCCCAGGTCTGGAAAAACGGCGTCCAGTCGATCAGCGGCACCAGTTCGGCGAGCGGCCAGTCGTCGTACACGGTCACGCCGGGATGTCGCGGCGCCGGCGGCAGGTAGTTGTTCCAATCAGCGCGGAAACCGCGCTCGCGGGCCGCGGCCAACGGCACCAGCGGTTTGGCCCGGCCGCGGTCGCGGTAGCGCGCACGCACCTCGGCGTAGTCGGCGCGGGTGGCGGCGATGAATGCCTCGCGTTGGTCCGGACTGATCAGGTTCTGCGCCACCCCGACCGCGCGCGAGGCGTCCTTCACCCAGATCGTCGGCGCGGCGTGTTCGGGTTCGATCTTGAGCGCGGTATGCGCGCGCGAGGTGGTGGCACCGCCGATCAACAGCGGTAGCGCCAGGCCCTGGCGCTGCATTTCGCGGGCGAAGTGCTGCATCTCGTCGAGCGATGGCGTGATCAATCCGGACAGGCCGATCAGGTCGGCCTGCTCGGCGCGGGCGCGGTCGATGATGGTCTGCGCCGGCACCATCACGCCCAGGTCGATCACTTCGAAGTTGTTGCAGGCGAGCACCACGCCGACGATGTTCTTGCCGATGTCGTGTACGTCGCCCTTGACCGTCGCCATCAACACCTTGCCATTGCTCTGGCGCTGGTCGCCGCTCAAGGCCTTTTCGGCTTCGATGAACGGGATCAGGTGGGCGACCGATTTCTTCATCACCCGCGCCGATTTGACCACCTGCGGCAGGAACATCTTGCCGGCGCCGAACAGATCGCCGACCCGGTTCATACCGTCCATCAGCGGACCTTCGATCACCTCCAGCGGCCGGCTGGCGGCCAGTCGCGCTTCCTCGGTATCGGCCTCGACGAAGCCATCCTCGCCGTGTACCAGCGCGTAGGCCAGGCGTTCGCGTACCGGCAGCGCGCGCCAGTCGGGCGCGCTCGCTGGCGCCGCCGACTGGCCGTGGTCGCGATAGCGCTCGGCCAGCGTCAGCAGTCGCTCGGTGGCATCGCCGCGGCGGTTCAACACAACATCCTCGGCGCCGTCGCGCAGGTCGGCGGGCAGGTCGTCGTAGATCGGCAGGGCGCCGGCATTGATGATGCCCATGTCCATGCCGGCCTGGATGGCGTGGTACAGAAATACGCTGTGGATCGCCTCGCGCACGCCGTTGTTGCCGCGGAACGAGAAGCTCAGATTGGACACGCCGCCGGAAACATGGCAGAGCGGGAAGCGCCGTTTCAACTCGCGGGTGGCTTCGATGAAGTCGAGCCCGTAGCGGTCGTGCTCGGCGATGCCGGTGGCGACCGCAAATACGTTGGGATCGAACACAATGTCGCAGGGATCGAAGCCGGCGCGCTCGGTCAACAGGGTGTAGGCGCGGCTCAGAATCTCGATCTTGCGCGCCACCGAATCGGCCTGGCCGTGTTCGTCGAAGGCCATCACCACCGCCGCCGCGCCGTAGCGGCGGACCAGGGCGGCCTGGTGCAGAAATGCCGCCTCGCCTTCCTTGAGCGAGATCGAATTGACGATGCCCTTGCCCTGCAGGCACTTCAAGCCGGCCTCGATCACGCTCCACTTGCTCGAATCGAGCATCACCGGCACCCGCGCGATATCCGGTTCGGCGGCGATCAGTTGCACGAATTTCTGCATCGCTGCGGCCGAGTCGAGCAGACCTTCGTCCATATTGATATCGATGATCTGGGCGCCGTTCTGCACCTGACTTCTGGCCACCGCCAGCGCCTGGTCGTAGCGATCCTCGCGGATCAGTTTGCGGAACTGCGCCGAGCCGGTGACATTGGTGCGTTCGCCGACGTTGACGAAGTTGATCTCCGGGCTCAGCACCAGCGGCTCCAGCCCGGACAGGCGGGTAAACGGGGCCGGCGTCGCCGGGCGCCGCGGCGGATGGGCCGAAACCGCGGCGCGGATCGCGCGGATGTGTTCCGGCGTGGTGCCGCAGCAGCCGCCGACGATATTCAAAAGGCCGGCGGCGGCGAACTCGCCGAGTTCGCGCGCCATCATCTGTGGCGATTCGTCGTAGCCGCCGAAGGCATTCGGCAGGCCGGCGTTCGGATGGGCGGACAGCAGACAATCGCAGATGCCGGATAGGGTATCGACGTGGGCGCGCAGGTCGTGCGCGCCGAGCGCGCAGTTGAGCCCGACCGCGAACGGTTGGGCGTGGCGCAGCGAATACCAGAACGCCTCGGCGGTCTGGCCGGACAGGGTGCGCCCGGACTGGTCGGTGATGGTGCCGGAGATCATCACCGGCAGCCGCCCGCCGCGCTCGCGGAACACCTGGTCGATGGCGTACAGCGCGGCCTTGGCGTTCAGCGTGTCGAAGATCGTCTCGACCATCAGAATATCGCTGCCGCCCTCGATCAGCGCGTGGCTGGCTTCGCGGTAGGCCGTGGCCAGGGTATCGAAGTCGATGTTGCGGAAGCCCGGGTTGTTCACGTCTGGCGACAGCGAGGCGGTGCGGCTGGTCGGACCGAGCACGCCGACCACGAACCGCGGCCGTGCCGGATCGGTGGCGCTGGCGGCGTCGCATTCGATCCGGGCCAAGCGCGCGCCCTCGCGATTCAGCTCCGGGACCAGTGCCTCCAGTCCGTAATCGGCCTGGCTGATCGTGGTCGAGTTGAAGGTATTGGTCTCGACCAGATCGGCACCGGCGTCCAGATACTGGCGATGGATGGAGCGGATGATCGCCGGCTGGGTCAGGCTCAGCAGGTCGTTGTTGCCCTTGAGATCGCAGCTGTGGCCGGCGTGGTTGTGGCCGGCATGATCGTGGCCAGCCTTGCCGGCGGCAAAGCGCTCGCCGCGGTAGCCGGCCTCGTCCAGTGATTCGGCCTGCAGCATGGTGCCCATGGCACCGTCAAGGATCAGGATGCGACTTGCCGCCGCCGCAAATAGCGCTTCGGCGCGGGCCGGGTCCAGCCACGGCAGTGGCTGCATCGACTGGCTGCTCATGCCGGCTTGTACGCGAGCAGACTGAGCACTTCGAAGTGCGGTGCGCGGCGTTCGCGGCAACCGCTTTCGACCGCGGCGGTACGCAGCCCGGCGCCGCTTGCGAGCTTTTTCAGTTCGCGCGCATCGAAGCCGAGGTTCTTGTGATCGAACGGCGCCACCGCATTGCGGTGCGCATGGCGGGCCAGGGTCAGCACCAGCAGTCGACCGCCCGGACGCAGCACCCGCGCCGCCTCGCGCACTACCACCTGCGGACGCTCGCTATAGGTCAGCGCGTGCATCAGCAGTACCAGATCGAAACTGGCATCGGCAAAATCCAGCGCGTGCATATCGCCCAGCCGCACTCGGGCATTGGCCACCCCGTGCAGTCGTCGGCTGGCCGCCTCGACCACCCGTGGACTCGCGTCCACGCACACGATCGAGCGCGCCCGCGGCGCCAGCAATTCGGCCGGGATGCCGTCGCCCGAGGCGATGTCGAGCACGTCGCCGAGATCGAGCAGCCGGGTCAGCGCCCGCGCCAGCGCTTCCCAGGTGCGGCCCGGCGAATAATGCCGTTCCATATCGCCAGCGACGCTCTCAGCCCAGCCGGATTCGTCGCTGCGCCGGGCCAGTACCGCGGCCAGCCGGTTCTGGTCGTCGCCGAGCAAAGGGTCGCTGGTCGCCTGGAACAGGGTCTGCCACAGCGACAGCAGGGCGGCGTCGGCCTCGTCGTTGAAGCGGTAGTAAGCCGAAACCCCGGCGCGACGGTCGCGCACCAGATCCAGATCCTTGAGCTTGGACAGGTGCGTAGACACCCGCGGCTGCGCCAGTTGGGTGACGTAGGCGATCTCGGCCACGGTCAATTCTTCTCGCGCCAACAGCGCCAGCAGCCGGATGCGGGTGCCGTCGGCGAGTGTCCGGAACAGGTTCGAAGTATCGGCCAGATCCACTTTATCGTTATATCGCGATGAAAAGATAAAGCGACGGTAGCGGGCCGCCTGCCAGGGGTCAAGGCCGGGTTCAGAGGACAGAGGATGGGGGACAGAGGACCGGGCCGAAAACCGAGGACAGAAGACAGCAACGACCGTGCTCCCACTTCCATTTCTAAACCCAGCGTCGTCCCGGCGCACGCCGGGACCCAGTGCTTTTGAACCTTCGGCAAACCCAGCACTGGGCCCCGGCGTGCGCCGGGGCGACGGCTGTTGCTGTCGTCTGTCCTCAGCCCTGTCCTCTGTCCTCCGTCCTCTGTCCTCTGAACCCGGCGAACGCCGGGACCCAGTGCTTTTGAACCTTCGGCAAACCCAGCACTGGGCCCCGGCGTGCGCCGGGGCGACGGCTGTTGCTGTCGTCTGTCCTCAGCCCTGTCCCCTGTCCTCTGTCCTCCGTCCTCTGTCCTCTGAACCCGGCGAACGCCGGGACCCAGTGCTTTTGAACCTTCGGCACACCCTCCACTGGGCCCCGGCGTTCGCCGGGGCGACGGTTAATTCTGTCGTTTGCCTTCAGTCCTCTGAACCCGGCGTTCGCCGCGGCGCCTGCCGATTGCGATGCGCCGGGGTTCGAAGTATAAAGGCGCACCGGCAGCGCCTTGGCGCTGCACGGGCGGTCTTGTCGCCGCACCAAAGCGGTGATCGCGCGCACTCAAGCGTATTTTCTCAACGTGAACAGAAAGGGGGTAGTGATGCGTATCCAACAGGGTTTGGCGGCGGTGGTGCTGGGCATGGCCGCTTGGGCGGGTGCAGCGCAGGGGGCGGTGGCTTACGACCAGACCCAGACCGTGGTCCGTACCCCGGTGCCGGGCAGGTTGCTGCCGCGTACGGCGCTGGCGGTGAACGCGGTCAACAACGGCAGTTTCGAGACCAATGGCGGCGCCGGCATCAGCGGCTTCAGCGGCTGGACCGTGGTCGATCAGGCCGGCGGCAGCGGCAGTTGGTACGCACAGACCGGCACCACTTCACCGACCAGTGCGGCAACCGTCATGGCGCCGACCAACGGAAGTTTTGCGGCGATGACCGATCAAGGCGGTGGGGGCTCGCATGTGCTCTACCAGGACATTGTCGTACCGGCCAATGGCGGCACCCTGGTGTTCGACCTGTTCATCAATAATCAGGCGGCGGCGTTTTCGGTGCCGTCGCCGGCCTCGCTGGATTTCACGGTCAATCCGAATCAGCAGTTTCGTGCCGATCTGATCAGCACCACAGCCGCGGATTTCGATGTCGGCGCGGGCGTGCTGGCGAATATCTATCAGACCCTGCCGGGCGATCCGCTGACCAGTGGCTACACCACGATCAGTTTCGACCTGGGCGCATTCGCCGGTCAGACCGTGCGCCTGCGTTTTGCCGAAGTCGATAACCAGTTCTTCTTCCAGACCGGTATCGACAATGTCAGCATCCTGGCGGCGCCGACCAGCGTGCCGGTGCTCGGTGGCTGGGGGCTCGGCCTGTTGATGGCGGCCCTGGCCCTGGCCGGTGGCCTGGCCTGGTGGCGCCGGGCCGCCTGACCGACTCGGGTGGGTATCAGCGCGCGAGTGCGTGCTGATTGCATCGACGGCTGCGGTTCCTGGTGAACCGCAGCCGTTTTGCTGTCTGCAACCGCGAGCGCGTCTGCCCAAAGACAGAAGACAGAAGACAGAAGAAAGATGTGTCTGTCTTCGGTCTTCTGTCTTCAGCCCGGTCCTCCGTCCCCCGTCCTCTGTCCCCCGAACCCAGCGTCGTCCCGGCGAAGGCCGGGACCCAGTGCTTCTGAACCTTCGGCACACCCACTGCTGGGCCCCGGCGTTCGCCGGGGCGACGGCTGTTGCTTCCCTCTGTCCTCTGTCCTCCGCTCGGTCCTCTGTCCCCTGAACCAAGCGCCACTGTGGGACAATCGCGGCTCATCCACGGCTACGACTCGCATCCCCATGCAACTGCCCCGAGTATCGATCTTCACAGCGCGCAGCGTCTGCTTGCTCGGCGCGGTTGCGATGTTCGCCGCCGGCTTCGGTGGCGCCGCCTGGGCCGAGGTCTACAAGTGGACCGATGCCAAGGGTCAGGTGCATTTTTCCGACCGGCCGCCGCCGGCTTCGGATCGCACCGCGCAGAAAAATCTGGCGCAGGTGACGCTGAACAATGCCGGCCCGGATTTTTCCCTGCGCAAACTGGCCGCGCTGCCGGACAGCGGTGCGGCGCGGGTGCCGCTGGTGCTGACCGGGGTAGGGCAGAAATTGGCGGCGGACAGCGCCGGGGAAATCAAGGTCGGGCAGGTCTATACCGGCGCCGCCTGCGAGCAGGGTGAGGCACTTAGCATGCCGATCGCGGCGATCGGTTTGGATTCGGCCAGCGGCGGCACAGTCAGCGAGGCCTTTCGTCAGGCCGGCTGGGAAGTGTTGTCGGGCGCATCCACGGGCAGCGGGGCGATGCAACTGGCCGGCGAACTGAGCGACCTGCGCATCGACCAGTGCAGCAGCAAGGAAAACAAGAAATTGCGCGGTGCCCGTGCCTATGTGCGGCTGCGCTGGGTGCTGAGTGCTGCCGATGGCAAGCCACTGTTTCGCGGCAGCAGCGAGGGCGCCAGAAACGGCTGGGGCAAGCGCACCAGCACCGATAGCGCGCTGCGCTCGGCGTTGGCGATGGCGGCGCACAATCTGCTGGCCAACCCGGCCTTCAACGACAAGGTCCGCGAGCAACGCATGTCGGCCGCTGCGGTCAGCGCCGATGGCAGTACCCAATTGCCGCAAGTCGGCCGCGGCCTGGGTATCGGCAGCTTCGCCCAGCGCCGGGCGGCGCTATTGGCGACCACACTTCGGGTGCAGGCCGGCGACCGCACCGGCAGCGCGGTGGTGATCGACCTGGACGGCTGGGCACTGACCAGCGCGCGCCTGGTCGGCGACGAAACTCACGTTCTGCTGATGCAGGGCCTGGTCAGCCTGCCGGCAGCCGTGGTCAAGCGCGATCTGGTAAGCGATGTCGCCCTGCTGCGTTTCGTGCGCAACAAGGTCCAAAGCGCCACGGTGGCGCCGCTGGCCCTGGTCGCCGGGGCCGAGCTGCACTTGATCAGCGCCCCGGCCAGTGCCGGAGCGTCCAACGTGGTCGGCCACGGCCAGGCCAGTGTGGTCGAGGCGCCGGGCGGGGGGCGCCAGCGGGTGGTCTCGACCCTGCTCGAGAAAGACAGCAACGCCGGGGCGCCGGTGTTCGATCGCCACGGCGATCTGGTCGGCTTGGTCAGCATGGACCCGAACGGTGCCCGCACCCGGACCAGCGTCGCGGCGCTGCAACTGGTGCCGATCGGCGAGGCCCTGCAGGTGCTCGGCATCCGCCTGCAATGACTCCGGGGCGACCGCGCCCGGGATGCCAGAGCCATTACCCGTCGCCGCTCAAGTAAGATCGGCGGCTCGACGCCGGTCGCTTTGGCCCGCAGGGAATTTCCGAAACCAGCAAGAGGTTGCCCATGGATTTCGCCTTTACCGAAGAGCAGTTGATGATTCAGGCCGTGGCCCGGCGCATCGCGCAGGAACGCATCGCCCCGTCCGCGGCCGGCTTCGACGCCAGCGGTGAATTTCCGCTGGAAAACATCCGTCTGATGGGCGAGAACGGGCTGATGGGCATCGAGGTGCCGACCGAATACGGCGGTGCCGGTCTGGACAGCATCGGCTATGTGCTGGCGATGATCGAGGTGGCCGCCGCCGACTGCGCGCACTCGACCATCATGTCGGTCAACAACACCTTGTACTGCCATGGCCTGCTGAAGAATGGCAATGAGGCCCAGAAGCACAAATACGTCACGCCGATCGCGACCGGTGCGGCGATCGGCGCCTATGCCCTGACCGAGCCGCAGTCGGGTTCGGACGCGGTCAATATGCGCACCCGCGCAGTGCGTTCGGCCGATGGCAGCCATTACCTGATCAATGGCAAAAAGAGCTGGATCACTTCGGGGCCGGTGGCCAGATACATCATGCTGTTCGCGGTCACCGACCCAAATCTGGGCGCCCGCGGCATCAGCGCCTTCATCATCGATACCGAACGCGAAGGCTTCAGCTGCGGCAAGACCGAGCCCAAACTCGGCATCCGCGCCTCGGCCACCTGCGAGATCGAGTTCGCCGACTACCGCGCGCCGGCCGAGGATTTGATCGGCGTCGAGGGCGAAGGCTTCCGCAGCGCCATGGGCGTGCTCGACGCCGGCCGTATCGGCATCGCCTCGCAGGCGGTTGGTCTGGCCCGGGCGGCGTACGAGGCGACCGTCGCCTATGTGCGCGAGCGCAAGGCCTTCGGCCAGCCGATCGGCAGTTTCCAGATGACCCAGGCCAAGATCGCCGACATGAAATGCCGGCTCGAAGCGGCCTATTGGCTGACCCTGCGCGCGGCCTGGGCCAAGCAGCAGGCGGAACACAGTGGTGGCCGTTTTACCAGCGAAGCCTCGATCGCCAAGCTGGTCGCCTCGGAGGCGGCGATGTTCATCACCCACCAAGCGGTGCAGATCCACGGCGGCATGGGTTATTCCAAGGAGATGCCGCTGGAACGCTACTTCCGCGACGCCAAGATCACCGAAATCTACGAGGGCACCAGCGAAATCCAGCGCCTGGTGATCGCGCGCAACGAGCTTGGCTTGCGCTGATCAGAGGACAGAGGACAGAGGACAGAGGACAGAAGGTGCATTGGTGGGGCGAGCCATTGTGGGAGCGACGGCACGTCGCTTCCAGAGGACAGAAGACGGATGACAGAAGACAGATAAAGCAGCCCGCGCTCGCTTTGGCTCTTCTGTCCTCCGTCTTCTGTCCTCCGTCCTCTGGAAGCGACG
>JBFXKH010000038.1:0-26152 GCA_050173995.1 Lysobacterales bacterium | reverse complement strand
GTGCTGAGCGCAGCGAAGCGCAACAGATACACCGAGGTGCAACGATGGTGGCGGTGCTGCGCGCGAGGAAGCGCAAGGCTACCGGAAGATATCGCCCCGCATCGTTGCGCTTCGCTGCGCTCAGCACAACCTATGCCGCTTTCCGCTAGCCTCTAGCCCCTAGCCCCTAGTTTCGCTGCGCTCAGCACAACCTATGTGGTCGGGCTTATTCGAAGCCGTTCGCGAATAGATTGACGCCCTGGTTTTGCACGGTCAGGGTGAAGCTCTGCTGGGCGCTGGCGGTCGAGGGCGGCGGTTCGGCGGCAGTGACGGTCAGGGTGTAGACGCCGATGTCGGCTGCCTGCGGGGTGCCACTGATGGTGCCGCTGACTGGATCGATGGCGATGTTCGCGGTCGGCAGCGCCGGCACGCTGGCCAGCGCATAGCCGAGCGTGCTGTCGGCATCGGCGAAAGCCGGGGCGGTGGCCACCGTCAATGGGTTGCCGACCCCGATCGTAACGTTGGCGATGCTGCCGACCGCGCTCGGCGCGCAGGAGACTTCCAGATTGACCACGCCCTGGTCGCTGCCGCTGGCATCGCTTACGGTGTAGCCGAAACTGTCCTTGCCGCAGTAACCGGCGTCCGGCGTGTAGTCGAAGCTACCGTCGGCGTTCAGCACGACCGTGCCATGCAAGGGCGTGGTCGCGGCACTGGCGCTCATGGCCGGCAGTGGCGCCGCTGAAAACTGGTGGTCGTCGGACAGCGCCCCGGGCGCGGCCCGTTGGCTCGGCCTGCCCTGCGGTACCGCAAAGTCGTCGTCCACGGCGACCAGTGCCGGCCCGGTGCAAGCCGCTGGGAACGGCAGCGGAAATGCGATCGCCAGCCATTCCGGATGATCGACGAAGGGATTGCGATTGCCCTGGAACGATTGCACCAGATCATTGCGCAGGACCTCCGACGTGGTCACCGGGTCGGCGGCGGCCCAGCCGAGCAGGTCGGAAAGCAGGCCCATGAAACCAGCGTCGGCGAAGCTGCCGCTGGCGGTGGTGGTGATCAGTGCGCGGTTGTCGGTCAGTTGCAGGTCCGGCTCGCGCTGGCCATTGATGGTATTGCGGCCACCGTCGTAGCGGATCGCCATATAGAACTGGGCGCGGGCGACATCGCCCCGGCGCGCATCGAAGGTCTCGAAACTACTGCCATTGAACCAGTTGTGGTGGCCGGGATAGACCACCGCGCCGCCGCCCTGGCCGTTGTAGAAACTGGTTTCGTCGGCCGTGCAGCCACTGGCCTGCGGGCAGTTGGCGTAAGGGCTGTTGCCGCGGTCGGCGTTGTAATCGACATGCGAGAGAAACAGCATGTGGGTGTCGGTATAGGGCGCGTTCGGAAAACCGTCCAGGCTGAGAATGTCATTGAAGCCGTGGCTGTTCGGCCAGGTGTGTTCGCGGTTGTATTGGCGACCACTGCTCGTACCACCAGTGCCAATGCATGCGGCCGTGCCACCACTGCCGCCCGCTCGATCAGCGACTTTGGCATAGCTGCAGTTTCGGTAGACATCGAGAATGCGGCTGGCATCGAGCGGATCCTGGTCGGCGGCTTCGAGGATCGCCCAACTGTCGGTGCCACCGCCGGAATAGGGATAGGCGGTGTGGTCGTCGATCGCGCCATGCAGGGTCGCGCGCAAGGCCCGGCAGCTACTGGTATCGACCCGGTCGTAAAAACCCGCGAGCCCGGCGCCGATACTGAAACTGATTCGTACATCGGCGGCCATTGGGTTTGGACTGCCATCGATATCGGTGACCTTGAGCGCGACGATATCCAGGTTGCAGCTTTCGCCGGCGGTGAAATCGACCGACGGGTCGAGAACGTAGTTGCTGAGGTTGGTGTTGCTCTCGGCGAAAGCGTGGTTGCCGCTCTTGACGCAACTGACAACGAAGCCGCCCGGCTGGACACTGACCGGTTCCGAAAACACCACACTGAGATTGCTCGCCGCCGGCACATTCACCGCCTGATCGGCCGGGAAACTGCTGGCCACGGTCGGCGCCACATCGGGCGCGATGGCAAACGTCCATACGGGATTGCTGGCGAGCGGATGCGGGCTGCCATCGACATCGAACACCTGGCCGCCGCTGATGCTGGCGGTGCAGACATCGCCGGGAATGAAATTGGTGATCGCGCTGAAGGTCCAGGTCGTGCCGCCATTGGCCGAGGCCAGATTGCCGAGGAAGGTGATGCTGTTGCATTCGAGACTGAACCAGGGATCGATCGGCGCGACCGGCTCGGAGAAGATCATCTGAACCGTGGCATTGACCGCGATCCCGCTGGCACCATTGGCCGGCGTGGTCGCAATCAGGGTCGGCGCAGTGTCGGCGAGCGCGCTGAAACTCCAGACGAAATCGGCGCCCATCGGTTCCGGCGTACCGTCCAGGTCGCTCACCGCGCTCGCCAACACGGTGGCGGTGCAGACATCGTCCAGCACCAAATCGACATCCGGATTGAGTGTGCGACGATTGCCACTGCCGCTGATCGTCAGGCTGTGGCCACCACTGATCGAGCAGACCAGACTGAAGGCATTGGCGGCGACACTGACCGGCTCGGAAAAATCCACCTGCAGATTGCTGTTCAGCGCCACGCCGGTGGCAGCATCGGCGGGTATCGTCGAGGCGACCGTGGGCGGGTTATCGACCCCACCGACAAAGGTCTGTGCGGTATTGCAGGTGCCGAAGGTATCGGTGGCACTGGCGGTCCAGGTGAACTGGGCGGCAGCGCTGCCGCTGCCGTTCAGTTGCAGGGAGGCGCCGATCGGGCCGCTACCACTTTCGGACACGCCGATATCAACGCTGGTCTGGCCATTGGCCGGGCCATTGCTCGCCGTGAACACGCCCTCGTAGCTGAGGAACTGGACCAGGTTGGCGAGGCCATCGACCAGGGCGATGCCATCGGGTCCGCCATTTTGCAATCCAGGGGCGGCGACCGTGTAGATATCGTAGCCCTGGCAGTTGCCAAGCGGCGCGGCATCGACCGCCAGGGTGGCATAGCTCGTGCCGTCGCTGCCGTTGTACAGGACCAGGGTGTAGCCGCTCACCGCGGTGCCTGAAGGTGCCACCACTTCGATCCGCTCACCGGCATCGGCGCCAGCGTTGTCGTAGTGAATCTCGTTGATGAACACATCGGCAAAGGCCGAGGAAACCGACAACAGCGCCGCCACCGCCGCGAACCATCGCGGCCGCATTTGTGTGCCAAACAACATGATCTCGAACCCCGAACGGTCAAGTGAGCCGAGCACTGTAGCGAAGCCGACGGCGCAGTGCATGTGCGTTTGCAGCACGGCAACCCGTTCGGTGGTGGCGCTTATGTGGAAGCGATCGCTGCCTCGCGCTGTTGTGGGAGCGACGGCACGTCGCGACTGTCGATCATGGAGACCGTCGCGACGTTCCGTCGCTCCCACACCGTCGCTCCCACACCGTCGCTCTCACAATTCCTGCTCCAGCCCCGCCCTCACCCATCCACAACGCGCCATAGGTACAGGCTGGCCAGCGAGCGATACGGCGCCCAGGGCGCGCCGAGTTCGAACAAGGCCTTGGGTTTGGGCGGGGCATCCAGACCTCGGACGATGGCCGCGCCCTTTTGAATACCGAGATCGTCGATCGGAAACACATCCGGGCGACCGAGCCGAAAGATCAACAGCATCTGCACGGTCCAGCGGCCGATGCCGCGCACGGCGGTCAGGCGTTCGATCAGGTCATCGTCATGGATAAAGCGCAGTTGCGCCGCCTTCGGGACCAAGCCGGTGGCAGCCTTGTCGGCCAGGTCCTTGAGCGCGGCGATCTTGTTGAAGCTGACCCCGCATTCGCGCAGTCCGGCGGCCGGCGCCGCGTGCAGCCGGCAGGCGCTCATCGCCCCGCCCTCGCACCAGCGTTCGCGCACCCGGCCGACGATGGTGGCGGCGGCCTTGCCGGACAATTGCTGATACAGAATCGAGCGGGCCAGGGCATCGACCGGGTCGAAGCGCTGCTGCCATTCCGGTTCGATCGGGCCGATCTTTTTGATGTGTCGGCCCAGGGCGCGATCGACCCTGGCCAGATGGCGACAGCCGGCGTCGATGTCGAAACCGCGCGGGAATGGCCCGCGCGGTTTGACTATGGCACCCGGATCGGCCGGGTTCACGGGACCGGCACGAAATCCAGCACCTGCACCGCCGCCGCAGCATGCGGCGCAACTTCGATCGGTAGCGGCTTGTAGCCGTTGACCAGCCAGACCGGCATTTGCGAGATATAGGCCGGGCCGCTGCTCAGCACGCCGGACTGTCCGCCCGGATAGATCTGCTCAGCCTGGACCGGATCGCTCATCTCGCCGACGAAACGACGCGAGGAACCGCGGCTGAACATGAAGGCGTTGACCGAATTGGCGCGGACATTGTGGTTGGCCACATCGACCGAGCGATAGCCACCATGGCGGGCGACACCGGGCAGGTCCGGCGCCAAGTTGCCGATGCCGAACAGCCCCGGCCCCGGGAAGTTGAACGGGCCACCGAGCGGGTGCTTGAACTCGATCCGGTGCAGGCGGCCCCAGCGGTAGTCGTCCTGGTTGGTCGATTGCGCAAAGGCCGGGGCGAAGGCCGGACTGGCGAGCAGGTCGAGCGCGTCGGCCAGCGATTTCAGCAGCAGGAAATCGCGCGCCTCCGCGGCGCCGGGGGCACCCGCCACCTGGAAGAAATTCAGGCCGGAAGCACCGACCCCCTGCTGGCTGTCGAACACGTCGAGCTGGTGCTTGAGCGCGACATAGGCCGAATCGCCATCGGGCAGGGCGCCACCCAGACCGACCCGGGTGAGGCTGGCGTCGATCACATTTTTCACCGCCTGACCACGCCACATCGAGAAGATCGTGGCGGCGACCGAGTGACCGATCTCGGCAGCCGAAGGCGGTGCCAAGGCGAACGGCACATCGCCCGGATCGTAACCCTCGGTGATGCCGGTCGGTGTGGAGAAATCCCAGTCGGCCAGACGCGCCACCGCCTCGCCGATGCGGGCATCGGAGGACAGTGCGTTGAGCGCAGTCCAGGATGAACTGGACGCCCGATCGAAGGCCGCGAGCAAATACGGCAGCACCAGTTCGGCGTCGAGCATCTGGTCGTCGGCCTGGGTCTTTTCGATATCGGCGACGCTGATCTTGCCGGGTGCGGCAATCAGCGACTGCATCATGCGATCGACCCGACCCATGCGCAGCGAGTCGTAACCGAAATTCAGGTAGTAAAGACCACCACCAGGACGCAACTGGTTGAACGGGTTGTTGTCCAGAGTATTGCCGACCGGATCGTTGTTGGCATTGGCGATGTAATTCCGTGCCGGATTGATCAGCGAAGGCATCTCGCTCTCCGGCAGAATCTCGAACGGCAGCGCCTGATTCGGCTGCGGGTTGGCGACCGGCAGCCATTCGTTCTTGCGCGCACCGCTGCCGTCGCGGATCAGGAACGGCGGCGCGCCGTCGATCGCATTCAGGGTTTGCAGGTCCTCGCGGATCGGCGCCTCGGCCGAGGTGAAATAGGCGATATTGCCGACAGTGTCGGCGTAGGCGAAGTTCTGCGCACCGGAGTCGAAGTACTGCAAGGCCGCGCGGAATTCCTGCATATTGGTGGCGCGGTTGATGCGGCGGATCGAATCGAGTTCGTGGGTCGCACCCCAGCCGGTATAGGCCGCGGACAGGCCGACATTGCCCTGGATCGACAGCAGCGGGCCGTTATTGCGACGTGGCACCAGCACGGTCACGCCGCCATTGGTGTAGCCGATCGAGGTGTCGCGCTTGGCGTTATCCGGCACACCATCAAGCTGGTTGACCATGTAAGTCTGGAACACCCAGTTGACCGGCTCGGCCACGCCTTTGTACATGGTGTGCGTGGGCAGGCCGAAGGTATTCAGCCGCAACTGCTCCTGAAAGGTGTCGGTGACATCCAGCGGGTTGACCGTGAGCCCCCAGCAGAACACCGGGGTGCAGCCGAGCAGGATGCCGGGCGTGCCCGGCGGCGCCAGACCGGAGACGTTCATCGGTGTGGGATAGCGGCTGTCGGTCGAAACGATATGCGCCTCGTGGAAGATCGCCGGCATGTCCAGAGCCAAGTGCGGGTCGTTGGCCAGGATCGGGTGCCCGGAAGCGGTCTCGGCGCCGGACACGATCCACCAGTTGCTGGCACCGCGGTTCTCGCGCGATTTCAGGGTCGGCGCGATCCACGGATTGCCGGCCACGCTGTCCTTCAGTTGCTGGGCGATCGCCAGGGTCTCGGGCGCGATCATCGGCAAGGGACTTTGACTCAGCGATTTGGCCGCGAGCGACGCGCTGCCTGGGCTGAAACCGGGAATGCTGATGCGGTCATCGAACGGCGCGATGCGGTGGGTGTCCTCGAAAAACAACGCCTGGCCATTGAAACCCTGGGCGGCACCGGCCTGCTGATAGGCGCCAAATCGCAGGGTGAAATCGATATCCAGATCGAAGCTCAATTGAAAGGCGAGGATCTTGCCGATGGCCAGCGTATCGACCGGCGACCAGGGTTCGAACCGGGTCAGTTCCAGTGCGCCGTATTCCGGCGGCAGGGCGTTCTTGCGCACATAGAAATTCACGCCATCGGCGTAGGCCTTGAGCACCCCGCGCATGTCGGCGGCGAGCGCGCTCCAAGTCGTCTGCGCGGCGCGGCGTAGGCCGAGGTTGCGCAATTGCACATCATTGGCCAGCGCTGGCTGACCGACCAGTTCGGCCAGGGTGCCGCTCGCCGCGCGGCGACTGAAATCCATCTGGAACAGACGGTCGCGGGCGTGGACATAACCGAGCAGCCAGGCGGCGTCTTCATCGTTGGCGGCCTGGATCAGCGGCACACCATTGGCATCGAAGCCGATGCTGCCGGGCGCACGCATACCCTCGCCGTTGATGGTCAGCGCCGTGGCGGCCGACCCGAACCCGAGTGCCAGCAGCGCGCCGATGGCGGCAAGACGCTGGGCCAAACGAACAGTCGAACGATACATAAGCCTTCTCCCTGTTTACCGCAATTGCGGTCAAGGAATTATGCGCCGTTCAGAGGACAGAAGACAGGGGACAGATACACCGTCGCCCCGGCGAACGCCGGGGCCCAGTGTCGGGCACTGCCGCCAGTGTGGGGACTGGGCCCCGGCCTTCGCCAGTTTCAGGGGACAGAGGACAGAGGACAGAGGACAGAGGACCGAGGACAGATACACCGTCGCCCCGGCGAACGCCGGGGTCCAGTGTCGGGCACTGCCGCCAGTGTGGGGACTGGGCCCCGGCTTTCGCCGGGGCGACGCCGCTTTCCCGTTCCCCATTCCCCATTCCCCATTCCCCGCTTCCGCATTCCTCACTCCCGCGCCGCAATCACCGCTCGCTTTCGTCTTCGTCCGCGACTTCAGCGGCTTCCTGCGGGTTGTCGTCGCCGTCTTCTTCCGGCACGGTGCTGGCAGGAACCGCATCAACCGCGGCCGCCGCTGCCTCTTCGGCCAGGCGTTGTTCGCTGGTCTGCACGCCGATATGGAACAAGGCGAAGCCGGGCAGCACGATTTGGTTCAGGGCCATGCCGATGATCTTGCCGCGCACTGGTGCCAGCACCGGCTGTTCGAGGTTCTGCAGTGGGTCGATGATCTTGCCGAGGCGCTGGCCCTTGCGTACGTAATCGCCGAGTTCGACCTCGGCGAACAGCATGCCGCCGGTGTCGGCGCGCACCCAGCGGGCGGCATAGAACAGCGCCTGCGGCTCGACCCGCAGGCGGAAGCGGGTGGTCATGCCGAGCTTGTGCAGCAACGTGTGCACGGCCTGCACGCCGAAATCAATTTCGGTCGGCTCCAGGCGCTGCGGCGCCCCCAGCTCAAACGTCACCGCCGGAATGCCGGCATCGGTCAACGCCCGTCTGAGCATGCCGGGCGATCCCGGCGAATGCAGCACTGCGGTCGCGCCAAAGCCGCGGGTGAACGACAGCACCGCCGGAATGCGCAGGTCGCCGCGAACCTGCGGCAGATTGCCGCGATCGAACGAACCGGTGTGGAAATCGACCAGGGCATGGCAGTGGCGGGCGACATCGTTGAAAAAACTGTAGGCGATGCGCGACGCCGAACTGCCATTTTGCCGCCCCGGAAAATAGCGATTCAGATCACGCCGATCCGGCAGATAGCGGGTGCCGCGCGAATAACCCAGGTAATTCATGATCGGCACCGCGATCACACTGCCGGCCAAGGCGCCGACATCGAGTTCATTGGCGACGCGGCGGATGATCTCGATACCGTTCAGCTCATCGCCGTGCACGGCCGCCACCAGGCACAGGCGCGGTCCCGGTCGGTTGCCATGCAACACGATCACTGGCGTCGCCACCACGGCGCCATCGAAACTCTGACTCGATGCCCAGCGCAGTTCCTGGCGCGAACCCGGCTGCACCAGTTCCCCGAGCAGGGCCATCGGCAGCACCTCGGTGGGCACGGGTTCCAGCGCGTCGATGAACGGCGAAACCTCGGTCGCCGGAATCAGCGGAATCTCCGAACCGCCGGCAGCGGCCAGCGAATCATCGGCGTGTCGTACCCGAGACTTTGCGACTGCGGGCGTCGCGGACTCGGGGGTGGTTGGCTGGATCGGCTTCGCTGGCTGCGGCACCGGCACGGAAGCCGGTGGCGGCGTGGTAGCCGCTTTCGGCTGGACCTCGGCAGTCGTGGACCGATCGGCCTCGACCACAGCCTTCGCCGGATTTTCTGCCTCCGCCGGAAAATCCTGCGCCGCCACCGCGCCAAACCCCAAACACAGCGCCAGCACGTAGCCCGCCCGCAAGTAGCCCGGATGCAGCGCAGCGGAATCCGGGGACCGTAGGCACCGCACTAGCCTAGCCATCCCGGCACCGGGCACAGCGGCCGTGTACTTCCAGGGTCTGCGCTCCGGGCATGAAACCGAGTTCCCGGGCGTGGGTCAGCAACAGGTCGGCGACCTTGCTATTGCAGAACTCGACCGCGCTGCCGCAGCCGTCGCAGATGAAAAACGGCGCGGTGTGGGCCTCGGCCGGATGCGGGCACCCGGTATAGGCATTGATCGATTCGAGCTTGTGGATGAACCCGTGTTCGAGCAGAAAATCCAGCGCCCGGTACACCGTCGGCGGCGCCGACTTGCCGGTGCTCTCGCGCAGCCGATCGAGCAATTCGTAGGCCTTGACCGGCTTCTCGTCGACGGCAATCAGCTCCAACACCAGCCGCCGCACCGGCGTCAGCCGCAGACCGCGCTGCTCGCAGGCGCGCGCAACGGCGTGGATAAAAGCAGCAGGTGCGTGGCGATGATGGTGGGCGGCGGGCATGAGGGATGATAGAGCGGTTTTAGGTTTTAGGTTTTAGGTTTTAGGTTTTCAGTTTTCGGTGTTCAGTCGTAGGTCGGCTCAAGCCGCGCAGCGGCGGAGCCGACACCCGCACCGGTCGCGGCAACGCCTCAAGCTGTCGGGTCCACGCCTGCGGCGCTGGACCCGACCTACGACTGAACACCGAAAACTGAAAACTGAAAACCTAAAACCTAACACCGCCGTCCAACGCCATCACCCGGTCGATCCGGGCAAGCGCACGCTCGCGCCCGGTCAGGAACACGGTGTGGTCGATCGAGGGCGAGACCTGGGTGCCGGTAATCGCTACGCGTAGGGGCTGGGCGACCTTGCCCAGCCCGAGTCCGAGTTGTTCGGCGGCAGAACGCAGGGCGGCATCGACACTTACCAGCGACCAATCGTCTGGCGCGATCAAAGCCAAATGCTCGCGCACTGCCTGCAGGCCGGGTCGGGCCGCCGCGGTCAGGTGCTTGGCCGCCGCTTCGGCATCGAATCCGGCCGGTTCCTCGAACCAGATGCGGGCACGCTCGGCCATTTCCTTCAGGGTCTTGACCCGGTCGCGCAGGGCGACCACCACCCCGGCCAGCGGCGGGCCGCGGTCCAGGTCGAAATCCAGTTCGCGCAAATGCCAGCGCAGATGTTCCGCGACCTGCTCGGGCGGGTCGTTCTTCAGATAGTGCTGGTTGAGCCAGCCGAGCTTGTCGAAATCGAAGCGCGAGGGCGCGCGGTTGACATCGTCTACCGAGAACAGCGCGATCAGTTCCTCGCGCGAAAAGATTTCCTGATCGCCGTGCGACCAGCCGAGCCGGGCGATGTAGTTGAGCAGTGCGTGCGGCAGGTAGCCGTCGTCCTTGTACTGCATGACATTGACCGCGCCGTGGCGCTTGGACAGCTTGGCGCCATCGGCGCCGTGGATCATCGGCAGATGCGCAAAACGCGGCGGCGTCGCGCCCAGCGCCAGGTAGATATTGATCTGACGCGGGGTGTTGTTGATGTGGTCTTCGCCGCGGATCACGTCGCTGATCTTCATGTCGATGTCGTCGACCACGACGGCAAAGTTGTAGGTCGGAAAATCGTCCGAGCGCCAGATAATCAGATCGTCGAGTTCGCTGTTGGAGATTTCGATGCGCCCGCGCACGCGGTCGTCGAATACCACCGATCCGGCTTCGGGGTTGCGGAAACGGATCACCGGCACCACGCCCTCGACCGGCTGCGGATGCTCGCGGCAGCGGCCGTCGTAGCGCGGTTTGGCGCCGGCCTGCATCTGCGCCTCGCGCATCGCATCGAGGCGTTCGCGGCTGCACCAGCAACGGTAGGCGCGGCCGCTCGCGACCAAGCTCTCGGCGACGATGCGATAGCGGTCGATTCGCTTGGACTGATAGAACGGACCTTCGTCGTAATTCAATCCCAGCCAGTCCATGCCGTCGAGGATGGCATCGACCGAAGCCTGGCTACTGCGCTCCAGATCGGTGTCTTCGATGCGCAGGATGAAATCGCCACCCTGGCGGCGCGCCTCCAGCCAGCAATACAGCGCGGTGCGCGCGCCGCCGATATGCAGAAAACCGGTCGGACTGGGGGCGAAGCGGGTGCGGATGCTCATGGTTGCTCGGTACGGGAGAGTATTCGCCCATGGTAACAAAGGGCGCGCGAGCATAAGTTCGACGCCGGCCCGATTCGCCGCTAATCGCCCCATCCCGACCGCCCGTGCTCCGCTCAGGGCGATACCGACAACACCTGGACCTGGCCCGGGTTGCTCACGCCGCCGCCCTGGGTCGATCCCAAGAGCAGGTAGTAACTGCCCTGCACCACTGCCGCCCCGGCGCCGTGCACTCCCGGCGCCAGATTGCGGATGCGCTGCCAGCCAGTTGCCGGCGAATAGGCTTCAGCGCTGCCCAGGGTTGCGAGAGCACTGGCATCCTCGCCGCCGGCCGCAACCAGATAGCCGCCGACCACGGCGCTGCCAAAGCCGCTGCGCCCGCTGGTCATCCGCGGCCCGACCCGGCTGGTGCCGGTTTGTGGGTTGAAGATGAGCACGGTGTCGGTATTGGTCGGATCGTTCCGCGCGCGCCCGCCCAACAACCAGATTTCGTCCTGGAAAACGGCCACGCTCGCATGATCGCGGGCCTGGTTGTCTTCGATCGCGATGGATTGCCAACTGTTACTGGCCGGGGTGTAGCGATCGATCACCGAACGGCTGCCGCCGGCCACGTAGATATGCTCGCCCAAGGCCACCGCACCGCCGGCCGAGCGTGCCGCGGGCATGGGGGCGAGGCCGGACCAGGCGCCGGTGCCCGGGTCGAATCGCCAGGCCGAGCTGCTGGCGCCGCTCAGCGCGCGGCTGTTGCCGCCGAAGTAGTAGAGCATGCCGCCATGCGCCGCCATCATGCCGTGGTCGCGCGCCGCCGGCAGATTGGCGAGCCGGGCCCAACTGTGGTCGACGGGCTGGTAGCGCCAGAACTCGGCGCTGTTGCTGCTGATGCTGGACAAGCCGCCGCCGAGGTAGATGAAACCGCCCAGCGCCGCCGCCGGCATTTCGGACAGACGCGGCCCGTTGGCGGCCAGCGCCTGCCAGTCGATCTCGCCGATCGCGGGCGGACATTGCAGGCCGGCGAGCACGGTCAAACGCACAAGGTCGAAATGGCCGGAGCCGAATTCCGGCAGCACCGACTGGTAATCGGCGCTGCCACTGTTGCAAGCAATCTGAAGGCTGAGTTCGCCCCAGGGGAAACGTTGTACCTGGGCCGGATCGAAGGCCGCGCCGAAGCGGGCGCCACGGGTGGCGTGCATCTGCGCAAACCGAAGGCGGCCGTCGATTTGTTCACCCACGCCCTGAATCCAGTACGGTCGCCCCTGGCTATCAAAAGTGAACCAGGTGAGCACCGCGAGATCGGCACTCACCCACTGCAATTCGAAGCCCTCGCCGTTGTGGCTGGGGTCGAACCAGGCACCGCTCTGCAGGCCGCGACCGTCGTCGCTGACCGGAACCCCGGGGTCGCAGCCGAGGCGCAGGGTCTCGGTCAGTCGCACCAGATCGATGCTCATCGTCTGGTCGAAGGCGGCAAACGTGAAGCGGCCACGGCGGCAATCGTCGAATTCCATATCGACGCTACCGACATCGCGGCGCAGCACCGCATCCGGGTCGAACCCGGGGCCGAACTGCGCCCCGGTGGTTTCGACCAGTTGCGGGAAGTGGATGCGGTTGCCACTGATCGTGCCGACGCCGATCAGCCAACGCTGGCTGCCTTGTTCGTCATAGGTGAACCAGAAACCGAGCGCGGTATCGGCATTAAGGATTTCCAGCGCCCAGCCCTCACCATCGCGGGCCGGATCGAACCACAGAGCACTGAACGCCGGGCTGATACTGATCGGCGCCGTGCCCTGGCCGACCGGCGCAGTCGCAACAACCGAACCGACCGGCGCCGCCAAGCCCCAGTCCGAGGCCAGTGCCAACAGACCCAACAGCAAAACCAGGCGCAATCGATGCATAACCACCACCCCAGGTCCGGTAACCCAAATCACGATACTGCGCCGGCCTTCGGACCCGGTCAAGTGCCCGGCGGCAAGCTGGCGCACCTGAGCGCGCGCGTCAAAATCGGCTTGGCTTTTGTGGGAGCGACGGCACGTCGCGACTGTCGATCAAGGAGACAGTCTGGCTTTTGTGGGAGCGACGGCACGTCGCGACTGTCGATCATGGAAACAGTTTGCCTTTTGTGGGAGCGACGGCACGTCGCGACTGTCGATCATGGAGACAGTCGCGACGTTCCGTCGCTCCCACACCGTCGCTCCCACACCGTCGCTCCCACACCCTCGCTCTCACAGCTATCGACAGGTTCCTGACGCCGGGTGCGTTAGCATGCCGACTGTTTGGATTACCCGATGGTCGCCTCATGCACGGCACAGTCATTCTTTCGCACGGTCTTGAATCCGGCCCGGACGCCAGCAAGGTATCGGCGATGGCCGCTGCGGCCGAGGCGGTCGGCTGGGCCAGCCTGCGCCCGGATTACCGCGATCTGGATCAGGCCAACGGTCTGGCCGGGGCCGGCGCGCGGCTGCAACGCCTGCTCGACGCCGCGGCTGCGCTGGATGGGCCGCTGGTGCTGGCCGGGTCCAGCTTCGGTGCCTTCATTTCCGGGCTGGCTTCGCTGACCGTGCCGGTCCGTGGTCTGTTTCTGCTCGCCCTGCCGCTGCAACTGCCGGGCTACGCACCGGCATTCGATTGCGCGGTGGTGCCGACGCGGATCCTGCACGGCTGGGACGATGAACTGATCCCGGCCACTGCGGTGATCGAATTTTCCCAACGGCGCCGACTCGATCTGCATCTGCTGCCGGACAGCCATCGCCTGGCCGATCATGTCGCGGCCTGCGCGGCGCAGCTGGCGCAGTTCCTGGGCGAACTGGCATGAAGTTCTTCGCCACCTGCCCGAAGCTGATGGAGGAACTGCTGGCCCGCGAGCTGACCGAGCTCGGTGGCAGCGCGGTACGCCAGAGCCTGGCCGGGGTCGAGTTCGAGGGCGAACTGGAACTCGGCTTGCGCGCCTGCCTGTGGTCGCGGCTGGCCAGCCGCATCCTGCTGCCGCTGTTCGACATCGCCGAAGTGGACAACGAGACCCTGTACCAGTCGGCCCTGGACTTCCCCTGGGAAGACCATCTCGACCCGCGCGGCAGCCTGGCGATCGATGCCCACGGCACCAACACCGCCCTGCGCCATAGCCAGTATTCGGCGCAGCGATTGAAAGACGGCATCTGCGACCGCCTGCGCCGGTTGTCCGGCCACCGTCCGGAAATCGAACGCGAGCAACCCGACCTGCGCCTCAACCTGCGCATCCACGGCAGCCACGGTCAGGTTTCCCTGGACCTGGCCGGTTCGCCCCTGCACCAGCGCGGTTACCGCAGTGGCAGCAACGAGGCCCCGCTCAAGGAAAACCTGGCCGCGGCCCTGCTGCTGCGCGCCGGCTGGCCGGCACTGGCGGCCGACGGTGGCGCCCTGGTCGATCCGTTCTGCGGCTCCGGCACGCTGTTGATCGAGGGCACCCTGATCGCCGCCGACCTGGCTCCCGGACGCAGCCGCCAGTATTTCGGTTTTCTCGGCTGGCGCGGTTTCGATGCCGCGATCTGGCGACAGTTGCGCGATGAGGCCGACGCCCGCGCCGCGGCCGGCAGTGCGCGCGAACGCCAGCGCTTTTTCGGCAGCGACAGCGACGCCGCAATCATCGACTACGCCCGCGTCAATGCCGAGGCCGCCGGGGTCGGCGACTGGATCGAGTTCGGCGTCCGGCCAGTCGCCGATTTGCAAGCGCCGCCGGGCTATAGCCACGGCCTGGTGATCGCCAACCCGCCGTATGGCGAACGCATGGGCACGATCGGCGAACTCGCGTCCAGCTACCAGCAGTTTGGCCAGGCCTTGCGTGAGGGCTTTGCCGGCTGGCAGGCGGCGCTGATCACCAGCGCCCCGGAACTGGCCCGCGCCACCGGCCTGCGCGCCAGCCGCCACCACGCCTTCATGAACGGCGCCATCGAATGCCGGCTGTACCGCTTTGAACCGGGCACCGAGAAGTCCGTCTATGCGCAGTTTGCCGCCGAACGCCCGCTGTCCGAGGCTGCGCTCGGTCTCGCCAACCGACTGAAGAAAAACCTGCGCCTGCTCAAGCCCAAATTGCAGCGCGCTGGCATCGGCTGCTACCGCGCCTACGACGCCGACCTGCCCGACTACGCCGCCGCCATCGACGTCTACGAAGACCATCTGCATATCCAGGAATACGCCGCGCCCAAGGACGTACCCGAAGCGCTGGCGCGACGCCGTTTCAACGAAATCATCCGGGTCGCCGCCGAAGTATTCAGCGTGCCGCGCGAGCGGATCGTCGAAAAGACCCGGCACCGGCGCCAACGCCTGGAGCAATACCAGCGCCAGGACCAACAGGGAGAATTTTTCTGGGTGCAGGAAGGCGGGCTGCGCTTCCGCGTCAATCTAACCGATTATCTGGATACCGGCCTGTTCCTCGATCACCGGCCACTACGCGAGCGCGTACGCGCGAGCGTGCGCGGACTGCGCTTTCTCAACCTGTTCTGCTACACCGGCGCGGTCACCGTGTACGCCGCCGCCGGTGGCGCCGAGAGCACAGTCAGCGTCGATCTCAGCCACACCTACCTGGACTGGGCCGAGGCCAACCTGATCGAAAACCAACTGGCCGCCCCCAGACACCGGCTGGTGCAGGGCGACGCGATGCGCTTCATCGAGGCCGACCGCGGCGAATACGATCTGATCTATGTCGATCCACCGACCTTCTCCAATTCCAAGAGCGCCGCCGATTTCGACGTGCAGCGCGACCACTTCCGCCTGCTCAATGCCTGCGCCGCGCGCCTGGCCGCGGATGGCCTGATCCTGTTCTCGAACAACTTCCGCCGCTTCAAAATCAACGCCGACGCCCTGCCCGCCCTCGCCATCCGCGACATCAGCCCCGCGACCATCCCGTTCGACTTCGCCCGCGACCCGAAAATCCACCACTGCTTCGAAATCCGCCACGCCGCAAACAGCAAGTAGCCCGAAACCAGCGCAGTTGTGGGAGCGACGGCACGTCGCGACTGTCGATTCGGACGAGAGTCGCGACGTACCGTCGCTCCCACAATCCGGCCCCGCATCCACCATCCACCCGCGTGCCTCCGCACCAAAAACGGCGGATGCGCTGCGCTTATCCGCCCTACTTCCTTCGCTGGCCAGCAAGCCGCGCTACGCGGATTGTGCGCCGAGTGCCTTGAGGATGCGTTGCTGCTCGGCCTTGAGCGCGGCCGGCAGGCGCTCGCCGAATTGTTCGAACCAGGCGCCGATCGCCGCGAATTCGTTCTGCCATGCGGCCGGATCGACGTGCAGCAATTGCGCCACCGCGTCGCTCGGCAATTCCAGCCCGTCGAGGTTGATGCCTTCGGTCTCCGGCAGATGGCCGATGGCGGTGGCGACCGATTGGGCGCGGCCTTCGATGCGTGCCAGCATCCATTCCAGCACGCGCAGATTGTCGCCAAAGCCCGGCCACAGGAACTTGCCGTCGGTGCCCTTGCGGAACCAGTTGACGTGAAAGATCTTCGGCAGACGGGCGCCGGGCTGGTCGAAACTCAGCCAGTGCGCGAAATAGTCGCCGAAGTTGTAGCCGCAAAACGGCTTCATCGCCATCGGATCGCGGCGCACCACGCCGACCGCGCCAGCCGCCGCAGCGGTGGTCTCCGAGGCCATCGCAGCACCGACCAGCACGCCGTGGGTCCAGTCGCGCGCTTCGAACACCAATGGCACCAGCGATTCGCGGCGGCCGCCGAAGATGATCGCCGAAATCGGCACACCCTGCGCATCTTCGGAACGCGGCGACCAGCTCGGGCATTGGCGGGCCGATACCGTGAAGCGCGAATTCGGATGCGCCGCCTTGCCGTGGGCCGGGTCATACGGCCGACCCTGCCAGTCGAACGCCGGCACGCGGTCGTCCAGACCCTCCCACCAGGGTTCGCGATCGGCGGTCAGGGCGACATTGGTGAAGATCGCGTCGTGATCGAGCATGGCCAACGCGTTGGCATTGGTGCTGGCACTGGTACCGGGGGCGACGCCGAAAAAGCCCGCCTCCGGATTGATCGCCCACAGCCGACCGTCGGCACCGGGTTGCATCCAGCAGATATCGTCGCCGATCGTCCACACCTTCCAACCGGCCTCCCGATAGGCCGCGGGCGGGATCAGCATGGCCAGGTTGGTCTTGCCGCAGGCCGAGGGAAACGCCGCGGCAAGATAATGCACCGCGCCGGCCGGGTTCTCGATGCCGACGATCATCATGTGCTCGGCCAGCCAGCCTTCGCGCTGCGCCTGCCAGGAAGCGATCCTGAGCGCGTGGCATTTCTTGCCGAGCAGGGCATTGCCGCCGTAGCCAGAGCCATAACTCTTGATCGTCAGTTCCTCGGGGAAGTGCATGATGTAGCGGCGCTCGGGGTCGAGCTCGCCGATCGAATGCAGGCCCTTGACGAACCCGCCGTCGCGCTCGATCCGCGCCAGCGCCGCCGATCCCATCCGCGTCATCATGCGCATATTGGCGACCACGTAGGCGGAATCGGTGATCTCGACGCCGCAGCGCGCCAGCGGCGAATCGATCGGCCCCATGCAATACGGCACCACGTACAGGGTGCGGCCGCGCATACAGCCGGCAAACAGCGCGTCGATCTCGGCGTGCGCCTCGAGCGGCGACAGCCAGTGATTGTTCGGGCCGGCATCCTCGGGGTGCTGGGTGCAGACGAAGGTCAGGTGCTCGACCCGGGCGACATCGAGCGGATCGGAACGGTGCAGCCAACAATTCGGATGGCTGTCCGGATTGAGCGCAAGCAACTCGCCCTGGTCGAGCATGCGGCTGGTCAGCAGCGCCAGCTCGGCCTGACTGCCGTCGCACCAATGCACGTGTTCGGGCTCGGTCAAACGCACAACCGAATCCACCCACTCGGTCAGAGCGGCAAGGCGGGTGTTCATGGAGACTCCTGACCCGGACGGGTCGAAACCAAAGGATACGATCAGGCTACTGATTCATCGCCGAGCGAGCAAGGCCGGGTGAAGTCACGCGTTTCGCCGATGCCCGCAGGCGTCGGCAGCGCCAAACCCGTTGGGCGTCGCAAACCATGGCTGTCGCGAACCTTGTTAAACGGTGCCGGTCGGCAGGAAAAAATGTAGCCCGAAAGAAGCGCAGCGGTTCTCAGATGCGAACCGGGTCATTCCAGGATTTTGATCTGTCGAATCGACATCCCTACGCGCTATCGAATCGACATCCCCGGATGACCAGCTCCGCCGTTGAAAAGGCGCTGCGCTTCATCCGGGCTGCGCCCTGACATCGAACGTAGGCTGGTGGTGAGCGCAGCGAACCCCAGCATCACGACCCAGCGCCGCCGTAAAAGCTGGGGTTCCCCTTACCATGAGACCGCCAGTGCCAAAGCACACATCGCTTCGTAGGCTGGCGGTGAGCACTGCGAACCCCAGCATTCCGACCCAGCGCCGCCGTCAAAGCTGGGGTTCCCCTTACCATGAGGCCGCCAGTGCCAAAACACACATCGCTTCGTAGGCTGGCGGTGAGCACAGCGAACCCCAGCATTCCGACCCAGCGCCGCCGCCAAAGCTGGGGTTCGCTGCGCTCACCCCAGCCTACGCGCTGGTGACGATCCGCGCCGAGGCCGGCACGCTGGCCCGATCGCAACTACTGGTCGAAGGCAGGTTCTGCCCATCCGCACTCCAGGCCAGATTGCCCGCCGCATCGTACTCGAACACCGTCGCCCCGGACTCCGGTTCGATGCGTTTGCACCAACCGACGCTGCGCGCTGGCGTTGCCACCGGCGAGCACACCGCGACCCGTTGCGCCATGGCGGTCACCGGACATTGTGGGTGTCCCGAGCCTTGAGTGTCTAGAGGTTCTCCCTACGTTTCTCGACGCATTTCACTTTAATGTAAATGGTTTATACATACCAAAATACACGATCATTACTACACAAACCAAATATTCGCTCCAATGCGAAGCGACCCGAAGTAGCCACATTCCAGTCAAAAAAACTCCACCAACTTGCCACAGATTAATCAATATTATCTTCCTAACGCTCGCATGTTTAGCCAACAAACCTATAGAGACGCGCTCAAAGATTATCATGGACAGAGCAGATAATAATAATAACAGTATTGATGATGAATCAAACAATCTTATAGCATTGGCAATCACCTGGGTAGCCATCTATTGCTCCACCTCAAGAACGGTAGCGGTAGTATTCATGGTTGTTGCCGCCTGTAAAAGTATTGCGGTCTGAGAAGTTACATCAACCGCTCTAACGAAGTCGTCAGGTAAACGACGGAATAGTTTAAACTGTGCATTGCCCAAGAAATTCACGGCAACCATCGGCGCTCGTAGCGAGGCCAAGTCCGCCAAAAGGTTCAATGCCGAACCCAGGCCCACCGCGTTGCGTTCGGCATCGGGATCGTCAAGAGATTTGAGACCGGTTTCTATAGATGCATTTACCAGGTTGAAGCCTTTGCCGTCGACAGAATTCAAACCTGTTGCAGCCTCACCAATATTCGATGCGCCAAATACAATAACAGGAATTCCTACCACACAAGCAGCACCAGTGCTACAGAGTGCCACACCAGACGCAATTTCGGCCACGCCACCAGCGCCGTTCGTAACATTACTTACCTGCTTCAACTTAGTTTTGGACCCACCTTCGCTTTCATCAAGACGAAAGCGGCAACTGGGAGTAGCTTGGCAATTTCTCTCAGAGTCCATACTACGCGAGGAGTTTCTGATCAACTCATCAATTCCAAACCGCCCATCCGGATCCGTAAACCGATACGGATTGTTGTTGGCATACCAGTACCGGTTGAAGTTGCCGCCGGTGTTGGCGTCGGCTGCGACCGGATCGATGCTGAGGAAGCGTCCGACGATGGGATCGTAGTAGCGTTGCTGGGCGTATACCAGTCCCGTGTCGGGGTCCATCTCATGCCCGGTGTAGCCCAAGCCATCCAGCGGGCCGCTGATCGGTTCGCCCCAGGGGGCGTAGTCGTTGCGCTTGGCGATGCTGCCGCTGGCGGTGCTTTCGGCGATGACGCTGCCGAGCGCGTCGGTGTGCAGGTAGGTGTCGGGCTGCGGGATGCCGCCCACGGTCTTGGTCTGCGCGAGCAGGGTGTTGCCGAGATAGATGTGGCGGGTGCTCTCGGCGCCGCGCTTGCTGTACAGGCGCTGCCCGGACTGGCTGTAGACGCCGATGTCCTGGCTGCCGTTGGCCTTGACTTCCTTGACCCGGCGGCCGAAGCCGTCGTATCGAACACCGTCGCCCCGGATGACCAGCGCCGCTGTTGAAAGCCCTTTTCGATGCGTTTGCACCAACCGACACTGCGCACTGGCGTTGCCACCGGCGAGCACACCGCGACCCGTTGCGCCATGGCGGTCACCAGATATTGTGGGTGTCCCGAGCCTTCCTCCCTTTCCCGAGCCTTTCCCGAGCCTTCCGTGCCTTACCCCCACCCGACGCTGTCAAGCCCTTTTTGAAGGCGCCTTTCTTTGAGGGTGCGGGGCGTCGGTGCTGGTGGGGAAACAGGGGACCCTTGGTCGCGCGCGCGGCATCGGTGCTCACCAGGGCGACCCACCGGGTCGCCCCTACACCCCGACCCACTGGGTCGCCGCTACGTTCTTGTCACGAATGCTGTCGCGGCGGAAAGTCGCGACCTGCCGGTCGCTCCCACAATTCCCCGCTCCCCATTCCCCATTCCCCGCTCCCGCCCCCCCAGCAAACTGCCGATGGAAACCGACCGTCGCCATTCTGCGATACTGGCCGGATGAACACCACCGCTCCCATCCCCGACCCCCTAATGATCGCTGGACGCAGTTTCCGCTCGCGGCTGCTGACCGGCACCGGCAAGTTCAAGGACCTGGACGAGACCCGCCGCGCCACCGAAGCGGCCGGCGCCGAAATCGTGACTATCGCGATCCGCCGCAGCAATATCGGCCAGACCCCGGGCGAGCCCAACCTGCTCGACGTGCTGCCGCCCTCGCGCTATACGCTTCTGCCGAACACCGCCGGCTGCTATACCGCCGAGGATGCGATCCGCACCTGCCGGCTGGCGCGCGAGTTGCTCGACGGCCACGCGCTGACCAAGCTCGAAGTGCTGGGCGACCCAAAAACCTTGTTCCCGGACATCGTGCAAACGCTCAAGGCCGCCGAGGTGCTGATCCACGAAGGCTTCGAAGTGATGGTCTATACCAACGACGACCCGATCATCGCCAAAACCCTGGAGGGTATGGGCTGCGTTGCGGTGATGCCGTTGGCCGCACCGATCGGCTCCGGGCTTGGCATCCGCAATCCTTACAATATCCTCACCATCATCGAAAACGCCTCGGTGCCGATCCTGGTCGATGCCGGGGTCGGCACCGCCTCCGACGCCGCGATCGCGATGGAACTGGGCTGCGACGGCGTGCTGATGAATACCGCCATCGCCGGTGCCCGCGATCCGGTGCTGATGGCCGGCGCGATGAAAAAGGCGATCGAGGCCGGCCGCGAAGCGTTCCTGGCCGGGCGCATTCCACGCAAGCGCTACGCCAGCGCGTCCAGCCCGATCGACGGGGCGTTTTTCTGAGCGCAGCAGCGGCGATGAGCGAGACGCCCGAAACCGCCGACCGCAAACGCCGCGCGATCCGCAGTTTCGTGCTGCGCCAGGGCCGGCTGACCGCGGGCCAGGAGCGTGCGCTGGCCGCCTGCTGGCCGCGTTACGGCATCGACTATCGGCCCGCGCTGTTGGATTTTCACCGCGTGTTCGGACGCCGCGCCGAGACCGTTCTGGAGATCGGCTTCGGCAATGGCGAGGCCCTGCTCGCCGCTGCGGCCAGCGACCCGGCGCGCAACTATCTGGGCATCGAAGTGCACCGACCGGGCGTTGGCCGCCTGCTGTTGAACGCGGAGAGAGCCGGACTCGACAACCTGCGCGTAATGCAGCACGACGCCGTGGAAGTGCTCGAGCATTGCATTGCTGATCGCACGCTGGCCGAACTGCGACTTTATTTTCCCGACCCCTGGCACAAGACCCGCCACCACAAACGCCGCATCGTGCAGCCGCCGCTGGTCGAAAAAATCGCGGCCAAGTTGGTCGCCGGCGGTCTGTTGCATCTGGCCACCGATTGGGCGCCCTACGCCGAGCACATGTTCGACGTGCTCGAAGCCAGCCCGCATTTTGTCAACCCGCTCGGCCCGCGCGCGGTCGCCCCACGTCCACCCTGGCGCATCGAAACCCACTTCCAGAAGCGCGGCGAGAAACTCGGCCACGCGGTGTTCGACCTGCTCTATCGGCGCAACGCCGATTGATCGCGCGCGGCCGATGCCGCCCGATCGCCGCCATTTTCCCCGCCCCGGGCGGCCAGATCGATGCCCCAGTATTCCGGCCAACGCGGCGCCAATCAGCCGCGCGGAGAACGGCCATGCGCTTCGGATGGAAGGTGTTGCTGCTCGGGGCGCTGACCCTGGTGTTGTTGTTGCCGCTGATGTTGCTTCGCAGCCTGGTCCAGGAGCGGCAGCAACTTGCCGCCGCGGTACGTACCGAGATCGCCGAATCATCCAGTCGCGCCCAGCGGCTGACCGGCCCGCTGCTGATGCTGACGGTGCAGCAACTGGTGCGGATCCGCCACAAGAAGTCGGTCAACGGCGTCGAAAAGGAAACCAGCGAAGACGTCTGGCAGACCGAACGCCGCCTGCTCGCCCCGGACCAACTCGAAATCGACAATACCCTCGGCACCGAGGTCCGCCACCGTGGCATCTACACCGCCCGACTCTATCGCGACGCCATCAGCATCACCGCGAATTTCACCGTTCCTCCGGCGCCTCGCCTGGATGCCGACCTGCGCGATTGGCGGATCGATGACGCCCGCCTGGTCCTCGGCACCGGCGACAACCGTGGCATCGGGCAATTGGCCCTGGCGCTGGACGGAAAAGAACTGTCCGCCGAGCCCGGCACCGGCATTGCCTGGATGCCCGAGGGCATCCAACTGGCGCTACCGGACGAACGGTTGCCGGCGCTCGCCGCCGGTGCCCACTTGCAGATCACCGGTCGGGTGGAACTGGCGGGCAGCGAGCGCATCGAATTCGCCCCGGTCGGCGCCGAGACCCGGGTCGCGATCCGTGCCGACTGGCCGCATCCCGGCTTCCAGGGCAACCACCTGCCGCAGTCGTCAAAGATCGACGCCCAGGGCTTCGAAGCGCAATGGGCGGTGTCGCGACTGTCCAGCCGCGCGCATCAGTTGATCGCGCAATGCGCAGTCACCGAAGACTACTGCCCCGGATTGGATTCGAGCCGGTTCGCGGTCGCCCTGGTCGATCCGGTCGACCGCTATCTCAAGACCGATCGCGCGATGAAGTACGCCTTGCTGTTGCTGGTATTGGTATTCGGCGCGGTGTTCTTCATCGAAGTGTTGAAACAGGTGCGGGTGCATCCGCTGCAATACGCGCTGACCGGCCTCGCTCTGGCGATTTTCTTTCTGCTGCTTCTGGCCCTGTCCGAACACCTCGACTTCGGCCCGGCCTATGCCCTCGCCACCTCCGCCTGCATTGGCCTGATCGCCAACTACATGGCCGGCGTGCTCGGCGATCGGCGTCGCGGGCTCGCCTTCGCCGCCCTGCTCGGCCTGCTGTTCGGGCTGTTGTTCGGCTTGTTGCAGTCGGAGGACTACGCCCTACTGGTCGGCGCCCTGGCGCTGTTTGCCGCACTCGCCTCGGTGATGCTGCTGACCCGGCGACTGGACTGGTACCGGCTGGCCGGCAGCAACCACGGCGGCGGCTGAATCAGGCCGGCAGCGGCGTCCGGGCCGCGTCCTGGTTCCGGCACCGCTTTGAGGCGGCTCTGACAGGGGATACCTACCTCATCAGAGACCACGCGAGTGCGTCGCCCCATTCCAGGGATCGATCAAGGGCACCGGCACGGCGCCGAAGTCGCGGCCATTGCGGGTTGCCAGGCGCCCTTGATTGACCAGGGTGATCGCCGCGATCATCCCGTCCGGAACCGATAGCGGGCGGCCTGCCCGTTGCGCCGCGCCCATCAACTCGCCATAGGCCATGGCGGCCTGCTCGGTGAAGGCGAAAATCCTCCCGGCAAACCGCCCGCGCCAGGAATCAAGACCTCGCTGCAACAACTGCGAACGCTGATCCGGCCATATCTTGGCAATGCCGAAAGCAATCTCGGCCAGAGTCACGGTCGGAATCGCGATCGAGTCGTCATGCGCCGCCAACCAGCTCATCACCGTCGGACTCGGCGCCTTGCGCAACGATTCCGAAATGACATTGGTATCGAGAAAAATCAAAGCACCACCCCGGCGTGCGGCACCCGGCTGTCCTGGATCAACTGCTCCAGATCCAAATCGGTGGCGTACAGCCGATTCAATTCCTGGTAGAACTCCGCTGCCGGTGCGCGACCAGTCTGGTGCGCGGAATACGCCTCCAGCGCACGCTCCACCACCTCGGCCACCGTACGCCGCTCACGCTTGGCAAGACTGTGCGCCAGCGCCCGCGCTCGGGCACTGCGCACCGACAACTGGGGCTCGGACATGCTCGCGTTCCTCACTGAAAACTTACGTTCATCCTAACCCGATGCCATCCAGATGGCAATTGCCAGCTACCCTGGTCGTTGCCTTCGACGCCGGGTTCAATCAGTCCCACCGATTGGCCTCTGGCGCCAGGTCCGGCTGCTGCGGGCGCACCACGCAGAAGCGCTGCCCGGTCGGCGCCTGCATCACCACCCAGCGGCCATTGCGCGGGCGCTCGATTGCGATCGCGCCCAGGGCAATCAGCCGGGCGACCTCGGCGTCGATGTCGTCGGTCTCGATATCCAGGTGAACCCGCGATTCGTGCGGCACCCGCTGCACTTCGATGTGCATCCCGCCGGGCCCCTGGGCGAGCCGGGCATACTTGTTTTCGCCGCCCTCATCCGGATCGACGATGGCCAGACCCAGGGCGCGCGACCAGAAGTCCGCCGCGCTGGCGAGGCTGTCGGTGTTGCAGTCGATGATGAATCCGGCGATGCGGGAGCGGTGGGCCATGATCGCGAGCTCGGCTCAGGACGAAACGCGGACCATTGCCCCGGCGAAACCACCCTGGTCCGCTTCGGATCTGGCCCCGGTGGCACAGGCTACCAGCAACGCAGGATGGGTAGAGCGCAGTAACGTAGGATGGGTAGAGCGCAGCGGCTTTCAACGGCGCAGCCGGTCAACCCATCAACAGGCCTACGAAGAGGCAGCGACGGAGGTAGAGTCGGGTTGATGGGTTGACCGGCTCCGCCGTGAAACACCGCGTCGCTCTACCCATCTACGCATTTTTCGAAACGAAAAAGCCGCCCGCCCGCCATCCGTCGCCGGGGCTGTGGGCGGAGTGGCTGGCTGGTGTTGTCGTCGCAACACTGGCTCGCTGGCACGGCGGCTGTGTTAGGCTTTTCCGACACTTTGGCGACCGGCTTGGCCGGCGGCCAGTTCAGCTCAGGAGAGGACCATGATTCGCAACACGCTCGCATTGGCAATGATCCTAGGCCTCGCCGCCTGCTCGCCGACCGGCGAACCGACGGCGCCCACAGCGGCATCGACGCCGCCCAGCACAGCAGCCGCACCGACGGCAGCCGCACCGACGGTATCGGCACTGGACGCGGCGGTCGCAGGCGATTGGCGCGATCCGGCCAATGTCGCCCGCGATGCCTGGCGGCACCCGGTGCAAACGCTGCAGTTTTTTGGCCTGAGTCCCGATCAGACCGTGGTCGAGATCACCCCCGGCGGCGGCTGGTACAGCGAGATTCTGGCACCCCTGCTGCGCGACCAGGGGCATTACGTTGCGGCGATAGTCGACCCCGAAAGCGCCAGCAGCGAAGACGCGAAGGCGTATTACCGCAAAAACGTTGACGCCCTGAACGCCAAGCTGTCCGCCGCACCCGAAGTCTACGGTGCGCCCGAGCTGCGTCTGTTCGATCTGGCCAAGCCGGTTTTCGGCGAGCCCGCTTCCGCCGATGTCGTGCTGACCTTCCGCAACGTCCACAACTGGCAGCGTTCGGAGACCGCCGAAGTCATGTTCCAGGGCTTCTTCGACGTACTTAAGCCGGGCGGCACCCTGGGCGTGGTCGAGCATCGCGCCAAGGGCGAAGTCGCCAAAGGCGATGCCAGTGGCTATGTCGGTCAGGATCAGGTGATTGCCTTGGCCACCGCCGCTGGCTTCGTGTTGGATGCATCGAGCGAGATCAACGCCAATCCGGCCGACAGCAAGGATCACCCGGCCGGCGTGTGGAGCTTGCCGCCGGCATTGCGCCTGGGCGATAAGGACCGCGAGAAGTACACGGCGATC